>NZ_JAURWM010000031.1 GCF_030654915.1 Phenylobacterium sp. | reverse complement strand
TTGGCGGAAAGCCGAGGGGGCAGGAGGTGTCGCGCGGGCCAGCGCTTTGCGATGGCGCGACGCTGAAGTGCGGTTCCCGATTTTCCTCCTCGCTTTCCGCGGAATCTAGGCGGCTGGTGAGCATCTCGTCAAGCAAGTGATGGTGGCGCGCTCACGGCTCCAGCTTCGCCGCCAGTGAGAACTCCGAAGATTCCAATCTTCTGATTGTGCCTCGGGCCTGACATATGTAGTTCCTTGCATAACGAGACCTATTGGAGCAGGCTGAGCGAACCATGAAGCGGCGTGTAATCCAGTGGGCGAGCGGCGCCATGGGCAAGACGTGCTTGCGCGCGATCATCGACCATCCGGAAATGGAGCTCGTTGGGCTGTTCGTTTACGGCGACGACAAGGCCGGACGTGATGCTGGCGATATCGCGCGACGGCCGACCACAGGGGTGATCGCGACCCGCTCCATCGAGGACATCCTTGCGCTGGACGCCGACGTGGTCGTTCATTGCGCCCGCCTGGCTCCGCCCTACGGTTCGCATGACGCGGAGATCCTGCGGTTGCTGGCCTCCGGCAAGAACGTGATCAGTATCAATGGCTATAGTCGCTCCAAGCACTGGCATGGAGAACGGTTGGCTGCGCTGGAGGCGGCCTGCGTCGAGGGCGGCGCGACCTTGATGGCCGCAGGGCTCAACCCGGGTTATGTGGCCGAGCAACTCGCGGTCGTCGCCACGGGCGTCTGTTCGGCCCTCGACCATGTCGAGGTGGTCGAAAGCGTGGATTGCCGGGTGGTGCGCAATCCTGACTACGTGTTTCGAGTGCTCGGCTTTGGCGCCGATCCGGCTGCGGTCGACCCCAACGATGAAGCGTGGGGACCGGCGAGCTCGCTCAACGGCATGTATGCCGAGGTGCTTTCAGCGATGGCCGAGCATCTGGGTCTGGCCCTGGACGCCGTCGAGACCGATCACCGGGTGTTCGCGGCCTCCGAGCCCCTGAGCATCGCCGCCGGTCAGATTGCGCAAGGCTCGATCAGCCACGTCAACTGGCGTTGGCACGGACTGGTCGAGGGGCAGCGGCGGCTGACGATGTCGATCCACTGGTACATGGAGACCGCCCATCTTCCGGAAATCGACCCTCCGCTCTGGCGAATTCACATCAAGGGTCAGCCTGGCGTGAAAATCTCCGTCGAGATGGAGAAGCGCGAAGGCGACACGAGCCCGACCTCGGCTGAGCAGATCGGCGTCGCCGGCACGGTGATCAATGCGATTCCGTTGGTCTGTGCGGCCCCGGCCGGCCTGATGACGCGGCCCCTCGCAACACCGTTCAATGGTGGCCGCGCCTAGTTTGTCGGCGGCCTCGTCACGCCAGATCCAGAGACTGAAACATCGCTCGCTGACTGTGGGCTCAAAAATAGGGGGAAGTGCCAATGCCTGAATTTGTGACCATCCTGGCGGTGAACGCGGGCGTGATCCTCGCGCTCTTCGTGATCGCCTGGGCCATTTGCGTCGCAATGCGCGACGTCACCCCGGTCGATAGCCTGTGGGGCCTGGGCATGGGCGTGGTGGCCATCTCCACCTTTCTCCAGACCGGAGGCGGCACTCAGCGCCGGATCGTCCTGACCGCCATTTGCGTCGCTTGGGCGCTGCGGCTCGGCTCCTACATGCTGTGGCGTTGGCGTGATCACGGGCCTGATCGGCGGTACGTGAGGATGTTCGAAAAGGCCAAGGCCGAGCACGGGTGGGGCTATGGCCATGCGGCGTTTCGTTTGGTGTTCGCGGTGCAGATGCCGCTTCTGTGGCTGACCTGCTTGCCGGTGCAGTTGGGCCAGGTCGCCGACGAACCCGCGCAGTTGGGCGTCGTCGGGATTGCTGGCGCGGTGCTGGCGGTATGCGGCTTGCTGTTCGAAAGCCTGGCTGACTGGCAGCTCGTGCGGTTCAAGAAGAACCCGGAGAACGCCGGCAAGGTGATGGATCAGGGGCTGTGGCGCTATACGCGTCATCCGAACTATTTCGGTGACGCCTGCGTCTGGGTGGGGTTGTGGCTGGTCGCCGCCGAGACCACGCTTGGGCTCTTCTCGGTCATTGGCCCCGCCTATCTCATCTACACCCTCACGCGGTGGAGCGGCATGCCGACCGTCGAGGGCAGGATGCGCCGGCGTAAGCCGGACTATGAGGACTATGCTCGCCGCACCTCGGCCTTCATCCCTTGGCCGCCAAAGCCTCGCGATCAAGCGTAACCAAGCGTAACAGCGAAGAGGCGCGTCCTTGCGGGCGCGCCTCTTTCAGTTTTGTGTAAGGCTTAGGTGGGCGGCGCGCCCTCAGCTGGCGCGCCACGGGCCCTAGTCGGCTTGGCGCCGGACGTTGGCCAGCTCGGCGGTGCGAACTCCGTCGATGTATTCGTCCAGCCGGGTGATGAGGCCGTCCTTCACCCGCACCACAACGCAAGCGTCGAGGGACCATCTGGTCCCGTCGGGCAGGGTTGCTTCCAGGACGTGCTGCTGCATGAAACCGTCCGCGAGCGCTTCGCGGCGCAGGACCCGGTAGTTGCGATCGGGAAGATTGCGCTTGAACCAGGCGAGCGCTTTCAGATTTTGCTCGACGGTTTGTTCGACGCCGTCGGTGTTGTGCCAGAGCTTGGCGTCCGGGGCGTAGAACCGACGGACCTCTTCGGCCTCGCCGGACTGAATCGCGGCGACAAAAGCCTCGCCGAGAGCGAGATAGTTTTCTGGGGTCATGGGTACGCCTATCGACCTGTGCTCACCGGCCCGCCTGACAGCGAGCGGCGCATCTGAAGTTCCTGACCCTTGGGATCGCGGGCGAGGTGCGCGCGGACTTCCACGGCCATGTAGTCCGTATCGATCTCGTCGGAGCCCCGGCGGATCGCCTTGAGGCCCACTTGGGCGACGCTGTCGGGGGTCTCCTTGGCGCCGTCGACATGGCTGGCCATCCGCGTGTCGACGGAGCCCACGATTAGCGCGATGACCGAGGTGTTCTGCGGCGCGAGTTCGCCGCGCAGACAGGTCGACATCGCGCGCGCCGCGAACTTGGATGGACTGTATCCGCCCATTCCGGGCACTGCGACGATTCCGCCTGCTGACAGCACGTTCACGATCGCGCTTTCGCTATGCCGGGCCAGAATGGGCGCGAACGCTCGGCTCATGGCCAGCGGGCCGAAGTAGTTGACCTCCATCTCCTCACGCGCGCCGGACATGTCCGGCGCAGTGAGGAGGGTTTGCATGGTGAACTGCCCGGCGTTGTTCACGACGATGTTCACATCCTGGCATTGCTTGGCGGCGGCCTCGATCTGCTCGGGCTTGCTGACGTCCAGCGCGATAGCGATGACCCGGCCGCCGCCTTCGTCGACCAGATGTTGGGCGTTAGCCGGGTCGCGCGCGCCGACATAGACCCGCTCTGCGCCAGCCGCGAGAAACGCGCGCACGAAGGCCTCGCCGATTCCCCGATTGCCACCCGTCACCAGGGCGACGCTGTGCTTAAGTTCCATCCCTAGTTCTCTCTTTTGGACCTGTGCTGGCGGCCCTCTAGGCCTCGATCTTGCCGTTCTCGATGAAGGCGCGGTCGGCCCAGACGCTATGGGTGCCGCTGCAGATCTTGTGGGGTAGGGCGATGCGAACGACCGGACCCTGTTCGAACTGCTTGCAGTCGATCAGCACGCACTCCGAGCGTCCGGCATGTTCGTCGATGATGAAGCTGACCAGATAGCCGTCGTCCTCGTCCTGGGCGTTGATGCGCGGGACGAAGGGCGCCTCGCTGGCGTAGCGACCCTCGGGCAAGGTGATCTGCCACGACTCTCCGGTCTGCAGGTCGTGCTTCACGAAGCCGTTGAACAGGAACCAGCCCGGCTTGGTCGTCGTGGAATAGGCATAGCGGTAAGGCTTGCCAGCATAGCGCTGGTTGAACATGCCGAACTCAAGGAGCCTCTCGTCGAGGTGTTGCTCCTGGGTCGCGCCGGTCTTCAGGTTGAAGCGCCAGCGGTGCAGCTTGGGTCGGAAGCTGTGCTCATCAAGGAAGGCCATCATGTGGCCGTAGCCCTCTGGGGCGTCCTCGATCGGTCGGGGTGTCGGGTTCTCCTGGAAGTACCCGTCCATCACGATCTCGTCGCCCTCCTCGTATGCGTTGAGGAAGTGAAGGATGTAGGTGGGGTCGGCCTCGAACCATTGGATGTCCGCCGTGTCGCCATAGCGCGGGATCACCGCGAAACGGGAGGGGACGCCTGGATGCAGCCGGCTGACGTGGATGTTGCGCTTTAGCAGTTCCGGATCCCAGAACACCGGCAGGTCGTTCAGGATCGAGTAGTTCTTGGTGAAGGCCATGTCGTGCGGCAGCCGGGGGCCGGGTAGCGGCACCGGCACATAGTGCGCGAGCTTTCCGTCCCGATCGACGACGCCATAGTGCATGTACGGCGCGTGCTTTGAGTAGTTGAAGAACAGCATTTCGCCGGTCGCTTCGTCGATCTTGGTATGCGCCGAAACGCCGTCCAGCGGCGCCCAGCCGGCGATCCCGTCCTGCTCAAGGGTTTCGGGGTTCAGCAGATAGGCTTCGCCGCACTGGTAGAAGGTCGAGACGACCCGGCCCCCGTGAACGACCACGTCCGTGGACGAGGAGTCCTTCAGGCCGCCATGCGCGCCAAATCCTGGGCGCTGCGAGATCCCCGGGCCGTCCATCAACCCGCCCCACAGCGATTGCCCGGCCTCTTGCTCGGCGACGAAACCCCGCGTGCGGATGAAGCGGTTTCGGTAGTCGGCCTTGCCGTTTCGGAAGCTGATCTGGTGGAGCATGCCGTCGGCGTCGAACGGATGGTGCTTGCCCAGTGGTTCGTGGACCTGATTCTCAGTGTTCCGAAGATAGACGCCGTCGATGTCGCTGGGAATGACGCCTTCAATGACCTCAAGGTCGAAGGCGTCGACCTCCTCATAGAGCGGTGTCCACGCTCCGTTGAGGTACGGGTGATTGCTGGGGCGCAGCGTGGTCTGCACAGGCGCCAAGCGCTCGACTTTCATGCGAAATCTCCAACGCGATCATGCGCTGCCGCAGCGCATTTCCATGCTCGCTACCATATGCATCTTTTAAAGCAAGTGACTAGACCTGCGGGTCGTTTCAGGCGGGCGAGAGGCCGAAACAGATCGAGGTCGGGCGCTTCTCTCGTGCGGGCTTTCCCCCGCAAGGGCCCGCTCAGGTCGCCAGGGCTAACGCCAGAAAATGCGAGTAACTTGCTTGACGAGACGTTGTGCGCCCTGTTAGTGCCGGCGAAAGAATTTCGGATGCCTCCAGGCTAAACTCATCGCGATCATTAGATTCCGTGAAGGCGCAATAAATATTCCAATGTAATATGGCGATAAGATCATATTCAGATCGAGATATTACCGCAGAAGCAGAGATTTTTTCGTTAGTTGTTGCTCGCATATCTATCTGTGTGTGAGCGAATATTGACCTGATTGCGATTTAAACGCGGGTCGTCATTCAGAATTAGAGCAATCGTCCGGCCACCAAGGGCGGGCGTCGTCAAAGTTCGGCTTAGCCGACAGGGGGAAATACATAAGATGCGCCACTCGGTAATGGCTTGCGCTACGGCCTCTCTCGCCGTGCTCGCCCTGGCTTCGGCCGCTCATAGCCAAGAGAGCGGGAGGGAAGGCTCCACCGTCGACGAGATCGTCGTCACCGCTCAAAAGCGCGAGCAAAGTCTCCAGGACGTGCCGATCGTCGTCACCGCGATCCCGCAGCAGCTCCTCCAGGATGCTGGCGTCAAGGACATCAAGGACTTGACCATCCTGGCGCCCGGCCTGTCCGTGACCTCGACCTCCAGCGAGGTTTCGACGACCGCGCGTATTCGCGGCGTTGGGACGGTCGGCGACAATATCGGCCTGGAGTCCTCGGTCGGCGTGGTCGTCGACGGCGTCTACCGGCCGCGAACCGGCGTGGCGTTCGGCGATCTCGGCGAGCTTCAGCGCATTGAGGTGCTCAAGGGACCGCAGGGCACGCTGTTCGGCAAGAACACCTCCGCGGGCGTCATCAACATTCTCACCAAGCGCCCCGAATTCCAGTTCCAAGCCAACGCCGAGGCGACCGTCTCCAACTTCAACGGTCGCGGCGGGTCGGTGTCCGTCACGGGTCCGATTGTGGAGGATCAGCTCGCCGGGCGGCTGTTCGTGGCCGCTCGCAAGCGTGACGGTTATGTCGATGTGAACACCGGCGCTGGGCCCCGGACCCTCGACAACGATCAGAACCAGGACTTCTACACGTTGCGGGGCCAGGCGCTCTACGTCCCCACCGACGGTTTCAACGTCAACGTCATCGCCGACTACTCCAAGCGGCAGGAGACCTGCTGCGCGGGCGTTCAGATATTGACCGGGCCGACGGGCGCGATTGTCCGGGCGCTTTCGCCCGGCGGCGCCAGCGGCGTTGCGATCCCGGCCGCGCCGTTCGAACGTATGGCTTACGCCAACCGTCTCAACACCCAGAACATCGAAGACGCCGGCATCTCGGCCGAGGCGAATTGGGATCTGGAGTGGCTCGGCGGCGCCACGCTTACGTCCATCACCGCCTATCGCGATTGGAAGCGCCTGTACGGCTCGGACGGCGACTTCACCAATGTCGACATCATCTATTCGCCGAATGACGGTTCGAACCGTACCCAGTTCAAGCAGTTCAGCCAGGAACTGCGGCTCGCGGGCGCGAGCGAGAAGCTCAACTGGTTGGTCGGCGCCTTCTACGCGAACGAGAAGCTGATCTCGAACAACTCACAGGTCCGATACGGAAACCAGTTCGAGACCTATGCCAGCCTGTTGTTCTCGGGCGGGACCAACCCGAACCTGGTCAGCACGCTTCAGGGACGTCCGACGGGCACGAGCTACGCCCCAGGCGCCGGGCAGCAAGATCGCTACGACCAGGACGGTCAGACCTTCGCGTTGTTCACCAACAACAGCTACCAGGTCACTGACCAACTCGAGCTGACAGGGGGTCTTCGCTACACGCACGAGAAGAAGGACCTCAATACGCGTTACGACAACACCGATAACGGCCTCGGCTGCGCCACCTTGGCCACGCGCCTAGGCCAAAGCGCCACCGCCATCGCTGTCTCTCCGCTGCAATGCGCCACCTTCCAGAACTACTTGTTCAATGACTTGCAGACCGAGCAGTCCATCTCTGAGGAGGCTGTGACGGGGACCATCAAAGCGGCCTATCGGATCAATGAACAGGTCCTGGCCTACGGATCCTATGCCCGTGGCTACAAAGCCGGCGGCTACAACCTCGACCGGCTTGCTTGCCCGTACCAAGCCAACACCGCGATGAGCAACGCCTGCGTGGCCAGCATCACGGCGACTGGCCGCCCTCTGGCGCCCAATCCGCAACAATCGGCGACGGCCCAAGGCTCGTTGCAGCCGATCCACGACACGAGCTTCGCGCCCGAGTTCGTCGATTCCTACGAGCTTGGATTGAAGAACACCTTGCTCGATCGCACCCTGCTTTTGAACGCCACGATTTTCTACCAGAAGTTCACCGACTTCCAGCTCAACGCCTTCAACGGCATTGTCTTCACCGTGACGTCCGTGCCTGAGGTGGTGTCTCGCGGCATCGACACCGATGTTGTCTACATGCCCACGCGCGGCCTCACGCTCCAAGGCGGCCTCACCTATGCCGAGACCCAGTACGCCGACAAGGTGAGCAGCAAGCTGGGGCAGCCTTGCACCGGCGGGACCATCGCAGCTCCGCTTCCGGCTGGATGTTCACGTCTGCCGGGTTCGCGGTTGTCGCTGGCTCCGCTCTACTCCGCATCGGGCGCTGTGACCTACGAGCGCGCGATCACCGGCGATCTGATGGGGCGGGTCAATGTCAGCGCCAAGTACACCTCGACCACCAACACCGGGTCTGACCTCAATCCGCTGAAGGTCCAGAAGGGCTTTACGCTGGTGAACGCGCGCGTGAGCGTTGGCCCCGAAGATGAGAAGTGGGCGTTGGAGCTCTGGGGGCAGAACATCTTCGACGAGGACTACTATCAGGTGGCCTACGACGGGCCCGCGCAAGCAGGCACCTACAATGCGTTCCTGGGCCAGCCCCGGACCTATGGCGCGACGGTGCGCGTCAGCTTCTAGTCTGCGCGTCAAACCAAGGGCCGTCCTCGCTCGGCCAGCTGGGCCCTAGAGTCCAGCTGGCCGGTCGTGCGATCAACGATCGCAAGCGTGGCTCTACGCTGCGCCTCGGCGCGTGACGCACATCGTCCTCCAGCCACTCGGCGCCTGGATCGCATTAACACGGCACATTGAGCGGCTTATCGGCTCCAAGCGGACGTTCCGCACGTCCGCTTAGAAGGCGGATGCCTGGCGAGGCCTCCCAAGTCAGCAACGGCCCGCTCACATCCCAGATGTCCGCTCTCCGCAAAAACCATGCGCGGCGATGTCACTTTCGCGATGGCTGCCGTCTGGCCGAGGCGCTGAGCGGCGCGCAAGCCGTGATCGACGTCGCCAACTCGCCGTCGTTCGAGGCGGACCCAGCGCTCGAATTCTCACCCTGAAGTCGGCGCGCGCCAGGCGGGAGGCCTATGTCGGCAACTGGTTGCCGGAACCGATCTTCGAGCCCGAGGAGACGACTCCGTGACTTCAAGGCCGGGGGATCGGGCTGTCTTTCCGATCGCCGGACTTTGATTTCAGATCGCGGAGCGTGTCTTCACGCGGCCGGGCGAGACCCCGAACCGGCGCTGGAAGGCGCTGGTGAGCGATCGCATCGAGGACACCGATGCGAACGGCCACCCTCATCCGAAGATAGAAGACTCTTCCCCTGACGATCAGGCCCGACTGTCGCTCCCCCAAGTGTGGCCTCGACCGTGAAGACGGTGAAGGCGACCGTTTGGCCGGTTTGTGAACCACATTGGTGCAGCAGTCTGAGGGGCCGAAAACCCTTACATCGCAGCGTGTTGAGGCATCGTCAGAGGGACGATTGTGAACCCCGTTGGTGCAGCAAACAGCGTCGAGCGGCTCCCCAATGGGGAGAAACTTCAAGCGGTTGAAAGGTTTGGAGAAAGTTGGTGGATGCGACAGGGATTGAACCTGTGACCCCCTCG
>NZ_JAURWM010000030.1 GCF_030654915.1 Phenylobacterium sp. | reverse complement strand
TATAAGGCCAAGTCTTCTGCCCAGAACGCCATCGACAGCTTCAAGAAAAATGGCCCCGGTGCGCCGACGGAAGACAATAGCGGCGACTGATACTGCCTGTCCGTCCCTGCCGCCGCTGCGCGTTGGCGGCAGGGACCGTGCCAGACTCACGGAGCGCCGCCCGGCATCACCGTTAGCCACACCGTTCGATACCGTGGAGGGTCTGGAGTCGTGAAAATCGTGGACCGAAGGGTCGCGCAACGTCCCAGCCAACCAAGGTGGGCTGGGACGCCGCAGGCCTGAACCCGCTGCGTGCGAACCCGTTCGCCGCACGCTGAAGGAAGCTATCGGCCGTTTCGCGGCCAATTCAATTTGTTATTCGGCGGCGCTGTGTGGCTATTCGTCTCGCCGACCCCTGGCGCTCAGTGACAGATCGCAAGCGCCACGGCGCCCACGAAGCCAACGATGGCCATAACGATGTAGAGGATCGGCGCCCGGCGTTGTCGCCGTAGTCGTGCGCGGTTCGCAGGCAAGAACTCGACGATCATTGTATTCAGTTATCGCACAGCCCCGCTTAGGCGGCGAGAGGAAGCTTGAAAGGCAACTTCCTTGTCACCGAGACGGCCTCACGGATCACAGAGGCGCCTAGAAAACGCCGGCGCGCCGACGAGAGCCAATGGCTAAGCTATCTGGCGGATGGACTTGCCGATCTGTCGGTCGCCATCCCAGACCACCACCTCCATCGCCGAAACGTGGGCCAGAAGTACAGCCTCGGCTTTCAGCAGGGCCTCGGCGTCGCTGGCAAGTTCGTGGGCTTCGAACATCGAAATCGAGCCATCCCGCAGGTGCGGGTAAAAGAGGTAGTTTGTCATGCGCCCCTCCGACACGTTTGAGTGGCGTGAGTCCTAGCCACGGTTCACCCGCCGGGTGTCCGACCGTGCCCGGCGTTGCATTTACAATAGCAGAGCTTGTTCGCCTGTCTTTTCATTCAAATGACAAGACCCCTCGAACTCATGGGGTGACCTCTGGTCTGCGCCCCTTGAAGTGGTCCGTCCCTTATGTTGGTCCGAGGACCATTTTGGATGGATGGAACGATGGCAAGGAAGCGCCACAAGCCGGAAGAGATCGTCGCCAAGCTGCGTCAGGTTGATGTGCTGACAGGTCAGGGCAAGTCGATCGCCGAGGCGGTGAAGACGATCGCGGTGACGTAGACGACCTATTTCCGCTGGCGGGCGGAGTACGGCGGCATGAAGAAGGTCAAGTGGCTCAAGGCGTTGGAGCTGGAGAACACGCGGCTGCGGCGTGCGGTATCGGACCTGACGCTGGACAAGCTGATCCTGACCGAGGCGGCCCGGGCAAACGCACCGTGGTTTCCGGCTCCGGAAATGTGGCTGTCTACGCCATGGAGAAGATCCAGGCGTTCGGCGGAAAGGTCGTCGCCTGCTCGGATTCCGACGGCTACATCGTCGATGAGGCGGGCATCGATGTGGCGCTCGTCAAGGAGATCAAGGAGCTGCGACGCGGCCGGATCTGCGACTATGTCGGCCTTAGAGGCGCCGGCGCGCACTATATCGCCGAAGGCTCGATCTGGGACGTGCCGTGCGACGTCGCCCTCCCCTGCGCCACGCAAAACGAACTCACCGGCAAGGACGCCGCCAGCCTGCTCCGGAATGGCGTGATGGCCGTGGCCGAGGGCGCCAACATGCCCTCGACGCCAGAGGCGGTCCGCGCCTTCCAGGCTGGCGGCATCCTCTTCGCGCCGGGCAAGGCGGCCAACGCGGGCGGCGTCGCCACCTCGGCGCTCGAAATGCAGCAGAACGCCTCCCGCGACAGCTGGAGCTTCGAGCAAACCGAGGCGCGTCTGGCCGCCGTCATGCGCGGCATTCACGACAGCTGCGCGGCGACCGCAGAGGAATACGGGGCGCCAGGCGACTATGTCCTGGGGGCGAGCATCGCGGGTTTCGTACGCGTCGCCGAGGCCATGCGCGCCCAGGGCGTCATCTGAGTGACCTCGCGGCCTGGAGCGGCGGCTCGTAGGTTTTGATGGCTATGCCTCTGCCTCTGGCGG
>NZ_JAURWM010000025.1 GCF_030654915.1 Phenylobacterium sp. | reverse complement strand
ACCAATATTGAGGAACTCTCGCGCAACATCGCCAACTTCACGGTGCAGAATCTCGGCCCCGGTCAGAGCCAGGTCGCGATCCGCGGCATCTCGGCCGGCCAGATCGTCCGCGACCAGCCCGGCGTGAAGGAACAGGTCGGCGTCTATCTCGACGAGTCGGTGATCTCGCTCTCGCTGTTCACGCCGGATATCGATCTTTTCGACCTTAACCGGGTCGAGGTGCTGCGCGGCCCGCAAGGCACGCTCTATGGTTCAGGATCGCTATCTGGCACCGTCCGCTACATCACCAACCAGCCGACCACCGCGGGGATGGAAGGCGCCGTCGAGGCCACGCTCAGCGGCGTCAAGGACGGCCAGACCGGCGCTGAGATCAAGGCGATGATCAATGTTCCGTTCAGCGACAAGGTCGCTCTGCGGGTCGTCGGGTACGCCACCGACTATGCCGGCTTCATTGACGCTGTGCAGCCGGGCGGCTGGGTGGACCAGGACGTCAATGGCGGGACCCGCGCCGGCGTTCGCGCCGCGCTGCTCATCCAGCCCACCGACAAGCTCAGCATCACCCCGCGCGTGCTGTACCAGAAGATCGACGTGGACGGTTTCAACCGGGTCGATCTCTTCAACATCCTCGCCAATCCCTACACGACCACCCGCCCCGCGGTGACGCTAGGCGATCTGGAGCAGTTCACCCAGCTTCGGGAGAAGTTCGAAGACGAACTGCTGCTAGCCGACCTGACGATCCAGTATGACTTCGGCGGTCTCGCCCTGACCTCGATCTCGACCTACCAGGACCGTGACGTGCTGGTGATCCGCGACGCCACGGCGCTGACGGGTTCGATCACCGGCGGTTCCATCGGCCTGCCAGAACCGGTCTACACCTTGAACGCGCCGCTCAACGACGCGACCAAGGTCAAGTCCTTCACTCAGGAAATTCGCCTCGCCAACACCGACGACGGCCCCTTCGCCTGGGTGATCGGCGGCTTCTATAGCGACGTGAAGCGCGACTATTCCCAGATCCTGGACGTTCGCGGCTTCGAGGCCCTGACCGGTATTCCGACGGCAGGACCCGCCGCGCCAAAGGACGCGCTCTACTACTCGGTCGTTCCTTACGATCAGAACCAGTACGCCCTGTTCGGCGAAGGCACGTGGTCGGTGAACGAGCGGCTGGACATCACCGCCGGCCTGCGCTGGTCGAGCTACGAGGAAACCCGCACCCTCACATTTGACGGCATCTTCGCCGAGCGCACCATCGACGTGCCGGGCGATACCGACGCCGACGACTTCGCGCCCCGGGTCATCGTCGCCTACAAGGCCACCGACGACATCACCCTGAACGCCCAGGCCTCGAAGGGCTTTCGACTCGGCGGCATCAACGACCCGCTCAACCGGCCGCTCTGCACCCCGGCTGATTTCGCCACCTTCAACGCGCTGTCCACGCCGGCTTTCGACAACGAGACGGTGTGGAACTACGAAGCTGGCATGAAGGCGCAGTTCGCCGAGCGACGCGGGACGCTGACCTTGGCGGCCTTCTATGCCGACATAGAGAACCTGCAGGCCACCATCGACGCCGGCAGTTGCTCCTCACGCGTGATCGTCAACGTCCCCAAGGCCAAGTCCGCGGGTGTCGAGGCCGAACTCTCCTACAGCTTGAACGACAACTTCGACGTCGCCGCCTCGGCCTCCTACAACAACGCCGAGCTGACCTCGAGCGTCGAGGACGCCGCCGGCGTGCCAATCCAAGGTCTGCGGGATGGCAACCGCCTCCCCACGGTTCCAGAGTTCCAGGCCGCGTTCAGCCTCAACTATGTCGGCGATCAGTGGGGGGAATGGACGCCGTTCGGCAACCTCACCTGGCAGTATGTCGGCGACCGCTTCACCCAGGTCTCCGACCAGGAGGACAATCCCCGCACCGTTCCTCTGTTCGGGATCGGCGCGCCGAGCGTTTCAACCCTTAGCTTCCCGCTGGAGCTGCCGGACTATCAGATCGTCAACCTGCGGGGCGGCCTGCGCTATCGCGACTTCGAACTGGCGCTGTTCGTCCAGAACCTGACGGACGAACGCGCCCTGCTCTCCATCGACCGGGAGCGCGGGCTGCGCGCCCGCTACGGCTATCAAACCAACCAACCCCGCACGATCGGGGTGACCTTCCGCCAGACGTTCTAGAAGAACTCCGCGAGATTGCGGCGAATCCGTTCCAAAACGGGTTCGTCGCTCTCGTCGATCACGAAGGTCTGGCCGGTGATGGTCTCAAAGGCCTGGATATAGACGGCCGCCGTCTCAACCAGCATCTCCGCCGGGATTTCCGGGATCGGATCCTTGTAGGGATCGCAGCGCTCGGCGACCCAGGCGCGCACGAAGTCCTTGTCGAAGCTCTCGGGCCGCTGGCCGGCCGCGAACCGCTCGGGATAGCTCTCCGCAAACCAGTAGCGGCTGGAGTCCGGTGTGTGAATTTCATCCGCCAGGATGATCTGGCCCTCGGCGTCGGTCCCGAACTCATACTTGGTGTCGACCAGGATCAGGCCGCGCTCGGCGGCGATCTCCTGTCCGCGCGCGAACAGGGCCAACGCATAGGTCGAGAGCGTGTCCCACTGCTCGGCGGTCAGCAGCCCCTGCGCCACGATCTGCTCGGGCGTCAGCGGCTCGTCGTGGCCGCCATCGAAAGCCTTGGAGGTCGGGGTGATGATCGGCTTGGGCAGCTTTTGATTGTCGGCCAGGCCGTCCGGCAGCGTATGGCCGTACATCTCCCGCTGGCCTTGCTTGTAGAGCGTCAGGATCGAGGTGCCCGTGGTTCCCGCCAGATAGTCGCGCACCACGATCTCAACCGGCAGGATGTCCAGCCGCCGACCGATCACCACATTGGGGTCCGGATAGCTCAGGACGTGGTTGGGGCAGATGTCGGCGGTCTTTTCGAACCAGAAGCGGGCGGTCTGGGTCAGGACCTGCCCCTTGAAGGGGATGGCCGCCAGGATGCGGTCAAAGGCGCTGATCCGGTCGCTGGCTATGATGATCCGCCGCCCATCGGGCAGATCGTAGTTGTCACGCACCTTGCCGAAATAAGGTTTGGGCAGCTCCGGAATGATCGCATCGCGCAGAACGCGATGGGCGTGCCGCGTCAGGGCTGTCTTGTCCATGGGAGGTGATCCGCGCCGAAACCAGGAGCAAGCTCTCTAACCTATTCCGAGGGTCAGGCCAGCCCCCGCGGCGAACCTGAAGCGCCGCGAAGACAAACCAGCCGACGCTCCGTATAATCTCCACAACCCGGAGGAATACCGCATGCGCCGTCTCGCCCTCGCCGCCGCCCTCGCCACCTTGGCCGCCACCCCAGCCTTCGCGGCTCTGAAGGAAGGCGCCAAGGCCCCCGACTTCACCGCCCAGGGCTACCAGGCCGGCAAGCCGATCACCTTCTCGATGGCCGAGGCCCGCAAGAAGGGGCCCGTCGTGCTGTACTTCTTCCCCGCCGCCGAGACCGCCGGCTGCAATCTGGAGGCCCGCCTGTTCGCCGAGGCCACCGACGACTTCAAGAAGCAGGGCGCCACCGTCATCGGGGTGACCTCAGGCAATCTCGACAAGCTGGCTTCGTTCTCGGCCGATACCGAGAAGTGCTCGGGCAAGTTCCCGGTCGCCGCCGACCCCAGCGCCAAGATCGCCGCCAGCTATGACGCCACCCTGGCCGTGCGCCCAGGCTGGTCCAGCCGCACGTCCTACGTGATCTCGCCGACCGGCCAGGTGCTCCACGCCTATTCGGACATGAAGGCCAACGACCACGTGACCGAGACCATGACCGCTGTGAAGGCCTGGAACGCCAGCCACCCGAAGAAGAAGTAGGCCCCGCCCGCCCCTTCCCCGTCTGGCGGAAGGGGCCCGGCGAGCGAGCAGCCTTGCTCTACAACCGATTTTCCCGTATTAGCGCGCCTCTTCACGGAAGGCGGTCTCAAGCCGGAACGCGAACGGGTCAGGAGCTTCCTGGCCGCCGCGCCTGAGATCCATCGCTTCCCGCGGCCTCCCGCCGCAGGACGCGCCGCCTTCCAAATGGGAAAAGGAAAAAATGGCGCTCTACGAGCACGTTGTTATTTCGCGGCAGGATATTTCGCCGCAACAGGCGGAAGCCCTGAACGACCAGATCAAGGCTCTGATCGAAGAAGGCGGCGGAAACGTCGCCAAGATCGAGTACTGGGGTCTTCGCAACCTCACCTACCGCATCAAGAAGAACCGCAAGGGCCATTACTCCCTTCTCGCGATCGACGCCCCGCCGGCGGCCGTGAAGGAAATGGAACGTCAGCTGGGCCTGAACGAAGACGTTCTGCGCACCCTGACCGTCCGCGTCGAGGAACTCGACCTGGAACTCTCGCCGGTTCTGGCCCGTCGCGATCGTGAACGCGAGCGTGAGCCGCGCCGCGACGACTTCGGCGCCAAAGAAGGTGGTGGCTTTGCTCCGAAGGAAGGTGGCTTCTAATGACTGACGAAACCGCTTCGGCCCCCGCGGCTCCCGCCGCCGGCGGCGCCCGCCGCCCGTTCTTCCGCCGCCGCAAGGTCTGCCCGTTCTCCGGCGCCAACGCTCCGAAGATCGACTACAAGGACGTGAAGCTGCTTCAGCGTTACGTTTCCGAGCGTGGCAAAATCGTTCCTTCGCGCATCACCGCGGTGTCGGCCAAGAAGCAACGCGAACTGGCCAAGGCCATCAAGCGCGCTCGCTTCCTCGCCCTGCTGCCCTACGTCGTGAAGTAGGGAGACCAGGCACATGAAAGTTATTCTGCTCGAACGAGTCGAGGGCCGTGGCGCTCTCGGCGACGTGGTCACGGTGAAGGACGGCTATGCCCGTAACTTCCTCCTGCCCCGTCACAAGGCTCTGCGCGCCAACAGCGCCAACCTGAAGATCTTTGACGGCCAACGCGCCGACATCGAAGCCCGCAACCAAAAGGCCAAGGATGCCGCGGCGAAGGCCGGCGACAACCTGGACGGCACCTCGTACATCCTGATCCGTCAGGCTGGCGAAACCGGCCAGCTTTACGGTTCGGTCTCGGGTCGCGACGTCGCTGACATCGTCAACGGCGCCGGTGGCAAGCTCGACCGCTCCATGGTCGTTCTCGACAAGCCGTTGAAGACCCTGGGCGTCCACCCCGTGAAGGTTCGCCTTCACTCCGAAGTGGTCGTCACGATCAACATCAACATCGCCCGCAGCCAGGACGAGGCCGAGCGCCAAGCCCGCGGTGAGAACGTGATCACCTCGCAATACGAGGAAGATCGTCTCGCGGACGAAGAAGCCGCCGCCGACATGGTGGCCGGTGGAGCTGGTTCGCACGAAGTCGACTTCGGCGCCGACCGCTAAGCCTATTAGGTCCTTTCTGGGGCTTCGAGAACGGCGCGGACCTAGCGGTCCGCGCCGTTTTTCGTGCGCGCTGTCGGCTAGCGTGGCGATGATCATCGCCGTTTGGATCAGCGACGGCACGTCCCGCGCCCTCAATTTTTCTATTTCGACTCGTAGCTAGGCCCTCGCGCCTTGGCCTTGAGCCCTCCGCACCACTCATCCGGGCGTTTTCCCGCATATGTGGCGCCCATGTCATTTCCCCCGCGGCGCCAAATTCATAGGTTCCGCCAAGGCTTAAGCCTGACGTCTCTCATGACGGAAAATAATTGGGGAATATCAATGAAGTATCGCGTGTTTCTACTCGCCGCGGCGTCCGCGGCGAGTCTTGCCTCTGGATCCGCATTTGCTCAAACGACTGAAGCTGGAAGTGACGTAGAAGAACTAGTCGTCACCGGCACCCGCACTGAAGGCCGGTCGCGTCTTGAGACCCTGGCCCCAGTCGACGTCATCACCGCCGATGCGCTGCAGCAGCGCGGCAGCACCGAACTGGCCACGGCGCTCGCGGCCAGCGTCCCGTCCATCACCTTCCCGCGTCCGTCCAACACCGACGGCACCGACGCCATCCGTCCGGCCACTCTGCGCGGTCAGGGTCCCGACCAGACGCTGGTTTTGGTGAACGGCACGCGTCGTCACGCGACGGCTCTGGTCAACACCAATGGCTCGGTGGGCCGCGGCTCGGCCGCTGTCGACCTGAACGCCATTCCTTCAGCCGCCATCGACCGCATCGAAGTCCTGCGCGACGGCGCCTCGGCGCAATACGGTTCCGACGCCATCGCCGGCGTGATCAATCTGCGCCTGCGTGAAGCCGCCACCGGCGGCGGGCTGTCGGTGACCTACGGCTCGAACGTGACCAGCTTCGACGGCTTCTACGGCCGCGACGACAACATCACCGACGGCGCGACGACCACCGTTTCGGGGTGGCAGGGCCTGACCATCCTGGGCGACGGCTTCCTGACCCTGTCGGGAGAGTATCGCAACCGCGAGAACACCAACCGCAGCGACATTGACAAGCGCGTCACGCCCAACCGCATCACCTCGCGCTTTGGCGACGCCGACGTCGAGGAGCTGTCGTTCTACGCCAACGCCGGCAAGCCGCTAAACGACACCTGGGACCTCTACGGCTGGTACGGCTATCAGCATCGTGACGCCTCCAGCGCCGCGACCTTCCGCCTGCCGACCGACACCCAGCAGAACGTCCCTTCGGTCTATCCGAATGGCTACCTGCCGCTGCTGACGACCGACACCGAGGACAACAGCGCCGGGCTCGGCATCCGTGGCGAGATCGCCGGTTTCCGGACCGACATCAATGTCGTCTACGGCAAGAACGACATCGACTTCGGCGTTCAGAACACGATCAACCCCTCGTTCGGCGCCGCCTCCCCGACCTCGTTCCAGGCCGGCGGCCTGACCTACGACCAGATCGTCTTCGGCGCGGACTTCAGCCGTGAATTCGAAGTTGGCATGGCCGGCCCGCTGAACGTCGCCTTCGGCGTCGAGGCGCGCCAGGAAACCTACAAGATCAACCAGGGCCAATACGAATCCTACGCCCGCGGTCCGATCACCGGCGTCGCCTTTGGCTCGCGCGGCTTCACCGGCTTCACGCCGTCGAACGAAGTCGACGTCGATCGCAACAATGTCGGCGTCTATATCGACCTGGAAGGCAAGGTCACCGAACAGCTGACCCTGTCGGGCGCTATTCGCTACGAGGACTATTCGGACTTCGGCGACACCACGACCGGCAAGTTCGCCGCTCGCTATGACTTTACGCCGGAATTCGCTATCCGCGGCGCGGTCTCCACCGGCTTCCGCGCGCCGGCTCTGCAGCAGCAGTACTATACCTCGACCTCGATCCTCTACATCGACAACGTGCCCTTCGAGACTGGCACCTATCCGGCGACCAGCAATGTCGCCGCCGCCCTGGGCGCCAAGCCGCTGAAGGCTGAAACCTCAGACAACTACGCCCTCGGCTTCGTCTTCCGTCGCGGCGCTTTCGAACTGACGGTCGATGGCTACAAGATCGACGTGAAGGACCGGATCGTTCTGTCCGAGACCCTGCAGGGCAGTCCCACCGCCGCGCCGGGCACCAACGGCCGGGTGATCTATGACCTGCTGGCGCCCTACGGCTCGAACGCCGCCCGCTTCTTCATCAACGGCGTCGACACCGACACCGTCGGCGTCGACGTGGTCGCACGCTACCGCATCGTCGACGATCAAGCCGGGATCTTCGACCTGACCGCGGCTGGCAACATCAACGACGTCGAGGTGAAGCGCACCCCGGTAACCACCACCCTGCCGACCCCGACCTCGCTCTTCGCTCGCCAGGCGCGACTGCGGTTCGAAGAGGGCACGCCCAAGCAGAAGCTCACGCTTCAAGGCGACTGGAAGAAGGAAGCCTGGGGTGCCACCGTGCGCACCACCTTCTACGGCGACGTCCTCTCGCCGGGCACGCTGGCTGACGGCAGCGCGGACAACAACACCGGCAATCGCGGCCTAGTGGATCTGGAAGCGCGCTACACCTTCCCGGTGGGCCTGACCGCCTCGGTCGGCGCCGACAACGTCTTCGACGTTTATCCGCGCCAGATCATCCCGTCGCAGAACACGACCTCGGCCTCGCCGTTCTCGTCGTTCTCGCCGTTCGGGTTCAGCGGCCGGTTCGTTTACGGTCGTCTGGCTTACAACTGGTAGTCTAGCGGCAGCTATACGACCGAAACTGACGCGGCGCGGGGTTACAAGCCCCGCGCCGTTTCTGTTCCGCGATCTGTCCACAGGCCGCGAAACTTCCTGTGAGTTCCATCAGATCGGCACAGCCGGACCGTGCCGGGTTAGCTATCTGTGAATGCATGTCGATCGTGCCCGCCCTAGACCTCCGCCCCGCTCAGAACGACGCCGCGATCCCGCACGCCCCAGCCAACATCGAGGCCGAACAGGCTTTGCTGGGCGCCCTCCTCTACGACAACGCCGCCTTCGAGCGGATCGGTGACTTCCTGCAGGCCCGGCACTTCTACGAGCCTTTCCACCAACGGCTCTGGTCGTCGATCGAGAGTGCGGTCCGGAAGGGCCAGCTGGCCGAACCGATCCTGCTGGCCGAACAGTTCAACCGCGACGCGGCTTTCGAGGAACTTGGCGGCATCCGCTACCTGGCCGACCTGGTGGACCGGGCGCCGCCCGCCGCAAACGCGCCTGACTATTCCCGCGCCGTCTACGACCTGGCCCTGCGCCGCGACCTGATCCGCATCGGCGGCGAGATCGCCCAGCAAGCCGCCCAGGGCGACGCCGAGCGTTCGGCCCGTGACCAGATCGAGGCCGCCGAGGCCCAGCTCTTCACCCTGGCCGAGGCCGGCGGCAGCAATCAGGGCTTCGTGCCCTTCGCCGACGCTCTCCACGGCGCCGTCACCATGGCCGCCGAGGCCCACGCCCGCGACGGCGGCCTCGCCGGGATCTCAACCGGCCTGGCCGACCTCGACCGCAA
>NZ_JAURWM010000024.1 GCF_030654915.1 Phenylobacterium sp. | reverse complement strand
AGGATCAGGCCGCCGCCCGGCCGATCCGCTTGATTTCCCATTCCAACTCGACCCCAAGCCTGGCCTTCACGTCAGCACGAACCGCCTCGCCCAGGCTTTCCAGGTCCGCCGCCGTGGCCTGCCCGGTATTGATCAGGAAGTTCGAATGCAGCGGCGAGAACATCGCCCCGCCATGCAGCTTGCCGCGCCAGCCAGCCTCATCCACCAGCTTCCAGGACGAATGGCCCGGCGGGTTCTTGAAGGTCGAGCCGCCGGTCTTCTCGCGGATCGGCTGCGTGGTCTCGCGCCGCGCGGTGATCTCGGCCATGCGCGCCGCGATCGCCTCGGGATCGTCGGGACGCCCCTCGAACAGGGCGCCGGTGAAGATCAGCCCGCCCTCGGCGGCCTTGGCGGACTTGCGATAGGCAAAGCCCATCTCGGCGTTGCTGAATGTCACGCGCTCGCCCGCCCGCGTCACCGCATAGGCCTCGACCAGCACGTCCTTGGTTTCCGCGCCGTAGCAACCCGCGTTCATCACCGTGGCGCCGCCGATGGAGCCCGGCACCCCGCGATAGAACTCCAGGCCGGCGATCCCCGCCTTGCCCGCCTCGCGCGCCAGCACGGCGTCGAGCACCGCGGCCCCGGCGAAAATCTTGTTGTCGCCGCGCGGCTCGACCTTGCCGAACGCCTTGCCCAGCCGAATGACAACCCCATCGACACCGCCGTCGCGGACCAGGGTGTTGGACCCGACGCCGATCGGCGTCACCGGCACGGAGGGATCGAGCCCATTCAGGAAGTAGGAGAGATCGGCCTCATCCTCGGGCAGGAAGATCACGTCGGCCGGGCCGCCGACCCGAAACCAGGTGAAGGGCGCCAACGGCTCATCCTTCAGGATGCGGCCCCGAACCTTGGGAAGACCTTCCCGCCAGCTCACTTCGAGAGCGCCTCGAGCTGCGCCGGCAGCGCGTGCGCCCAGACGGTGATATCGCCAGCCCCCAGGCAGACGACCAGATCGCCAGCCTTGGTTTCCTCGGCGACCAGCGCCGCCAGATGCGCGGGACTTTCCAGCGCCAAGGCGCGGCGATGGCCGAAGCGGCGCAGACCATCGACCAGGCCGTCACGGTCGGCGCCCGCGATCGGGGCCTCGCCGGCCGTATAGACGTCAGCGACGATCACCGTATCGGCGTCGTTGAAGCAGCCGCAGAATTCATCGAACAGATCGTGCAGGCGCGAATAGCGGTGCGGCTGCACGACGGCGACCACCTTGCCCTCGGTGACCGCACGGGCCGCCTTCAGGACCGAGGCGATCTCCACCGGGTGATGCCCGTAGTCGTCGATGACCCGCACCCCGTTGGCGACGCCCGTGGTCGTGAAGCGCCGCTTGACCCCGGCGAACCCGGCCAGGCCCTTGCGGATGTCGTCATCCGACACGCCCAGTTCGCGCGCGATGGCGATGGCGGCGGTGGCGTTCAGAACATTGTGCTGGCCCGCCATCGGCAGGTGCAAGTTTTCGAGCCGCACGACCTCGCCATCCTGCGGGGCGAACACCGCGTCGAAGCGCGAGCCGTCCGGCCCCATGCTGATCTTCTCGGCCCGAACCTCCGCCTGAGGATTGGTCCCATAGGTGATCAGCCGGCGGTTCTGGACCCGCGCAGCCATGGCCTGGACCTCGGCGTGGTCGGTGCAAACCGCCGCGAAGCCGTAGAACGGCACGTTCTCCACGAAATCCTGGAAAGCCTTCTTCACGGCGTCGAAGTCGCCGTAGTGGTCCAGGTGCTCGGGGTCGATATTGGTGACGATGGCGCAGGTGGACTTCAGCTTCAGGAAGGTGCCGTCGCTCTCGTCGGCCTCCACCACCATCCACTCGCCCTCGCCAACCTTGGCGTTGGTGCCATAGGCGTTGATGATCCCCCCGTTGATCACCGTCGGATCCTTGCCGCCGGCGTCCAACAGGGCGGCGACCATCGAGGTCGTGGTGGTCTTGCCGTGCGTGCCGCCGACCGCCACCGAGTATTGCAGGCGGGTCAGCTCGGCCAGCATCTCACCGCGATGGACCAGCGGGATGCGCCGTTCGCGCGCGGCGACCATCTCGGGATTGTCCGCCTTGATCGCCGTCGAATAGACGATGGCCGAAGCGCCTTCGACATTGGCCCCGCTCTGCCCGATGAACACCTTGGCGCCCAGCTTCTCCAACCGCTCGGTGTTGGCGCTGGCCTTGGCGTCGGAGCCCTGCACCGTATAGCCGATCCGCAGCATGATCTCGGCGATGCCGCTCATGCCGATCCCGCCGATGCCGACGAAATGCACGGGACCGAGGGCGAAGGGGACGGGGCGCTTGTTCATCTTTGGACGGCGGTTCTCTCGACCAGGTCGGCGAGGCGTTCGGCGGCGTCCGGTTTGGCGATGGATCGCGCGCCAGCCGCCATGCGCGCCAGGCGCTCGGGGTTGGTTAGCAGTTTCAGCAGGGCGTTCGACATGGTGTCGACGGTGAGTTGGTTCTCGCGGGCGACCTCGGCGCCGCCGGCGTCGGCCATAACCCGGGCGTTCTGGCCCTGGTCGTCGTCCAACGCGATGGCCAGCGGGATCAGGATCGCGGGCTTTCCGGCCACCGCGAACTCACACACCGTGCCTGCGCCCGAGCGGCCGATCACCAGATGGGCGTCACGCAATCGGCTGGCCATGTCGCGGAAGAATGGCGCGATCTCGGCCTCGACCATGGCGTTCGCATAGATCCGCCGTGCGCCGTCCATCGACTCCTTGCGGGTCTGCTGCTGCACCTTCAAACGCACACGCAGCTCTTCTGGCAGCTTGGCGATGGCCTCGGGCATCAATTCCGAAAGTAGCCGCGCGCCCTGGCTGCCGCCGGTGATCAGCAGGTGCACGGGGCCGTCGGCGCTCGGCGGCGTGTAGGGCAGGTCAGCCAGGGCCCGGATGTCGGGCCGCACAGGATTGCCCACCACCACGGCGTTCTCGGCGACCTGGCCGGGCGCCTTCTGCAGCACAGGGAAGGCGCAGGCGACAGCGCGCACGTGGCTGGCCAGCCGCCGGTTGGCGCGGCCCATGACGGCGTTCTGTTCGTGCAACAGGGTCGGTCGGCCTTGGGTGATCCCAGCCAACAGCCCTGGAACCGAGGGATAGCCGCCAAAGCCCACCACGACGTCCGGTTCGATCCGGGTGAAGACCGCGCGGGCCTGCAGCACGCCGCGCACGATGGCGATCCCGGCCTGGGCCATGCTGATGGGGTTGCCGCGCTCGAAGGTGCGGGCCGAAAGCCCAATGCGTTCCTCGGCGGGGAAGCTTTCGGCGAAAGCCGCGGCGCGCTCGTCGGTGGCGAGCACGATGCGCCAGCCACGCGCGATCAGGGCTTCAGCCAGCGCTTGAGCCGGAAATAGGTGCCCGCCGGTTCCCCCGGCGGCGACGACGGCGATTTTACGCATGACGAGCCTTTAGGCGAAGGCGCCGGCCTTGGCGAGGCCCTCGCCTTGGGAATAGGCTCCCGGCCTGCGGCGTGTCAGCGCCAAGGCCATGCCCAGGGTCAGGCAGATCGCCAGCATGGACGAGCCGCCGTACGAGATGAACGGCAAGGTCATGCCCTTCGTCGGAATCATATTCAGGTTCACCGCCACATTGATGAAGGCCTGTTGGCCGACGAGGACGAATAGGCCGGCCGCAGCCACCTGCTCGAAGGGATCGCTCAGTTTCATGGCGCGATAGAGGCCGCGAATGACGATGAACGAAAACAACGCGATCAACAGCAGCGAGAAGATCAAACCATACTCCTCGGCGCCGACCGAATAGATGAAGTCGGTGTGTAGGTCGGGGACGTGGCGCTTCATCACGCCTTCGCCCGGGCCACGCCCGAAGAAGCCGCCGGCGGCGATGGCCTCCGCAGCCCGGTCCACCTGGTGGGTGTCGGCGCGTTCGGGGCTCAGGAACCGGTCCACCCGACTCGCCACGTGCGGAAACAGGAAATAGGTCGAGGACAGCCCCGTCACCGCCACCCCGCCCAGCAGCATCACCCAGGACAGCGGCACCCCGGCCATCCAGAAGGCCGCGCCGAACGCCACGGTGATCAGCACCGTCTGACCGACGTCAGGCTGCACCAACAGCAGGCTGACCGACAGGAAGTAGAGGCCGAAAGCAATCGACACGCCGGGCACTCCCTGCCCCTTTTGGCCCTCCGCGAACATCCAGGAGACCAGCACGATGAGGGCCGGCTTCATGAACTCCGACGGCTGAAGCGTGAAGCCGCCCAGTTGCACCCAACGGGTCGCGCCCTTGGCGGTGTGGCCCATGAACGGCAGGGCGATCATGATGGCGATGGCGATGAGATAGATGAAGAACGCCGCCCGCCGAACGCCGCGGCCATCCAGCATCGAGGTCGAGACCAGGATCATCGCGCCGAGGGCCGCGAATACGCATTGGCGAACCGCGAAGTGGAAGGGATCGCCGACATTCATCCGCGCCGCGGCCGAGGGACTGGCCGCGAACGACATCATCACGCCGACGGCGATCAGGGCGGCCACGGCCCCCAGCATCCAGCGGTCCGTGGTCCACCACCACACACCCACCGTCGACCTGTCGCTGCGTGCGAAGGCGTGGGCTTGGTTGGATTTCATCAAAGGTCCATCGGCGATTCGAGGGCGGAGTTAGTCATCGCAACAAGACGCCCTCATGCTTAATTTTCCTTAACCGGCACGCGAGGCGGCGAGATCGTGATCTCTGGGGCCTAGGCGCGCGCGCCCTTGGCGGCGGGAACGCTCAGCGCGGCGACGGCTGCGCGGAACGCCTCGCCTCGCGCCTCGAAATCAGCGAACTGGTCGAAAGAGGCGCAGGCTGGCGACAGCAGCACCACGGCGTCCTGGCCCGTGGCGGCGGCGTCGGCATAGGCCATCGCCGTGGCGGCCTCGATGGTCCCACACTCGGCTACCTTGGCCTTGCCCTTCAGGACCTTGGCGAAGGCCGATTGAGCCTCGCCGATCAGATAGGCCTTCTCGATCCGCGGGAAGAGATCGGTCAGGTCGTCGATGCCGCCGGTCTTCGGCTGGCCGCCGGCGATCCAGTAGAACTTCGGATAGCTCGACATCGCCTGACGGGCGGCGTCGGCGTTGGTCGCCTTGCTGTCGTTCACGAAGCGGACCTTGCCGAGATGAGCGACCGTCTCCATCCGATGCGCCAGACCCGGGAAGGTCATCAGGCCGTCGGCGGCTTCCTGCGCGCTGAGCCCCAACCCTCGCACCGCGGAATAGGCCGCGGCCGCATTCTGCCAGTTGTGCCGGCCGGGCAGCGACTTGGCGCGCAGCAGGTCGGCGATCTCCACGGCGCGCTCACCGGTGGCGTCGTAAAGCAGGCCCTGCAGGACATAGACGCCCCGACCCATGGCCTTGGACGCCGAGATCGGCACGATGGTCCGGCGGTTGGCGGCGGTGATCTCGGTGCAGATCCGCTGCCCCCAGGGATCGTCGACCCCGATGACGGCGGTGTCGCCCTTGCCCTGGTTCAGCAGCAGCCGGCGCTTGGCGGCGACATAGCCCTCCATGCCACCGTGGCGCTCCAGATGATCGGGCGAGATGTTCAGCAGCACCGTCACGTCGGGCTTCAGGCTGGAGGTCAGGTCGAGCTGGTAGGAGCTCATCTCCAGCACGTAGACCGCCCCGCCGTGCATATCGTCCAGGTCGAGGACGCCGACCCCGATATTGCCGCCCACGCGCGTGTCCCGGCCGGCAGCGGCGCAGATGTGGCCGATCAGGGCGGTGGTGGTGGACTTGCCGTTGGTGCCGGTGATGGCGACAATCTTCGGCCGCTTGTGCGCGGGCGCGGCGTTCACCGTCCGGGCGAACAGCTCGATATCGCCGACGATCTCGACGCCGGCCGCCTTGTCCTTATCGACGGTCCAGTGCGGCTTGGGATGGGTCAGGGGCACGCCCGGCGACAGCATCAGGGCCGCGAACTTGCTCCAGTCGGCGGTGGTCAGGTCGACCAGCGTCAGGCCCTCGGCCTGCGCCGCGGCTCGGCTTTCCGGACGCTCGTCCCAGACCACGACCTCGGCTCCGCCCAGCATCAGCGCGCGCGCGGCCGTCAGCCCGGTTCGGGCGAGGCCGAACACGGCGACCGTCTTGCCTTCAAAGCCGCGGACCGGGATCATGACCTACGCCTGCCCTCCCCTACCGCAGCTTCAGGGTTGCGAGGCCCAACAGGGCGAGCATAACCGCGATGATCCAGAAGCGGATCACGACGGTCGATTCCGACCAGCCGAGCTTTTCGAAATGGTGATGGATCGGGGCCATGCGGAACACCCGCTTGCCCGTCAACTTGAACGACACGACCTGGATCATCACCGACAGGGTTTCGATCACGAAAAGGCCGCCGATAATGCCCAGCACGATCTCGTGCTTGGTGGCCACGGCCACGGCGCCGATGCCGCCGCCGAGCGCCAGCGAGCCGGTGTCGCCCATGAAAATCTTGGCGGGCGGCGCGTTGTACCAAAGGAAGCCGAGCCCGGCCCCGATCATCGCCCCGCAATAGACCGCCACCTCGCCCACACCGGGCACGAAGTGCAGCTTCAGGTACTGGGCGAAGACGAAGTTACCGACGAGATAGGCGATGAAGCCGAAGGCCGCCGCTGCGATCATCACCGGCACGGTGGCTAGGCCGTCGAGCCCGTCGGTGAAGTTCACGGCGTTGGCCGCGCCGACGATGATGAAGGCCCCAAACAGCAGATAGAACCACCCGAGCGGCAGCAGCAGTTGCTTGAAGATCGGGAACGCGACCGAGGTCGAAAGGTCCGGGGTCTCGGGCGGGTTGGTGCCGAACACCACCATCAGGGCGACGGCGGCCAGCGCGATGGCCGCTTCCATCAGCAGCCTGACCTTGCCCGAGACGCCATCGGTCGTCTGCTTGGTGACCTTGGCGTAGTCGTCGGTGAACCCGAGCACGCCGTAGCCGGCGGTCACCAGGATCACGGCCCAGACATAGACGTTGGTCAGGTCCGACCACAGCAGGGTGCCGACCAGCAGGCCGGCCAGGATCATCACCCCGCCCATGGTGGGGGTGCCGGCCTTTTCGACGACGTGACGCTCGATGCCGTCAGCGCGGATCGGCTGCCCCTTGCCTTGCTTGGCCTGCATCCAACGGATGAAGCGCGAGCCCATGGCCACCACCACCAGCTGCGCCGTGAACAACGCCATGCCCGTGCGGAAGGTTTGATATTTCAACAGGTTCAGGAACGGAACATACCCGTCGGCTGACAGCTGTTGATACAGCCAATAAAGCATCAGCCCCTCTCCTGGGCGCGCACGTCTAGAGCTCCCAGCGCAGTCACGACCGCGCCGGCTCTCGAGCCGTTCGAACCCTTAACCATAATGAGATCGCCGGGCTCGACGGCCGCCGCGATCAGCAGCCCCAATTCCACCGCTGTCTCGGCGTAGCCGCCCCTCCGAGTCGGAGGAAGAGCGTCCCACAGGGATTTCATCAGCGGGCCGGCGCAGAAAACCAACTCGACACCTGCGTCATTCAGCGGTTCGGCCAAGCCCGCATGGAAAGCTGGGCCTTCGGCCCCAAGCTCCAGCATGTCGGTAAGCGCGACGATCCGTCGCCCCATGGCCTTGCGTGCGCCCAGCGCCGCGAAGGCCGCGCCCATCGACACCGGGTTGGCGTTGTAGCTCTCATCGATCAGAGTGAAGTCGCCGTCCGCCAGTTTGATCACCCGCTCGGCCCCTCGACCGGCCAACGGCTCGAAGCTGCCCAGGGCGGCGAGGCTGTCGTTCAGGTCAACGCCGAGGGCCTCCAGCATCAACAGGACGGCCATGCTGTTCGGCCCCCAATGGAAGCCGGTCTGCAGGATCGGGAAGTCCATCGCCTTGCCGTGCAGGCGCGCCTGGACGACGGCATAGCCAGCCTGAGGCTGGAAATCGATCAGCCGCGCATCGCAGGTCTCGCCCGCCCCAAAGCTGCGGACCACGGCGCCCGCCTTGCGGGCCTCGGCGCTCAGGAAGTCGAACCACTTGTTGTCGGCGTTCAGCACCGCCACGCCGCCGGGCTCCAGCCCGGCGAATATCTCGGCCTTAGCGCGAGCGACGCCCGCCTCGCCGTCGGGGAAGTTCTCGACGTGGACAGGTCCGACCGTGGTGATCGCCACGGCGTGAGGCCGCACGAACCGCGACAGTGGAGTGATCTCGTCGGCGTGGTTCATGCCGATCTCGAACACGGCGCGCTCGGTGTCGCGCGGCATGCGGGCCAGGGTGAGCGGCACGCCGATGTGGTTGTTGTAGCTCTTCACCGACGAGTGGGCCTTGCCGGCCAACATCAGTCCGGCGCGCACCGCCTGGGTGACGCTGGTCTTGCCGACAGAGCCGGTGACCGCGCCGCGCCGCGTCTGGGGCGCACGCTCACGAGCCGCTTCACCCAGCATTTCCAACGCCTGAAGCGTGTCTCTGACGACGACGCTCGAAACGTCGACGCCCTTGGACACCAGGGCGCCCGTCGCCCCGCCCGCCATGGCGGTGGCGACGAACTCATGCCCGTCACGCACCCCGCCCAGGGCGACGAACAGGTCGCCCGGCTCGATCGAGCGGGTGTCGATGGAAACCCCGTTCACCGCGAACGACGCCCCGGACAGCTCTCCGCCTGTCGCGGCGGCGATTTCCTTCGAGGTCCACAGGGGCTCAGCCACGGAGCGCCTCCAAGGCTTGAGCAACTTCGGTCACGTCGTCGAAGGGATGCACGACGCCGGCGATGGTCACGCCCTGTTCGTGGCCCTTGCCGGCCACCACTAGGACGTCGCCGGCGCTCATCAGCGCCACGGCGGAGCGGATCGCCTCGCGGCGGTCGCCGATCTCCTGCGCGCCCTTG
>NZ_JAURWM010000023.1 GCF_030654915.1 Phenylobacterium sp. | reverse complement strand
TGGATCAGCGGGCCGGAGGTGAAGCCCAGAACGGCCTCGATGGCGTCGGACTTCAAGCCGCGAATGCGTTCGGCGTCGCTCGAATCGTACCGGGCGATGCCGCGGCCGATCTCGCGGCCGGCCTCGTCGGCGACCACGACGGCGTCGCCCTTGCCAAAGCGGCCCTCGACGCCGCGCACGCCGGCGGCCAGCAGGCTCTTGCCGGTGGACAGCGCGCGGGCCGCGCCGTCGTCGACGACCAGGGTCCCTGTCGGGGCCAGCGACCCGGCGATCCAGGCCTTGTAGGCGGCGGCGACGGAGACGGACGGCTCAATGACTGTGGCCAGTTCCCCGGCCTCGATGGCGGCCAAGGGAGCCGGGCGGCGGCCGAGCGTGATGACCGTGGTGCAGCCGGCTGACTGGGCGATGCGGGCGGCGGCGATCTTGGTGGCCATGCCGCCGGTCCCGACCCCGGCGCTGGCGTTGGCGCCGCCAGCCATGGCCTCGATCTGCGCGGTCAGTTGGCTGATGCGCGGCATGTGCTGGGCGGCGGGATCATGGCGCGGATCGGCCGTGTAGAGGCCGTCGATGTCTGACAGCAGCACCAGAACGTCGGCGCCGATCATCTGGGCGACGCGCGCGGCCAGCCGGTCGTTGTCGCCGTAGCGGATTTCCTCGGTGACGACGGTGTCGTTCTCATTGACCACCGGCACGACGCCGAGGTCGAGTAGGGTCGAGAGGGTGGCGTGGGCGTTGAGCCAGCGGCGGCGGATCTCGGTGTCGTCGCGGGTCAGCAGCACCTGGGCGGCGGAAATCCCGTGCGGCTCGAGGGCCTCTTCCCAGGCCCGCATCAGGGCCGATTGGCCAGCGGCCGCGCAGGCTTGCTTCTCAGGCAGGGTAAGGGCGCGGCGACCCATCTTCAGGCGGCGACGGCCGAGGGCCACGGCGCCCGAGGACACCACCAGCACCTGCTGGCCACGCGCCCGCAGACGCGCGAGATCGCTCGCGAAGGCCGCCAGCCAGACCGCGTCGGCGCCGTTCTCGCCGGCGACCAGGGCCGAGCCGAGCTTGACGACGATGCGCTTGGCCTCCTTCAGCCGGCTCATCAGGGGATCCAGCCGGTGTTGGTTTCGTCCTCCGGATTGGCCTTGGCGACCGCAGCCTTGCGTTCCCGGACCAGGGCGTAGGCCTCGCGCAGCAGTTCGGTCACGCCTTGGCCCGAGACGCCCGAGACCAGGCGGACCTCGGAGCCCGAGGCCTCGGCCAGGGCCTCGCGCTGCATCTCGACAGTGCTTTCATCCAGGGCGTCGATCTTGTTCAGCGCCAGGATCTCGATCTTGTCGCCCAACTCGTCGGCATAGGCTTCCAGTTCGGTCCGCACGGTTTTCCAGGCCTCGACGACGTCGGTCTGGGTGGCGTCGACCAGGTGGATCAGGGTGGCCGTGCGTTCGACGTGGCCCAGGAAGCGGGTGCCAAGACCCGCCCCGTCTGAGGCGCCTTCGATCAGGCCGGGAATGTCGGCGATCACGAAGCGCTCATTCGTGGACAGGTCGACCACGCCGAGGTTCGGGGTGATGGTGGTGAACGGATAGTCGGCGATCTTGGGCTTGGCGGCGCTGGCCGCGGCCAGGAAGGTCGACTTGCCGGCGTTGGGCAGGCCGACCAGGCCGACATCGGCGATCAGCTTCAGCCGCAGCCAGATCCAGCGCTCTTCGCCTTCTTGACCCGGGTTCGCGTGCTTGGGCGCCTGGTTGATCGGGCCCTTGAAGCGGTCGTTGCCCCAACCGCCGTTGCCGCCCTTGAGCAACATCACGCGCTTGCCCGGCACGTCCATGTCGGCGACGAGGGTTTCCTTGTCCTCGTCCAGCACCTGGGTGCCGACCGGCACGTACAGCACGATATCGGCGCCGGCCGCGCCATGGCGGTTGCGGCCCATGCCGTGGATGCCGGTCTCGGCGCGGAAGTGCTGGGCGTAGCGGAAGTCGATCAGGGTGTTGAGGCCGTCCATGGCCTCGATCCACACATCGCCGCCACGCCCGCCGTCACCGCCGTCCGGGCCGCCGTACTCGATGTACTTCTCGCGCCGGAACGACACAGCGCCGCCGCCGCCGTTGCCGGAGCGGATATAGATCTTGCACTGGTCGAGAAACTTCATCGGGGCCTTTTGTAGCACAGAGTGGCGCAGGTCGAGCGTAGTGGCGTCGATTCCCGCGCAGGTGAGGGATTCGCGCACGTCATCCCGGGCTGGCGTTTTGCCGCGGCTCGGGATGACGCCGTGAACATCAGGCCAGCCAAACCATCATTCGGGTCGGGGCTGGCCGCCCGCCCCGGGCGATCGAGGGGCGTTGCCGGACCTCGCCGGTATAGAGAAAGCCGGCCTTGGTCAGCACCTGGCCGGAGGCGAGGTTGTCGGCGAAGTGACCCGCGCGCAGATAGCGCCGGCCCCAGGTCCGGTGGGCCCAGATCAGCGCGCCCTGCGCGGCCTCGGTGGCGTAGCCGGCGCCCCAATAGGGCCGGCCCAGCCAGTAGCCGATTTCGGTTTCATCGCTGCTGGCGCCGTCGAAGCCCATCACGCCGATGGCGCCGTGCTCGGGATGCTCGATGACGAAGACCACCTCGCGATCGGGGTCCTGCTCGCTCACCTGGGCGAGGAAGCCCTCAGCGTGTTCGACGCCATAGGGATAGGGCATGCCGGTGGTCATGCGCGCCACGTCGAAGTCGTTGGCGTACTGCGCGAGGCGCGCCGTGTCGGCCTTACGGGGCTTGCGTAGCCGAAGACGCTCGGTCGCGATGACCGGCTCGAATTCGATAGCGCACATGGTCTACCTCCCGGCCCTCTGTTGGGGGCCTTTAGAAAACAACAAGGGGAGTCCGGCGACCGGACTCCCCTTGGAAGTTCTCTGCCCGGTTCGCCTAACGGCGGGCCCGGGTGATGAGGCTCGCCTTAGTTCGCTTCAGCCACGACCACGTTCACGTAGGTGCGGTCGTTGCGCTTGGTGATGAATTTCACGGCGCCGTCGGCGGTCGCGAAGAGGGTGTGGTCCTTACCGATGCCGACATTGGCGCCCGGATAGAACTTGGTGCCGCGTTGGCGCACGATGATGTTGCCGCCAACGACGGACTCACCACCAAATTTCTTCACGCCGAGACGGCGGCCAGCTGAGTCGCGACCGTTGCGCGAAGAGCCGCCAGATTTCTTGTGAGCCATAGCTCTCTCCTAACTCTCTAGAACGCTGCGCTTAGACGGCGGCGTCGTCGGACGACTTGGCGGCGGCCTTCTTCGGCGCAGCCTTCTTGGCCGGGGCTTCGTCGGTCGCCGCGGCGGCCTTCGGAGCTTTCGCCTTGGCCGGAGCGGCCGGGGAGGCGGCTTCCAGTTCGGCGACCACGTTCTTCAGGTTGCGGGCGCGAGCGTCCAGCAGGGCCTTCGGGGTGAGATCGACGGTGCCGTCCCACTTGTCGGTCTTGCCGGCGCCGGCGACCGAGGTGACCCGCAGGACCGTCTCGTGCTGACGGTGACCCTTCGTGCGGCGATAGCCCTGGCGGCGGATCTTCTTGAAGATCTTCACCTTCTCGCCCTTGCGGGTTTCGATGAGGGTGGCCGAGACTTGGGCGCCGTCCACGAGGGGAGCACCCAGCGTGATGGCCTCGCCATCACCCAGCATCAGAACGTCGCCGAAGGCGACCTCCGCACCGGGTTCACCGTCGAGCTTTTCGACAACCAGCAGGTCGCCGGCTTGGACCCGGTACTGCTTTCCGCCGGTTTTGATCACCGCGTACATGGTTAGCGCCTTGAGACTGTAGCAAAATGGATTGCGCCCGCGAGATAGCCCGCGGGCGAGAGGCGCGGACTTATACAGAGGGACCCATAGGAGTCAACGCGCCTGCCGTGTTTCCACGGTCACATGACTCAATCCGGGCAGGCCGGCCAGGCGGGCACGATAAGCGGACGGCGACAGGGGTGTCTTGGCCTCGATCACCGCGATGGCGGCGTGGTGGCCGGGACCCAGCCGCCACAGGTGCAGGTCCAGCAGCCGCTCGTCGCCCGTGACCAGGCGCCGGCGGATCTCGGCGGTGAGTTCGGGCGAGGGATTCATGTCCAGCAGCACCGCGCCCGCCTTTTGCAGCAGCCGCCAG
>NZ_JAURWM010000284.1 GCF_030654915.1 Phenylobacterium sp. | reverse complement strand
AGCGCCTTGGAGAGCTTCAGGCCGTGGTGGTTCCAGACGCCGGTGGCCGGGTCGATGGAGAAGCTCACAATCTTTTCGGGCGTGGAGTGGGCCACGTCCTCGATGTCCATGCCGCCTTCGGTGGAGGCGACGACCGAAATCCGGCTCGTGTCGCGGTCCACCAGCAGGGACAGGTAGAATTCCTTGGCGATCGCCGCGCCTTCTTCGATGTAGAGGCGGTTGACCTGCTTGCCCTTGGGACCCGTCTGATGGGTCACCAGCACGCGGCCGAGCATTTCCTCGGCGTTGGCCTTGACCTCATCGACGGACTTGACGACCCGGACCCCGCCCTTGGCGTCTGGTCCGAGGCCTTCGAAACGGCCCTTGCCGCGTCCGCCTGCATGGATCTGGGACTTCACGACGAAGACCGGACCGCCAAGGTCCGTTGCGGCCTTGACCGCCTCGTCGACAGTAAATGCGGCATAGCCGCGCGGTACCGCCACGCCGAACTCGGAGAGGACGGACTTGGCTTGATGCTCGTGGATGTTCATGAGGCCGCGGAACGCGTGATCGGGAAGTCCGCCGGGCTCGACGAACGGCCGGGGTTATAGGCGCCACGCCGCGTTGTGGCAACCGCGCCACGCCAAGAAAAAACCAGCTTACCTGGCGTGATATCTATTGATTTGGGCCGATAACGCGGATTTTCGGCGACCCAAAAGCGCCCCGTCGAAGGCGTCCAACGGGCGATGGGTACAGGCTTTCAGCTACGGTCGCGCTGTCGAAAACCGGCGCCATTCATGTCCGCCCACGCACCTTCACCTTGTAGCTTTACCTTGCGTAATGCCGTGCCTAGCGAGGCGGTGCGACAATGTGCCCAACCCTCACCCAGCCGGCGCGGAGCCGCTCAGCGCGGGCGGGCCTTCCACTGCTCGCGGCTCTGACCCCAGACGTCGATGGTGTCGTTCAGCGGCGGCGGCAGGACGGCGTGGCGCAGGATCGTCGAGCCCAGGCGCCGGGCGACGTTCTGCGAGTTGATGTTGCCGGGATCGATGGTGTGGATCACCTCGGTCCAGCCGAGATGATCGAAGGCCCAGTCGATGGCCGCGGTCGCGCCCTCGACGGCGTAGCCCTTGCCCCAGGACTCGCGCGTCACGCCCCAACCGACCTCGGTGCCCGGCCAACCCTCGGGCTGCCACGGGCCAAGACGTCCGACCCAGCGGCCGCTGTCCTTTTCGATGATCGAGAACATGCTGAAGCCGCGGACCACCCAGGCGCCGGTCATGGTGCACATGGTCCGCCAGGCGATCTCGCGCGGCTGCGGTCCGCCCAGGTGGCGGTTGACCTCCTCGTCGGCGGCGAAGGCGGCCCAGCCCTCGAAGTCCTCGGGGGACGGCGGGCGCAGGATCAGGCGGGCGGTTTCAAGCGTGGGTCCAAGGCTCATGGGCTCCATGTTCCGACTATTCGCCGCCCCCGACCAGATGGTTCAGTCACCATTCAGGCGCCGACCTTGATCCTGCCTCGCTCGATATGAAGGAGACAGGTCATGACGTTCGACGGCGAGCCGCCCCTCACCCTGGCGCGAGACGAGGCGCCCGACGCTTCCCCGCGCCTGGGCCGCAAGGCGCTGATCGGCGGCGTCGTTGTGGCCTGCGTGGTGGGGCTTGGCCTGGGCTTCGCCGCCAAGCCTCAGTTGATCGCGACCGCGCCGAAGCCGCTCGCCATGCTCCCAGCTTCGAAGACCGGCGAGCGCCAGATGGCCATCGAAATGGCGCAGCCCCCGCCCGAGGCGCCGGCGGCGAAGACCTCGCCCTTGGAGGTGATGTCCCCGGAACTGGCGCGGGCCGCGGCGGCCAACACCCCGCCGCCCTCGCCGCGGGTCATGGACGTGGGCGCCCCAGATCCCGAGGCGATCGAGCCGTGGCCGGCCGGCCGCGAACAGGCCAGCTTCGATTGCGCGCGCGCGGCGTCCTATGCGGAGGAGGTGGTCTGTTCCGATCCGGCGCTGGCGGCGGCCGATCGGCATCTGGCCCGGGCGTTCCAGCGAGCGGTGCGGCTGGGCGTGCCCTACGACCTGCTGGAGGCCGAGCAGAATAGCTGGATGGTGGTCCGGGAAGAGGCCGCGCGGCGCTCGCCGCGGGCGGTCGCGGCCATCTACGATCAGCGAATCGAGCAGCTGAACGCCATGGCGCGCGGTGAGGGTCCCGACTGGTGAGCCGGGACCCTTTCGCAGTCGTTCTTAGCCGAGCATGTCCTTGACGGTCTCACGCTCGCCGACGAGTTCGTCGTTGGTGATCGCGATCTTGCTCTTGGCGAAGTCGTCCATCTCGTAGGAGGTGATGACGTCGTAGCCGGTGGCGGTGGTCTTGACCGGCATGCCGGCCCAGACGCCTTCGGCGAAGCCGTAGCGGCCCTCGCTGGCGATGGCGACCGAGTGGACGGCGCCCACGGTGGTCAGGTCGCGCACATGGTCGATCAGGGCGTTGGCGGCCGAGGCGGCCGACGACAGGCCACGGGCCTCGATGATCGCCGCGCCGCGCTTGCCGACGGTCGGCAGGTAGTCGTTCTTCAGCCAGGCCTCGTCGCCGATCACGTCAGCAGCGGCCTTGCCGCCGATCTTGGCGTGGGTGAAGTCGGCGAACATGGTCGGGCTGTGGTTGCCGTAGATGAACAGCTCGGAGACGTCGTTGATCGAGACGCCGGCCTTCTTGGCCAGCTGAGCGCGGCCGCGATTTTCGTCCAGGCGGACCATGGCGGTGAAGCGGTCGGCGGTCAGGCGCTTGGCCTGGCTGGCGGCGATCATCACGTTGGTGTTGCAGGGGTTGCCGACCACGGCGACGCGGGCGTCGTCAGCGGCGACGGCGTCGATCGCCTTGCCCTGGGCGATGAAGATCTTGCCGTTGTCCTTCAGCAGGTCGGCGCGCTCCATGCCCGGACCGCGCGGCTTGGAGCCGACCAGCAGGTTCCAGTTCGCATCCTTGAAGGCGACGTTCGGGTCGTCGGTCAGGACCATGTCCTGCAGCAGCGGGAAGGCGCAGTCTTCCAGCTCCATCGCCACGCCCTTGAGCGCCTTCTGGGCGCCTTCGACCGGGATCTCGAGCAGTTGCAGAATGACCGGCTGGTCCTTGCCCAGCATCTCGCCGGAGGCGATACGGAAGAGGAGGGCGTAACCGATGTTGCCGGCGGCGCCCGTGACAGCGACGCGGATCGGCTTCTTCGTGGTCATGGAACTGTCCCGTGGTTGCAGTGCGGAATTCGCGGGCGGTCTAGACCCGCAAAGGCGGTCCGGCAAGGCCAAGTGAGCGGCGCCGGCCAAAGCCGGCCTCACCTTTATCGCCCGCAAGGGTCGCCTGGAGAGCACGATGTTCGAGTTGGATGAGGCCTTTATCGCCACCTCGGCGGCCCTGGGCGACCTCCCCCTAAGTCACGTTCGGCTGCAGGACGACGCCCGTTATCCGTGGATCGTGCTGATCCCGCGCCGCGCCGGCGCGCGCGAACTCGAGGACCTGGACCGCGAGGACCTGGCGGCGCTCACCGACGAGATCCTGGCCGCCGGCCGCGCCGTCCGGGCGCTGGGGATGAGCGTCGACAAGCTGAACGTCGGGGCGCTGGGCAATGTGACCCCCCAGCTTCACGTCCATGTGGTCGGCCGCCACGTCGCCGACCCGGCCTGGCCTGGCCCGGTCTGGGGCCATAGCCCCGCCCTGCCCTACACGCCGGCGGATCTGGAGACGGTGACCGCCGCGGCGGGCGCGGCGCTCGGGCTCTAGTCGCGCTTCAGGGTGACGGTCGTGCGGGTTCCGGCTTCGTCGAGCACGCCGGACCACGTCCCGCCGCTCGCCGGATCAAGGGTGATGGTCGTCGTCGGGGCGCCGGGACGCGACTGGAAATTGGCGCGCAGCTGGCTTCCCATGCGCTGAACGCTGGCCATGAAGCCCGAGGAGTCGGTCGCCCCGCGCCGCCGAGGGTCGCGCCACGCGCCCTCCAACTGGCCCTGCCCCTTGTCCACGAACAGCAGCGCGTACAGCGGTTGGCCGCCGGTGGTGCTCAGCATCCAGGCGCCGTCGAGCGGCCCCTGTAGCCCCTGAGCCGAGGCGAAGGACGAGCGCAGGCGGCTCTCGTAGCCGAGTTCCGCCCCGTTGAGCGGAGCCTCCGGCGTCTTGTCATACTCGTCCACATGCACCGGGGCGCTCAGCTTCGGCGCGGGAGGCCGCGCATAGGACTGCGGCGCGTAGGCGCCCGGGGCCGGATTGTAGGGCGCCACGGCGCGCGGCCTGTAGGGCGCTGGGCTGGGCGTATAGGGAACCGGGCCACGCGGCGGATAGGACGCCTGAGGCGCGGGGGCGGTCACGGGGGCGTAGGGGTACGTCGTGGCGGCCGCGGGAGGCCGCGCATAGGGCGACGGGGTCGGCGCGGGCGGCGCGGCTTGCTGCGCGGGCGGCGCGCCGACCTGCTCGGCCTGGTCCTCGTCCATGGCTGGCGACTGCTCGAGCAGGGCGCCGATCGGATCGACCACGTCTTGAGCGAACGCCGGCGGCGCGGCTATCGCGACCAGCGCGGTGAGACAGATCGAAGTCTTGAGCAAGAAGTTCAAAATACGCCTCACGCTCGGGCGATAGCATCCGCAACGGCGATCAAACGCCGCGCCTCGACCAGATGCAATCGCTCCACCATACGTCCCTCGACTCGAATAACCCCCTTAGCGGCGTTTTCCGGCGAATCGAAGGCCGCCACGATGGTGCGCGACCACGCAACCTCGTCCGCCGCGGGGGTGAAGGCGCGATTGGCGGCCTCGATCTGGCGTGGGTGGATCAAGGTCTTGCCGTCGAAACCGAACTCCGCGCCCTGATCGCACTGGCGGAGCAGGCCCTCGTCGTCGTCGATGCCGTTGAACACGCCGTCCAGGATCACAAGTCCGTGGGCGCGAGCCGCGGCCACCGACAGCGATAGCGGCCCGGCCAGGGCCGCGCGCTCGACGGTCAGCCGGCAGCGCATCTCCTTGGCCAGGTCGTTGGTCCCGATCACCAGGGCGGCGAGCCCAACGCCGGCGCCGGCGATCTCGCTCAGGGCGAACAGGCAGGCGCAGGTCTCGACCATCGCCCACAGCGGCACGCCGCCCGCCTCGGCCGCGCCATAGGCCCGCAAGTCGTGGGCGCTCGACACCTTGGGGACCAGGATGGCGTCCGGCCGCGCGTTGATAGCCGCGGCCAGATCCTCGAGCCCCCAGGGGGTGTCCAGGCCGTTGACCCGGATCACCACTTCGCGCCCGCCAAAACCGCCCGCCCGCACCGCCAGGGCCGCCTGGTCGCGGGCCAGGTCCTTGGCGTCTGGGGCCACCGCGTCCTCAAGGTCCAAGATCACGACGTCGCAAGGCAGCTCGCGGGCCTTTTCGATGGCGCGCGCATTGGCGGCGGGCATGTAGAGGGCGCTGCGGCGCGGCCGGACTGCGGTCAATTCTCTAGCTCCGGAAGGATGGCTAAGCCGCAGTCATAAGGGCTAGGATGACGTCATGACCACCCGCTATGACGAAGGCGCCAAGAACGTGTTGGGCGGCGAACTGATCGCCTGCTCGCTCGATCCCGTGACCGGCTTTTTCCGCAACGGCTGTTGCGAGACCGGGCCGCATGACCTGGGCCTGCACACGGTCTGCGCGGTGATGACCGCCGAGTTCCTGGCCTACTCCAGGTTGGTCGGCAACGACCTCTCCACCCCGATGCCGGAATACGGCTTCGCGGGCCTCAAGCCCGGCGACCGCTGGTGCCTTTGCGCCCCGCGCTGGAAAGAGGCCCTGGACGCCGGCGCCGCCCCGCCGCTGGTGCTGGAAGCCACTCACGAGGAAACCCTGGCGATCGTCACGCTCGGGGTGCTGAAGGACCACGCGGTCGAGGCGTAGGGGCGATCGACATTCAGCCGAACGCGCCGCCTTTTCCCCGCTCATCCCGGCGAAGGCCGGGACCCAGACCGTAGAGCACGAAATCTAGATTTGCGTTCGAGCACCGGGGCTTCATCTGGGTCCCGGCCCTCGCCGGGATGAGCGGGTTCGGTGCGAAAACACCGAATATCGATTGGTCCCAGCGCCTCAGATCAGCGGA
>NZ_JAURWM010000282.1 GCF_030654915.1 Phenylobacterium sp. | reverse complement strand
GGCTCGGTCAGGATGCGGCGGAAGTCGTCGCGGCTCAGGGCCTTCAGCTCAACCCGGATCGGCAACCGGCCCTGGAGTTCGGGCAGCAGGTCCGACGGCTTGGCGACGTGGAAGGCGCCCGAGGCGATGAACAGGATGTGGTCGGTCTTCACCGGTCCGTACTTGGTCGAGACGGTGGTGCCCTCGATCAGAGGCAGCAGGTCGCGCTGCACGCCTTCGCGGGAGACGTCGGCCCCGCCCGAGCGTTCGCGGCTGGTCGCCACCTTGTCGATCTCGTCCAGGAACACGATGCCCTGGTTCTCGGCCAGCTCCAGGGCTTCCTGGGTCAAGGCTTCCTGGTCCAGCAGTTTGTCGCTTTCCTCGGCGATCAGCGGCGCCCAGGCGCCGGTGACGGTGGTCTTGTGGGTCTTGGTGCGGCCGCCGAAGGCCTTGCCCATCATCTCGCCGAGATTGAGCATGCCCATCTGCGAGCCCGGCTGGCCGGGGACGTCGAACATCGGCATGCCGCCGCCGCTGTCGGCCAGGGTCAGCTCGACTTCCTTGTCGTCCAGTTCGCCGGCCCGCAGCTTCTTGCGGAAGCTGTCGCGAGCGGCGGTGGAGCCGGGACCGGTCAGGGCGTCGAGCAGCCGCTCCTCGGCGCCGGCCTCGGCGCGGGCGCGGACGGCGGCCCGGCGCTTGTCGCGGACCATGGCGATGGCGCTTTCCACCAGGTCGCGGATGATCTGGTCGACGTCGCGGCCGACATAGCCGACCTCGGTGAACTTGGTGGCCTCGACCTTCAGGAACGGGGCGTGGGCGAGCTTGGCCAGCCGCCGGGCGATCTCGGTCTTGCCGACGCCGGTCGGCCCGATCAGCAGGATGTTCTTCGGCGTAACCTCGTCGCGCAGGTCGGCGGGCACACGGCGGCGGCGCCAGCGATTGCGCAGGGCGACGGCGACGGCCTTCTTGGCCTCAGGGTGACCGACAATGTAGCGGTCGAGTTCGGAGACGATTTCGCGGGGGGAAAATTCGGTCATGTCGGCCGGTAGATAATTACGACTTGGCCCTGGCGACAGGGAGAATCTGGTCGAAGACCAGTCGCCACCCGTCGGAACGGCTTTGCCAGATGCGAACATAGTGGCCGCGCGCGGGCTCTGGACCCTGGGTCCAGGTCGCGTCGCCATAGGTCCAGGCGAGGTCCCCGGCCGCCGAGGCGCTTCCGCCCAAGGGCGAGAAAACGATCTTCGGGGCGCGGGTGGAGAGTTCAGCGGCGACCGCCCGCGGAGTGGTCGCGGGGGCGGCTTCTGAACCGGCCACCCGTGCGTCGGGGCTGAGCGCCGCCAGATAGGCGCCCTTGGCGTCGGTGATGGCGCGGGCGGCGAGGGCGGCCTCGGCGGCGCGAACCTGGCTCATGGCCTGGCCGGCGGTGGTCTTGGGGCCGGTGGAGGCGGAGAGGTAGGCGGGCTGCGAACCTTGCGGCGCGGCGTCACCATGAGCGCTCGGCGCGCCGCCGTCATAGAGCCACTTCCAGCCGCCATCCGGCTGCTTGGCCCAGACGGTGAAGTACCAGCCGTTTTCCTTGCTGTCGTAGGTGGCCGGGCCGGTGGTGAAGCCGAGGTCGCCGGAGCGCGCGATCCCCGCCCACAGCGGCCACCAGATCAGCGGCGGTCCCTTCTGGTCGGGCCGCGCGGCGTAGACATCGTGGGTTCGGACCGGATCGGGCGCGAAGACGATGGCCTCGGGAGCCGAATGCTTCAGGAACGAGGCCTTGATCCCGGTCGCCAGGCCGTCGGCGGCGAAGGCCCGCTCGGCCGCCACGACCGGGGCCGGATCGTCGCCCTGCGCCATCGCCGGGGTGGCGATCAGCAGCAGGGCGAGGCTGAGGCTAGAGGCTCTCAACCGTCAGTTCTCCGTTGGTGTAGACGCAGATCCTGGCCGCGATGCCCATGGCCTTGCGCGCCACTTCCTCGGCTGACAGTTGGGAGTCGGCGAGGGCCAGGGCCGCGGCCAGGGCGTAGTTGCCGCCCGAGCCGATGGCCGCGACGCCGCTTTCCGGCTCCAGCACGTCGCCGACCCCGGTGACGGTGAAGATCTGGTCCTTGTCGGCGACCAGCAGCATCGCCTCCAACTTGCGGAGGTAGCGGTCGGTGCGCCAATCCTTGGCGAGGTCGACGCAGGCCCGCGCCAGCTGATCGGGATACTGCTCGAGCTTGGCCTCCAGCCGCTCGATCAGGGTGAAGGCGTCGGCTGTGGCGCCGGCGAAGCCCGCCAGGACCTTGCCGCCGGCCAGGGTGCGGACCTTTCGGGCGTTGCCCTTGACCACGGTTTGGCCCATCGAGACCTGACCGTCGCCGGCGATCACGGTCTTACCGTCCTTGCGTACCGCCAGGATCGTGGTTCCGTGCCAATCTGGAAAGTTCGAGGCTGTCATCATGCTGCGGATGTGGCCAGCGGTCCCGGTGAGGTCAAGCGTGATGCGCTTAAGTTAGGACATGCGGGCGGCGAGCAGGAACCGGCCTGCGCCGAGAATGGACGAGGCGACGATGAGCTTCACCGACGACGAAGTCGAGCGCTATGCCCGTCAACTGGTGCTGCGCGAGGTCGGCGGCCAGGGCCAGCAGCGGCTGAAGGCGGCCAGCGTACTGGTCGTGGGTGCAGGCGGCCTGGGCGCGCCGGCCGCGCTCTATCTGGCCGCGGCGGGGGTTGGGCGGATCGTGCTGGTCGATCCCGACGTGGTCGACACCTCAAATCTGCAGCGCCAGATCATTTTTCGTAACACTGACGTCGGCGCCAAGAAGGTCGAGGCGGCCGCCGCCCACCTGCGGGCCTTGAACCCGCATGTGCATATTGACTGTGCGCCGGTGCATCTGGAGGCCTGCAACGCCGGGCCGCTGGTCGCCGGGGTGGACCTGGTGCTGGACGGCACCGACGACTTCGCCACCCGCTTCGCGGTCAACGCCGCGTGCGTGGCCCTGGAGCGGACGCTGGTGTCTGGCGCCATAGGCCGCTGGACCGGTCAGGTCGGGGTGTTCCGCGGCAAGCCCTGCTATCGCTGCCTGGTGCCGGAGATCCCGCCGGACGCCGAAACCTGCTCAACCGTGGGCGTGGTCGGCGCCATCGCCGGGGTGATCGGGTCAATGATGGCCCTGGAGGCGATCAAGCTGATCGCCGGGGCCGGCGAACCGCTGGCCGGGCGGCTGCTGATCTATGACGCCCTGGCCGCCGAGACCCGGACGGTCCGGATCGGGGCGGACCCTGAGTGCGAGGTTTGTGGAGCGGTGAGGCCGTAGGCGCTGCCTGCCTTCTCCTCTCCCCCTGGGGAGAGGAACGGGCCTACAGCATCGACATCAGCACCCGGTCCGGCGGCCGGTGGCCGTCCATCCAGGTCTTGAGGTTGATGATCACCTTTTCGCCCATGTCGATCCGGGCCTCGACCGTGGCCGAGCCGAGGTGGGGCAGGAGGACGGCGTTGGGTTGCTTGAGCAGCTTGGGATTGATCGCCGGTTCGAACTCGAAGACGTCCAGGCCGGCCCCGGCGATGCCGCCTGCCGCCAGCAGGTCGGCCAGCGCCCCTTCGTCGATGATCCCGCCCCGAGCGGTGTTGACCACGATCGCGTGCGGCTGGAGCAGCTTCAGGCGGCGCGCCGAGAGCAGGTGATAGGTCGCCGGGGTGTGCGGGCAGTTGACCGAGATGATGTCCATCCGGGCCAGCATCTGGTCGAGGCTCTCCCAGTATGTGGCCTCAAGCTCCTCGGCGATCACGTGGCTGACCGGCTTGCGGTTGTGATAGTGGATCTGCATGCCGAAGGCCTTGGCGCGGCGCGCCACAGCCTGGCCGATCCGGCCCATGCCGATGATTCCCAGCCGCTTGCCGTTGACGCGGCGGCCGTTCATCCAGGTGGGGGTCCAGCCGGTGAACTCGCCGGCCTGCACGACATTGGCGCCCTCCACGATCCGGCGGGAGACCGCCATGATCAGCGCCATGGTCAGGTCGGCGGTGTCCTCGGTCAGCACGCCGGGCGTATTGGTCACCACGATGCCGCGCGCGGTCGCGGCGGCCACGTCGATGTGATCGATGCCCATCCCGAAATTGGCGATCAGCTTCAGCCGCTCGCCGGCCGCGGCGATCAGGTCGCCGTCGATATGGTCGGTGATGGTCGGCACCAGGGCGTCGGCGCGCTGCACGGCGTCCAGCAAGGCCTCGCGGCTCATGGGCGCGTCATCGAGGTTCAGCTCGGTGTCGAACAGCTCACGCATCCGGGTCTCCACCTGATCGGGGAGTTTGCGTGTGACGATGATTTTCGGCTTGCGGGCGGCCATGGCGTTTTGAAAGGAATCTTTAACTGCGCGCGGCGCGCTTTGCGTTGTGACCAGGAACCTCTAGCAAAGCCACCATGGACGGCCAAGGCGAGCCTAAACTGAACTATTCCGTGAAAACTTCGACGCTCAAAATTTTGACGACGCTGCTGGCCCTGGCTGTTTGCACGCCAATGGCGCACGCAGAGCCACGTCTGACGCCCTCGGGGCAGCCCGTGCCGCGCTATATCTCGTTGAAATTCGACAAGGTCTACGCCCGGGCAGGCCCTAGCGAGGATCACAAGCTGCTGTGGGTCTATCATGTGAAGGGCCTGCCGGTTCAGGTGGTGGCCGAGAACAGCGAATGGCGACGGATCTGCGATCCTGACGGCGGCATGGCCTGGGTTCACAAACGCCTGACCAGCGGCGAGAACACGGTGCTGCGCAAGAAGCCGGCGCCATTGGCCCTGCACAGGAAACCCAAGGCCGAGGCGGCGATCGTCGCCTATCTGAACCCTCGATCGATGGCGGCGTTGATCAAGTGCGAAGACGGCTGGTGCAGAGTGCGCGCCGACAACGTCACCGGGTGGGCTCCCGCGGCCGAATTGTGGGGAACGTCGGACGCGATCCAGTGCAAGGTAGCCCTAAGGGCGCCTGCTCGGAGCCGTTGAGCAGAAGGTCTTGCTCTGCTACGGCCTGAATTCAATGATTCCAATGGTCCCGGTTTCCCAGGGCCTCTGTCAAGAAAGCCGAGCATGAGCCAGGGCGTGAAGGCCAAGGACCACTACAATCTCGAAGAGCTGCTGGCCTGCAGCAGAGGCGAGATGTTCGGCCCGGGCAATGCGCAGCTGCCCGCCCCGCCGATGCTGCTGTTCGACCGCATCATCACGATCAATGATGACGGCGGCGCGCACGGCAAGGGCTATATCGAGGCCGAGTTCGACATCAATCCGGACCTCTGGTTCTTCGATTGCCACTTCATCGGCGACCCCGTGATGCCAGGCAGCCTGGGCCTTGATGCGCTCTGGCAGCTGGTCGGCTTCTATCTGGGCTGGATCGGCGGCAAGGGCCGCGGTCGCGCGCTCGGCTGCGGCGAGGTGAAGTTCGCCGGCGAAGTGACCCCCGACATCAAAAAGGTCACCTACAAGGTCGATATGAAGCGGGTGATCAACCGCCGCTTGGTCATGGGTATCGGCGACGGGGTGTTGGAAGCCGATGGCAACCCCATCTATCACACGCAAGACCTTCGGGTCGGTCTTTACCAGCGCTAAGCCGCCGCCAAGTCGAGGAGACAGCATGCGCCGCGTCGTCGTCACCGGAATCGGTATCGTATCGTCCATCGGCAATAACGCGGACGAGGTGCTAGCCTCGCTGCGCGAAGCCAAGTCGGGCATCACCTTCGCGCCGGAATATGCCGAGCTGGGCTTCCGCTCGCAGGTCCATGCGGCCCCCGCCATCGAGTGGGAAACCATGGTCGACCGGCGCGCGGCGCGGTTCCTGGCCCAGGGCACGGCCTTTGGCCACATCGCCATGGAACAAGCGATCGCCGACTCCGGCCTGGAGGAGGCGCAGGTCTCCAACGAGCGTACCGGCCTGATCGTCGGCTCCGGCGGTCCGTCCACCAAGTCGATCATCGAGTCGGCTCAGATCGCCAAGGATCGCGGCCCCAAGCGGGTCGGTCCGTTCGCGGTGCCCAAGGCGATGAGCTCGGGCGCCTCGGCGACCCTGGCCACCTGGTTCAAGATCAAGGGCCTGAACTTCTCGATCTCTTCGGCCTGCGCCACCTCCACCCACTGCATCGGCTCGGCCTACGAGCAGATCCTGATGGGTAAGCAGGAGGTGATGTTCGCCGGCGGGACCGAGGAGCTCGACTGGTCGCTGTCCAACATGTTCGACGCCATGGGCGCCATGAGCAGCAATTTCAACGACC
>NZ_JAURWM010000003.1 GCF_030654915.1 Phenylobacterium sp. | reverse complement strand
GCGCCTGACCGCGCAGTTCCCAGACATCCCGATCGTCTCGGAGGAAGTCGCCAGCGAGTTCGGCACCCCCGACGCCATCGGCCCGCGCTTTTTCCTGGTCGATCCGGTCGACGGCACCAAGGCCTTCGTGCGCGGCGATCCGAACTTCACCGTCAATATCGGCCTGATCGAAAACGGCCGCCCGGTCGCGGGCGCGGTGACGGCCCCAGCCTCCGACGAGACCTGGTTCACGCAAGGCGGCCAGGCGATGAAACGCAAGATCGGCGGGGCCGCCCAGCCGGTCAGCGTCCGCCCCTGGCCCCAGGGCGCGGCGGTGGCGCTGGTCAGCCACACCATGTCCGAAGAGACCGCGCGGAAGCTCGCCGACCAGTACGGCTTTGACCTGCGCGAACCGATGGATTCCTCGATCAAGTTCTGCCGGCTGGCCGAGGGCGCAGCCGACGTCTATCCGCGTCATGGACCGACCATGGAGTGGGATATCGCCGCCGGCCACGCGGTGCTGCTGGCCGCTGGCGGCCAACTAACGACGCCGGAGGGCGATGCGTTCGTCTATGGCAAGGCCGACGCGGGCTTCCGCAACGGCTGGTTCGTCGCGCGCGGCGGCTAGACCGCTCGCAGATCCATCGGCGGCGGGGACGCAGGCGCGAAGGCCTGCACCGCCGCGGGCGCCTCCTGGGCGTAGCGCGTCTGCCCGCTGCCGCCGAGGAACAGATAGCCGGCGAACCCAACGACAAAAGCGAACGCCCCGATCCAGAGGAACGGGCGGACGATGTCGAACACGCTGACCTGGGTCATGATTTTCCCCGGAGGCGACCTGAACTCACCTGAGGTGAACAACGCGACCTGGCCTGCGGTTGCGAGCCCCGCGCGACAAAGTTCGGCCTTTCATCGACGAAGCATCTTCCACGGTCGATTGCGTCCATTTGGACACAGTCGCCACACTTGCGACTAATTCGCATTGCCAGTGCGCAGCCTTCTAATTAATAGCGCCTCTTAGTTTCATTCTCATCGAGGCGAGCATTCTCGTGAACAATCGACGGACGAGCGGCGTGCGCGCCTATGCTCGCAAGGCGCTGACCCCGGCCGCAGTGGCTGGCGTCGCGGGGCTGGCCTTCGCGCCGCAACTCGCTCTGGCCGACGACGCGGCGGCGGACGCCGCGACCGAGTTGTCCGGCGTTCAAGTTGAGGGCAAGGCGGCCCTGCAGCCCGCCTCCCCGAAATACACGTCGCAACTGCTCGACACCCCGCGCAACGTGACCGTGGTTCCGCGCGTGATCATCGAGCAGACGGCGGCGACCTCGCTGCAGGATATTCTGCAGACCTCGCCCGGCATCACCTTCGGCGCCGGCGAAGGCGGCCAGCCGCTGGCCGACCGCCCGTTCATCCGCGGCCAGGCCTCGGGCAACAACATCTTCGTCGACGGCGTCCGCGACTCTGGCGGACAGGTCCGCGAGGTCTTCAACCTGGAACAGATCGAAGTCATCAAGGGTCCGGACTCGGCCTATAATGGCCGCGGCTCCGGCGGCGGCAGCATCAACCTGACCACCAAGCGCCCGACGCTGGTGGAACAGACCGACGTCTCAGCGCAGGTCGGCACCGACAGCTATCTGCGCGGCACGATCGACGCCAACCTTCCGATCGGCGAGACCAGCGCGATCCGCGTCAACCTGATGGGATCGCAAGGCGACATTCCTGGCCGGAACGCCGTCGATTTCGACCGTTGGGGCGCGGCGATCGCCGCCGGCGTCGGCATCGGCACCGACACCCGCGTGACGCTCAGCTACTATCACCTGACCGCCAACAACATGCCCGACTACGGCGTACCGCTCTATACCAAGCTGGGCGGCGCCACCGCGCCGCGCACGACCAAAAGCGGCGTGCTGGATGTTCCGCGGGACTCCTTCTACGGCCTGACGGCGCGCGACTTCCAGAAGTCCGAAGCCGACATCGCGACGCTGATCACCGAACACGACATCAACGACGCGATCACCTTCCGGAACGTGTTCCGCTATTCCAAGACCCTGAACGACTACGTGGTCACCAACCCGGGCGATGGCGGCGCGGCCCAGTTCGTGGCCGGCGAGTGGTGGATGAAGCGCGGCACCAAATCGCGCTGGAACCAGGCCACCACGGTCGCCAACGTCACCGACTTCTACGGCAAGTTCACCACCGGTGGCATCGAGCACAGCTACGACGTCGGGCTGGAACTCTCGCGTGAGACCAACCGCAACGCGTCCTACCTGATCTACACCACGGCCGGCTCGGCCTGCCCCGCCGGCTTCACCAACAACGTCACCACCGCCGGCGTCGGCGATTGCACCCGCGTCTTCGCCCCGAACCCCAGCGATCCGTGGCAAGGCGTGGTCAACCGTCCGGACGCCTCGGTGAACTATACCCAAACGGTCGGCGTCTACGCCTTCGACACGATCTCGTTCGGCGACAAGTGGCTGCTGAACCTCGGCATCCGGCACGACGAATACTCGGTCAAAGGCCTGGATGTCGGCGTGACCAGCGTCCAAGGCGTGCAGACCGCCACGACCCTGACGCCGCGCAAGGGCGACTGGAGCTTCACGAACTATCAGGTCGGCCTGGTCTACAAGCCGACCCCGAACGGCAGCGTCTACGCCTCCTACGGCACCTCATCGACCCCGCCGACCATCAGCGGCGGCGACCAGAACACCACGGGCGCGGGCCTGGGCAATCTAGCCAACGTCTTGCTGGATCCGGAAGAAGTCACCTCGGCCGAGATCGGGGTGAAGTGGGCCTTCTTCCACGAGCGCCTATCCACCTCGGCGGCGCTGTTCCACATGACCCGTGAAAACGCGCAGGTCCTGGTCGACACCGGCATCTACGCCCAGGTCGGCGAAACCATGGTTCAAGGCCTCGAAATCGGCGTCACCGGCCGGGTCACCCCCGCCTGGATGGTGTTCGGCGGCTATACCTACATGGATAGCGAACTGGTTCGCGGCGCCTTTAACGGCGTCAACCAAGGCGATCGCCTGGCCAATACGCCGGAGCACTCGTTCAGCCTGTTCACCACCTACGACCTGACCGACGCCTTCAGCTTCGGCGGCGGCGCTTACTATGTCTCCGACAGCTACGGCGGCAACCAGGGCGGCGCTGGGGGCGGGGCCAATGCGGTGTTCGCCCCGGCCTACTGGCGCTTCGACGCCTATGCGGCCTACCGCTTCACCGACACGCTGAATCTTCAGCTCAATGTGAAGAATGTCACAGACGAGGACTATATCGCCCGCACCAACGGCGTTCACCACGCCGACTACGGCCCCGGCCGTCAGGCGATCCTCACCCTCAACGTCCGCTTCTAACCTCCCCCCAGAGGAACGGACGCAAGGCCTCGCTCCCCCCAGGGCGGGGCCTTTTCCTTTGGGAGCGCCCGCGCCTAAGGTCATCGCCATGATGCTTCACATCCCCCAGGCGCTCTCCAAGCCGGCCGTCGCCGAGCTGCGCGCCCTGATCGACGCCGCCGACTGGATCGACGGCAACGCCACCTCCGGCTCGCAATCGGCCCTGGCCAAGCGCAACGAGCAACTTCCGGAAGGCTCGGAGGCGGCCAGGATCGCCGGAGACAAGGTGCTGGACGCCCTGGCCAAGAGCCCGCTGTTCGTCACCGCCGCCCTGCCGCAGACGGTTTTCCCGCCGCTGTTCAACCGCTATGGCGGCGGCCAGGCCTTCGGCGCCCATATCGACAATGCCGTGCGCCAGACCCGGGCCGGCGACCTACGCATCCGCAGCGACCTCTCGGCCACCCTCTTCCTTAGCGAGCCCGAGGACTATGACGGCGGCGAGCTGTTGGTCGAGGACACCTACGGCGTTCATGAAGTGAAGCTGAGCGCGGGGGACCTGATCCTCTACCCAGCCTCCAGCCTGCATCAGGTTACGCCGGTGACGCGAGGGGTCCGCACCGCCAGCTTCTTCTGGATCCAGAGCATGGTGCGCGACGACACTCGCCGCGCCCTGTTGTTCCAGATGGACATCGCCATCCAGCAATTGGCCGGCAAGGTGGGGGCCGGCGCGCCGGAACTGATCTCGCTGACCGGCGCCTATCACAACCTGCTGCGGATGTGGGCCGAGGTCTGAGGACTTGCCTTTGCCGTGGCGCGCCGAGAAGGTGCGCCGCAAATGGAGGACGCCCCAATGGCCTATGAAACGATCACCTACGAGACGCGCGGCCAGGTCGGGATCCTCACCCTCAACCGCCCGGACAAGCTGAACGCCATCTCAGCTGAACTGAGGCGCGATCTAGAGGCCGGGTTGATCGCGGCGCGCGCAGATGACGGCGTTCGCGCCTTGGTGCTGACCGGGGCCGGGCGCGGCTTTTGTTCGGGCGCCGACCTGACCGGGCCGGTCCCGGAACGCGATGGCCCGCCGCCGCAGAACGAGCGCCTGGACGAAGAGGCCTGGATGGGCCGCTGGGCGCGGCTGCTGCATGACTTCGACAAGCCGCTGATCGGCGCGATCAACGGCGTCTGCGCCGGAGCCGGCATGAGCTGGGCCCTGGCCTGCGACGTCCGCATCGGCTCCGAGCACGCCCGCTTCAAGACCACCTTCGCCGAGCGGGCGATCTCGCCTGACTCCGGCCTGTCCTTCCTGCTCCCGCGGATCGTCGGCTACGCCAGCGCCGCGGACCTCGTCTTCACCAGCCGCATGGTACTGGCCGACGAGGCGCTGAAGCTTGGCCTGCTCAACCGCCTGACCGCGCACGAGACCTTGCTGGACGACGCGCTCGCCTATGGCGAGCAGATGGCCCAGTGGCCGCCGCTGGCGATCCGCATGGCCAAGAAGGTGCTGCAGGCCGGCATGGAGACCGACCTCCAAACCGCCGTGAAATACGAGTCCGTCGGCCTGACCCACGCCCGCCGGGCGGTGAACGACGTCAAGGAATCGGCCGCCTCGTTCCGCGAGAAGCGCAAAGGCATCTACACGGGCACGTAATTTGGGGTCATAAGGCCCGCGACATCTTCAGGAGACGCGCCATGGCCCTCGACACCGGTGATCAACCCAAGACCTTCAACTGGGAAGACCCGCTCGACCTGGCCTCGCGCCTGACTGAGGAGGAGCGGATGGTCTGGGAGTCGGCGCGGGCCTACGCCCGCGAGAAGCTGCTGCCTCGCGTGGTCTCGGCCTATGCCG
>NZ_JAURWM010000280.1 GCF_030654915.1 Phenylobacterium sp. | reverse complement strand
CCTTGGCGGCTTCGGCCGAGCGTTGAGCCAAGGCGCGGACTTCGGAGGCGACGACCGCGAAACCACGGCCAGCTTCCCCGGCGCGCGCGGCCTCGACCCCGGCGTTCAGGGCGAGCAGATTGGTCTGGAAGGCGATCTCGTCGATCACGCCGACGATCTGGCTGATCTGGGTGGCCGAGGCCTCGATCTTGCCCATGGCCATGATCGCGTCGGCGACCACCACGCCCGACGCCTCGGCGTCGTTGCGCGCGGCGTTGACCACGCCCTGCGCCTCGCGGGCGCCCTCGGCGGTCTTGCGCACCGTGGCGGTGATTTCGTCCAGCGCCGCGGCGGTCTCCTCCAGATTGGCGGCCTGGCGCTCTGTGCGGCGCGACAAGTCGTCGGCGGCCGAGGTGATCTCCCCAGTGCCCGAGCGGATCGCCCCAGCCGCGCCGGCGACATTGCCCATCACCTCGTGGAGGCGATTGATCGCGGCGTTGAAGTCGGCTTGCAGCCGCTGGTACTCCTCGGGGAACCGGCCATCGATCCGATAGGTCAGGTCCCCGGCCGCCAGCTTCGACAGCGCGGTCGCCGTGGCCTCCACCGCGAACACCTGTTGCTCGCGCGCCGCGTTGCGCTCGGCGCTACGACGCAGGCTCTCCTGCTCGTTGGCGGTGATGTCGGTGGCCAACTTGATGACCTTGTAGAGCTTGCCTGACGTGTCGAACATCGGGTTGTAGGACGCCTGCAACCAGACCTCGCGTCCGCCCTTGGCCAGACGCAGGAACTTGTCGGAGATGAACTCGCCGTTGTTCAGCGCCCGCCAGAACGCTCGGTACTCTTCACTGTTCGCGTATTCGGGCGTGGCGAACATGCTGTGCTTGCGGCCTTCGATCTCAGCGGCCGAGTAGCCCATGACCTTGCTGAAGTTGTCGTTGGCGCGAATAATGGTTCCATCGAGCTGAAACTCGATCACGGCCTGGGACTTGTGAATCGCCCCCAGGATGGCTTCAAAATCGACTGTTCGTTCGTTGGCCTTCTCGCTCGCGCGATTTCTTCCGAAGATCATGAACCTGCCCCCCAGCAGAAGCGCGACCGTTATCAACGCTCGCGTCGATGACCTAGAGTTGCGCCGAGTAAGTAAATGAACTGGTAACGCGCATTTTTCCTCTGCGAACGCCCACGGAGTCTTTGCTCCGCTTGATATTCGGCAGATCGAAGACCTATCCAAATATGCAATTAGCCGCCTCGATCGCCACCAAATAGCATCTCGCTGGAGCTCACCCCTCGACCGGCTGCTATCGTGACACCCCCGACCTTGGAGACCGCGATGAACCTCGACGCCATTCTGAAGCCCGGCGCCTTCGCTGTGATCACCGGGGCGGCCGGCGGCATCGGCCTGGCGGCCGCCGCCCTCTGCGCGCGGCGCGGCATGAAGGTGGTGTTGGCCGACCTGCCGGGCGAGGCGATCGAACGCGCCCGCGCCGCGGTGGCCGAGGCCGCGGCCAACCCGGACGACATCATAGCCCTCCCCACCGACGTCGCCGACTTCGGCCAGGTCCAGCACCTTCAGGCCCGCGCCGCCGAGGCGTTCGGCGCGGCCCCTAGCCTGTTGATGAACAACGCCGGCATCGGCTTCAACCCCGGAGGCGCCGCCCAGGATCTGGCCGGCTGGCGCAGTCTGATGGACGTCAATCTCTGGGGCGCCATCCACGGCGTCCAGGCCTTCCTGCCCAGCATGGCCCAGGCCCGCGCTCCGGCCCTGATCATCAACACCGGCTCCAAGCAGGGCCTGACAAGTCCGCCCGGCAACGCCGCCTACAATGTCTCGAAGGCCGCCCTGAAGGTCTATACCGAGGCCCTGGCCCACGAGCTGCGCAACACCCCCGGGGCCGAGGCGATCACCGCCCACCTGCTCATTCCCGGCTTCACCTTCACCGGCATGACCTCCCGTCCCGGCGCCGACCCCACCGCCAAGCCGGCCGCCGCCTGGACCCCGGAACAGGTGATCGACTTCATGCTGGAAAGCCTGGCCCGCGACGACTTCTACATCCTCTGCCCCGACAACGACGTCGACCGCGCCACCGACGAGCGCCGTATCCGCTGGGCCGTCGGCGACATCGTTGAAAACCGTCCGGCCCTCTCGCGCTGGCATCCGGCCTGGAAAGACCGGTTCGAGGCGTTCATGGCCGGCGGCTAGCAACAGCGCGCGCGCCCAGGCCAACGCTTAGGCGGCTCATGATCGTTGGAACCGCCCTGGCGCTGTCCCCGTTCAATTCGGCAGAGCCCCTTCAATCACGGCGCGGACGATGACCAAGGCCAACGAGTATCTTGCACTAGCCAGGGAAGCGCGAACCGCCGCCGCCCAGGCCCACCTCGCCCAGGAACAGGCCCGGCTGATGCAGCAGCACGCCTACTGGCTAAGGTGCGCGGCGAAGGCCGAAACCCGCACCACCCAGGCCCACTAGGTCGCTCTCCAGCCCCCAGGACGCAAAAGGCCCCCTCGTCGAAACGAGAGGGCCTTGAACACTTGGCGCTAGACCTGGATCAGGCGGCGTTGAAGACGTTCCGGCGACGCGAGGTGCGCACCATCGAACCCACCGCGCCAAAGCCGATGATCATCATCGCCCAGGTCGCCGGTTCGGGAACGGCCGAGATCGTCCCGGCGAAGTTGTCGAAGTTCATCGACGTGCCGCTGGACGTAAGATCGAACGTCAGGCGGTCGAACACCAGATTTGTACCCGACAGCAGGGTCTGTATCGCGCCCTGGCTGAGCGCTCCGCCCGAGCTGAAGATATTGACGTTGTTCAAAAACCCGCTGATCGAATAGTTGGCCGGCCCGCCATTCGCCCCGAAATCCCAGGATTGGAAGGAGAAGGTTTGGCCGCCCGCGGTGATCTGGAGGCTCGTCGAGGCTGAGCCATAGTAGGGACCGGCAAAGATGCTGGGAAGCGGGTTGCCGTAGAGTTGGCCCACGAAGGCGTCGCCCGCCGTTTTGGAGACCGTGAACCCGTCTTCCGAGTAGGTCGCGAAGACGCTGCCGTTGGCTCCCGGGAGGCCGTCGAAACTGACCACGGCGGCTTGAGCCGCCATCGGCGCGGCCATGAGAACCGCGGCCGCAACAAGCGGAAGTATACGCATCGAATTTCCCTCCTGGAATCACATGAATAGGCGCCCCGCCGAATCCACGACCAAGCGAGATCGGCGTTCATTAACCATTGGTATGTGTTTTACAACCCCGCTCCCCCTGTGCGCGAGCCGGGCCGGAGGGCGGGCCGCTTCTCGGCTCCGAAACGCAAAAGACCCCCTCGCCGGAGCGAGAGGGTCTTGAACGTCTAGCGCTGCGCCTGGATCAGGCGGCGCTGAAGGCGTTCTGGCGGCGCGCCGTGCGGATCATCGAACCCGCCGCGCCGAAGCCGATGATCATCATCGCCCAGGTCGCCGGTTCCGGCACCGCCGAGCCCTCGAAACGCACTTCCGACAGGCCGACCGGCGAGTAGCCATAGGTGGCCGGATCGCTCTGGTGGTTGCCGGTCAGGTTCAGCCGCACGAAGCGCGCCGCGCCGCTCAGGCCAAAGGTCTCGCTGGCCAGAAGTTGGCCGGTCCCGCGCGCGAAGGTGTCGGCCAGGATGTCGGTATAGGTCACGCCGTCGGTCGAGATCGCCAGGGTGAAGGCGTTGGCCGCGCGGTCCAGGGTCGAGGCGTATTCCTGGACGCCGAAGTTGTAGTTCCACACCTTCAGGCCCTCGAGCTTGTACAGCCCGCCGAGGTCGAAGGTCAGGGTCGCGGCGTCGACGCCCAGATCGGTCATCCACATATTGGCGTACCCGGCGTCATGCAGGTCGCCGACCATGCCGCTGCCGTTGATCAGGTTCTCGGCCTTGTACTGGTTGTAGTGGGTGAAGGTGCTGGTGGCTTGGGCGCCGACCGGGGTGATCGTGGCGGCGGCGGCCGGGCTGGCCAACGCGACGGCGGCGGCGGCGAGCGCCGAGAAGATCAGGGCCTTGGTCATCATGGTTTCCCTTTGGTTAAAGCTCTGCCGGGAGACATGACGCAGGCCCATGGCGGGCCGATTACGCTTTCATGATGGTTTGAACAGCCGACATCCCCGCGCTCGGGCGCCGGCGGCGAACCACTGCGCCCACCACGCCAAAGCCGATGATCATCATCGCCCAGGTGGCTGGCTCCGGAACGGCCGTGACGACGCCGCGAATCTCGAACGCCCCGACCGTGCCATACGTAAAGCCGCTGGCGTCCCACTCCCCCCAGCCGAGGGCGCCGTCGCTGGTATCGAACCATGTCCCCCACTCGTTCCCGAGCGAACTGACGAGCAACGCATATTCCGCGCCGGCTTGCAGATGGACGTCGCTGATCCCACTGATCGTCACCAGGGTCGGACGCCAGGCGTTGGAGCCCGTGACCGCCCAGGAACCCAGCTTGGTCGTGTAGTCCTTGCTCCAGAGGCTGACCTCCATCGCCGGGTCACCGAAAAACACCCCGATCGCCAGACTGATCTCGCTGACGTCCGCGGCGTCGGCCGCGGCGAAGGCCATGGCCAATGAATAGGTGCTGCCGTGGGCTGACGTGTATGGGCCGAGCTGAACAGATGAGTGCTTGTTGAAAGCGCCGCCCGCCCCGAGGTTGCTGTAGATCACGGCGGCCTGGGCCGAGGCGCCGCCTAGGGCGCAGATGGCCGCCAGGGCCGCGATGACGAGTTTGAAGCTCATAAATTCCCCCTGCGAACGGACCGAACTGGCCTGAGCCCCCCATACAGAAGGATCGGCGGCGGCCCTCGCCTCGCCCTACTCAGAGTGTGTTTTTTCGCGCGATGAGAGAACCCAGCCCCCTTGCCAAGCCCGGCTCCGCTTGCTCAACCATCGCCGATGGTCGCCTCATCACCTGCGCCAAGGCCGGCCGCGTTGGCGGGGATTTCCCAAGCCTGGGAGGTCGCGCACGCCTCGCTCGACTACATCCGCGACACCGTCCTTATCACCTGCGGCGATGACGACCTGATCGATGCGCTGATCTTCACCACCGCGCTCGACGCCAATGTGACGCCGGTCAGCCGCGACCCAGGCCTGCAGGTGACCTATGGGGGGATCGAGGTCTCCGCCCCCGACGAGCTTAGACGGCCGGTGAGCATCAACGCGGTGGCTCAGTCGCTGCGCCTGCCGTTCGAGACCGTGCGTCGGCGCGTCCAGGGACTGTCGCGTGCAGGGCTGTGCCTGATCGGTCCGCAGGGCGTGATCGTGCCGCGCAGCGCCGACACGTCCCCCGCCTACATCGCCAAGCAACGCGCCCGCTACGAACGTGCGCGGAGCTTCCATCAAGGCCTGGCCGCTAGAGGGCTCCTGCCCGGCGCCGTGTTCAAAGAGACCTGGCCCCCGGCCGAGGATCCTCTGGTGCGCGCCGCCAACCGGGCGCTGTCGGAATATGTGCTGCGCGCCTGCAACGACCTGATCGCGCTCACCGGCGACGTACTCAGCAGCCTGGTCCTGCTGGAGCTCGTGATAGCCAACACCCGGCCCCTGACCACGGCCGAGTTACACGACTGGCGCCGCGCGCCCGAACAACTCGGCAGGCCCGTCCGCATCGCCGCCCTGGCGGCCCCGCTCCAGCTCTCCCGCGAGACGATAAGGCGGCGCCTGAACGCCCTGGCGACGATGGGTTTTTGCCGTCGCACCATCGGCGGCCTGGTTGCGACCGCGCCGAGTTCGACGCGGCCGAAGCTCGCCCAGCTCGTAGAGGCCAATCAGGCCAACCTCCGCCGCCTGTTCACCCGCCTGCGCCAACTCGGCGTCGTCACCGCCAGCGAACGCCCTTAGCTCTGCGAAGGGCCGCTCGCATCCCGCAGCGTCACCACCTCGCGGTGGGCCAGCAGGGCGAACACCCCGTACATGCCGCACATCGAGACGCCGTAGGCCATCGCCGCGCCGGTGGCGCCGTAGGGCGGGACAAGGGTCCACAGCAGGACCAGTTGGCCAAGCGCGGCCGCCCCCACCACCACATAGGTGGCCAGATCGCGCTTCTGGAACTTCAGATAGGTCGGAGCCAGCGAGAACAGCACGGTGAAGGCCGTTGAAACCGCCAGCACGCGCAGCGCCATCGCCCCCTCCTGCGCGAACTCCGGCCGGAACAGCCCCAGCACCTGAGCGGAAAAGCCGAACGTCACGGTCAAGAACAGCGCCATCACCGGCGCCATCCAGCGCAGTCGGCGGCGACGCAGCACCAGCAGCATCTCGAAATCCCGGCGGTCGAGCACCAGCGACAACTCTCGGCCGTAGGCCCGGTTCGTCGAGGTCGCCAGCACCGAGGCCATGCCGACCGTGCCCATCGCCGCCGCATAGGCGCCGACCGCCACGCTCGAGGGCTGCAGCAGCTCCAAGGCGATCACCCCGGCCTGCCCCAGCAAGGCCAGCGACACCCGATAGATAAAGAACGGCCGCGTCTCGGCGCGCCAGACCGCCAGGTCCCACCTGGGCTTGGCGGCGAAGATCGCCGGCGGCGCGGACCTGCGAAAGGCCAGCGCCATCACCGCCAGCGCCACCACCCAGGCCACGCCCCAACAGGCCACCGCCGCCGCGCCGCTCACCTCGCCAGGCGCGGCGAACAGGACCCCGAGGAAAGTCAGGGCGAGCACAGGCACGAGCAGCTTGAAGATCGCCAGCGCCAGCCTCGGCCGTCCCGCGGCGGTCAACGCCTCGACCCCGTAGTGAGCCAAGGCCCCTGCCGGCAGCGACAGGCAGGTCACGATAATCGCCAGCCGCGTCTCCTCGGCGCCCTGCCGCCCCCAGGCGCTCCAGGCCCCCACCACGATCGCCGCCGCAAGCGCCGTGGTCAGGGTCCGTTGGAACCCGAACCTCAGCAGTCCGCGAGCTCGGCCCCAGTCCGCCCGTTGCAGCAGCGCCGGAAGCTGGCGCAGCGCATACTTCTCCGAGCCGCGCGGCGCGAAGGTGGCCAGCAGGATGAAGGCCGCCGAGGCCACCACATAGGCCTCGAAGCCGCTCACGCCGAGCCGGCGCGCCGCCAGGACGGACAGGATATAGGCGACGACCTGGCCCGCGATCGCGATCGCCACCAGATGCCTCGCCTTGGCCGCGCGTTCCATGAGCCGCCCACCTTCACCCAGGACGATAGTCCGGCAGAAATATCGCTCGCTATGGGTGTCCGATTCGAGTTTACACTTGTTGCGCATGAATGGTGCCGCTAGCGTCACCTGGCAAGTGCCGGCGCGAGACTATTGTTCCCTTTACTATAACCGGGAGGTAGTGTTTTGAGTGTTTGCCGTAGAGATTTAGTGAAATCTTCCAGCCTTGTAGTTGCTGGAGCCTTGGTAGCCTCAAAGTTCTCGTCCGCCGCGATGGCGGCCACCCCGGCATTCGATATCGACAAGGTCTTCGCGACCTTTATGCGCGATCTCGGCGGCGCCCCGACCGACGGCGGCGGCAAGGTCACCTTCACTGGCGCCGACCCCATCGTCCGCAGCCGCTTCCGCATCGGAACCTGCATGGCGGTCCCGGCCATGGCGGCCGGCGTCGGCGCCGCGGCGATCTGGAAGCAACGCACCGGACAGGGCCAGGACACCCGGGTGGATCTGCGGGAGTCGGTCTACAACACCATGCCGGCCACCGGCCTGATCTTGCAGCACAAGCACGCCCTGGGCCTGTTCGACGCCGAGGATCCGCTGCCCTCGAGCTTCACCTTCGCCCCCACCGTCAACGGCCTGCTGCCCCAGGCGCCGCTGCTGTTCGGCAATCCGCTGTCCTTCGCCAGTTTCCAGACCAAGGACGGTCGCTGGGTCACGCCCACCGGCCTCTACCCCCAGCACCTCAACGGCTTCCTCAACATCGTCAAGGCGAGCCCCAGCACCGAGTCGATCACCGCCGCGATCAAGACCTGGAACGCCGACGAACTCGATGAAGTCGTCGCCAAGGGCGGCATGGTAATGGGCGTCCACCGGACGGCGGCCGAGTGGGCGCGGCACCCGGAAGGCATGCATCTTGCCGCGCGCCCAGTCATCGACATCGTCAAGATCGCCGACTCCGACCCCATTCCGTTCGGGCCGAACCCGACCCAGCCGCTGTCGGGCGTGAAGGTCCTGTCCCTCACCCACGTCATCGCCGGCACCACGGCGGCCCGGACGCTGGCTGAATATGGCGCCGACGTTCTGCACGTCGCCCGCGACCAGTCCTTCGAACACGAAATCATCGTGATGGACGTCAATGTCGGCATGCGCTCATCCTTCATCGATCTGCGCAATCCGGCCCAGAAGAAGAACTTCGAAACCCAGTTGCTGCCCAAGGCCGACGTCTTCATCGAGGGCTTCCGCGGCCGCTCGATGGAGCGTCTGGGATTTGGCCCCGAGGAGGTCGCCAAGCGTCGCCCCGGCGTCATCTACTGCTCGGTCCGCTGCTATAGCTGGGACGGCCCTTGGAAGGACCGCGCCGGCTTCGACATGGAGGCCCTGACGGTGTCCGGCTTCACCCTGGCCGAGGGCGGTGGTCGTCCCCGCTTCCCGCCGACCATGGTGCTGAACGACTACATCGCCGGATATCTGGGCGCGGCCGGCATCCTGGCGGCGCTACGGCGGCGGGCGACCGAAGGCGGCAGCTATCACGTGCGCATCAGCCTGACCCGGGCGGCCATGTGGTTCGCCAGCCTGGGCCAGTTCCCCACCACCGACTTCGACGCGACCTTGCCCGACCACCGGATGATCGACCCGGAAACCATCAAGGCCCAGACCCCCTACGGCGAGATCCACCGGCTGGCGCCCCAGGTCAAACTCTCCAAGACACCCGGTCGTTGGCGAACGCCGCTCGTGGCCGTTCGCGGCGCCGACCGTCCGACCTGGGAGGCCTGATCTCGTGCGTGAAGTCGTGTTTCGCCCGCATAGCGCCGGGCCGTTGATCGCTCTTGTCTCGCTGCTGGTTCCCTCGCTGGCCGCCGCCGAGGAGGCCCTCGCCCCGACGCCCCAGGCCGGGACCCTGTCCTTCCAGCTCGCCTCGGCCGCCCAGGACGCGGCCACCCCGTCCGACGCCCCGCCAGAGGGCTTGGACATGCTCAAGCTCTATCCGAACCTGCTCGACACCACCCTGTCGGTCGAAGGCGATCTGGCCGAATCCGACGCCCCCCACAGTTCGTTCCTGCGTGGGGAAACCTTGCTCGGTCCCTGGTTCGCCTGGAAGCAAAGGCTGGCCCAGGACACCGGACTTTCGATCGGCGGTTCGTGGGGCCTGCTCTACCAAAACTACTCGGTCAGCGCGATCGGCCAGCGCGACGCCGTCGGCAGCAAGTTCACCTTCAACCTCTCCTACGACCTGGCCAATCGCGGCAAGCCCAACGCGCTCACCTTCGACATGGCGGTGGAGGATCGCCGTCCGTTCGGCACGGACCTCGCCCCGCTGCAGGCCGGCATCGGCGCCGGCTCGGGCGTGCCGACCGCCGCCACCTGGGGGGACTTCAGCCTGGGCGTCACCCAGGCCTATGTCCGCCAGAACCTGGCGAACAACCGCTATCAGTACGCGGTCGGCAAGGTGTTCGCGCCGAACTTCGTCAACCCCTACCCGTTCTTCGACGACAATCGGCAGTTCCTCAGCCTGGCCTTCTCGACCAGCCCGACCATCGCTGTCCCGCTGCGCGGCTTCGGCTTCGTCGGGGCGGCCTATCCGACCGACGGCAACCTCTATCTGAAGTCCGGAATGTTCACCGCCAACAGCAGCGACACCGGCTGGACCGTCGATGACTTCTTCAACAAGGACGAGCACTTCTACTTCTTCGAGGCCGGCTGGAGCGGCTTCGCCGGGATGGGCGTGCCGATCCACGGCCGCGGCCCGATGGACCGCAACAACTTCCACATCACCAGCTGGTATCGCGACGCGCTCAGCAACGGCAGCCCGCGCGCCTACGGCTTCGCCTTCAACGCCAACTTCATGGCCGGCGAGAACACCATGTGGTTCGTCCGCGGCGGCTGGTCGGATGGCTGGCTCGCCGACCAGTCGCTGACCGTCGGCGTCGGTTGGCGTCCGGGCCGCGAATCCTCGGATCTAGCGGGCCTGGGCCTTGGATGGGTTCACCCCTCGAACGACAACTTCGACAGCCAGTATACGGGCGAGCTCTTCTATCGCTTCCACGTCACCCAGAACCTGGCCTTCACCCCCAACCTCCAGCTGGTGATCAATCCGACCCTGAACCCGACCAAGGACGCGATGGCGGTCCTCAGCTTCCGGGGCCGGGTGACGTTCTAGGACGCCGGCGGCCACCCAGCCGCCGGCCACTTATCCCTCTTCCCCTGCGCCCGGACTGGCCCCACAGTCGGGGCAACAAGATAAGACACCGGGGAAACGTCCATGGTCACCACCGACGCCGCCGCCGCGCCGCCTGCGGGGCAAAAGCCCCTGTACACGGAGGGCTACAAGCAGTCGGTGCTCTGGCTGCTGGTGCTGGCCTACACCTTCAACTTCATCGACCGGACGATCATCTCCACCATCGGCGAGGCGATCAAGGTCGACCTGAAGCTGACCGACACCCAGCTCGGCCTGCTCGGCGGTCTGGCCTTCGCCCTGCTCTACACCACGCTCGGCATCCCGATCGCGCGGCTGGCCGAACGCCGCAGCCGCATCAACATCATCACCATCGCCATCGTGGTCTGGTCGCTGTTCACCGCCCTCTGCGGCATGGCGAACAGCTTCGTCCAACTCATGCTGTTCCGCGTCGGCGTCGGGGTCGGCGAGGCGGGCCTCTCGCCGCCCGCCCACAGCCTGATCTCCGACTATTTCGAGCCCCAGAAGCGCGCCTCGGCCCTGTCGATCTATTCGTTCGGCATTCCGCTGGGCACCATGTTCGGCGCCGTAGCCGGCGGCTGGATCGCCCAGAACCTCGACTGGCGCATGGCCTTCATGCTCGTCGGCCTGCCGGGGATCATCGTCGCCATTCTGTTGAAGATCTTCGTCAAGGAGCCGCCGCGCGGCTACTCCGACCGCTTGGTGGCCGATCAGGTCGCCGACGTCCCGCGCCTGGAGGGTGACGAGACCGCGCCTCCCGTCCACGCCAAGCCGCCCTCGATCATGGCGGTGGCCAAGCGGATCTTCGGCAAGTGGGGCTTCTTCCACATGGTCGCCGGCATCACCATGGCCTCGTTCGCGGGCTACGGCACCGGCCAGTATTCGGCCCCCTACTTCATCCGCATGTTCGGGCTGGACCTGGCCACCGTCGGCCTGATCTTCGGCGTGGTCGGCGGCATCGCGGCCGGCATCGGCACCCTGATGGGCGGCTTCCTAACCGACTGGGCGGGCAAGCGCTCCAACCGCTGGTACGCCCTGGTGCCGGCCTTCGGCCTGCTGATCGCCTGCCCGCTCTACATCCTCGTCTACACCCGCGACGACTGGCGGCTGGCCGCCGGCCTGCTGCTGATCCCCGGCATTTTCCACTACACCTATCTGGGCCCGACCTTCGGCGTGATTCAGAACGCGGTCAGCTTGCGCATGCGCGCCACCGCCACCGCCCTGCTGTTCTTCGTCCTCAACCTGATCGCGCTCGGCTTTGGCCCTCCCTTCTGCGGCTGGGTCATCGACACGCTCAGCCAGGCCCAGTTCGCCGCCAAGGACCTTGGCCCCTTCTTCGAGATGTGCCCCGGCGGCATCGGCAAGGAAGGCGCCGGCGCGGCCATCGACGCGGCCTGCCGCGCCGCGGTCGCCCAGGGCACCCGCGAAGGCATCGTCTGGAACCTGCTGATCTACGCCTGGGCCGGCGTTCACTACCTGCTCGCCGCCATCACCCTGCCCAAGGACATGGCCGAGGCCCTACGCCTCACCGAGGCCGAGGCGACCGCCACGGCCGCCGCCTAGCGACTTGAGCCTCCTCCCCCTTCTCATGGGGGAGGACAGCTGAAGTCTCGACATCAGTCGCCGTGCTCATCCACGACGATGGGAACGGTCTTGCCCCGGGACAGCGGCTCCCAGCCGGCTACGATGGCCGATGCGATCGCTCTGGCCACCAGTTCCGGCGCGATCTGCGCAGGCTGCAAAAGCGGGGCGCCGTACTTGCGCTGCGGACCTGGGGGAAACTCCACCACCGCCTCGCGCTGCCCCTCGGCGTGACGCACGGCGAGCGCCATGCCGCGCCACTCCGCGGCGTCGGTGGACCACTGGGGCTGGCGCTGAAGGCGCCAGACATAAGGCTCCCCGTCGACCTCGATCTCAAACTCAGGGCTTTGCTTGTTTCGTGCCATGCGGGGGAGATAACCCGGCCAGCCCGTCTACACCTCAGAAATATCGAGTTTGGCCAATCGTTCTCGACGCGCGGCGTAGCGCTCGCCAAGGGCGGCAGTGCTCAAGAACGTCTCAAGAATGTGCTCGGCCGCGGCCTCGTCGGTGACGTCGGCTCCCAAGACCAGCATGTTGGCGTCACCGTGTTTGCGAGCATCGACGCCTTCGCCTGCGGTGTGCAGCAGCGTCGCCCGCATGAAGGGAAAGCGGTTGGCCGTTATCGCCATCATCTGCCCGCTGCCGCATATCCCGATGGCGAAGTCAGACCGCCCCGCCTTGATTTCGGCGACCGACCGCAGCGCGTAGTCCATCGCATCGACCCGCTCGGCGCCGCTGTCGGTCCCGCAATCCTTAACGCTGTAGCCATGGGCGAGCAGCCAAGCCTTTAGGCGCTCCTTCAAAACAACGCCGCGATGGTCAGCGGCGATTGCGATCGGTCTATCGGTCAGCTTCTGGCTCATGCCCCACACCTAACGCGCCGCTGGAGACCGGTGCAAACGGCTCGGCATGTCCGTGATAGGCTAGAGCCATGAGATTGACCGTGACGCCGATCGACCCGCCGCCGATGAGCGCGATTGCGGACGACTATAGGGGCGCCGACCTGGTGGACAGCTATGCGGTCACGCTTCCCCACGCCGCGCCCGAGGACGTGACCACTCTGGCCCGGGCGCTCTTCAACAGGCCGCCCCTTTGGCTCCGCGGCTTGCTGCGACTGCGCGACCAGATCGTCGGCCCCTTGGGGGTGAAGACCACGACCGCGATCCGCGAAGCCGGCGCGCGCGATGGTCATGACCGGATCGGGTTCTTCCCGGTCCTCGGCCGCTCGGAGAACGAGATCGTGCTTGGCGAAGACGACCGTCACCTGGATTTCCGGGTCTCCGTCTTGCTGCAGAGAGATGAGCGCGGCGCGCGGCGCCTCGTCGCCACCACCGCCGTGCGGTGTCACAATCTGCTCGGGCGGACCTATCTGTGGGTGATCAAGCCTTTCCACGTCCTAGTGGTCCGCTCCTACCTCGGCCGGCTCGGGCTGGCGTCATCGCCCCGGCCTTGAGCAGAGGCGCCCTTGGCGTTAGCCGGCCAATGCGGTCAGGTCCTAGGGCCTGCGCGGCCAGTCGGCGGTGTCATGATCGGGGTGTTGATACGAGACGATGCTGGCGATATGCGCCGCCGCCCGTGGCTCGTCCGCCTCGTGCACGGGCAGGGTTGCAAGCTCTTCGAAGTACGGCACGCGCGCTGGTGACGCGAGTTGCTCGCTCAGCTTCACCTCAGCCGGCCGATCAAGGGCGCCGATAGCTAGACCGATGTGCTTGTCGTCATATTCAAAGGTGAGCGGCGTCCCGCAGTCGCCGCAGAACCCCCGGCCCACCTTGTTTGAACTCTGAAAGCGCTTGGGCTGGCCGCGCGTCCAGACCACGGCGCCATGGGGCGTGCCCACATAGGGTCCGAAGAAGCCGCCGGTGGCTTTCTGGCACATGCGGCAGTGGCAGATGGACGCCTCCCCGAGCTCGCCATCGACGCGGAACCTCACCGCTCCGCACTGACATCCCCCAGTGATACCCACGCTCGTCATCGCCAACGCCTCCAACACGTCATGGTAAGTAACGCTACGTCTCGCTCGCTTAGCGGGCTCCTAACGCGCCGAAGGGCGGGCCTGTTCGCCACCGGAGTTCACGCTATTCTGCGGTCGCCGGGATGGAGATTTGCAACATGGCCAAGCTTGTCTTCGGAATGAACCAGTCCCTGGACGGCTACGTCAACCACACGGAATTTGCGCCCGGCCCCGCGCTTTTTCGTCACTGGATAGAGCATGTGCGCGGCCTGACCGGCAGTGTGTACGGCCGCCGCATGTACGAGATCATGCGCTATTGGGATGAAGACGATCAAGAGTGGGACGCCGAGCGACGCGCCTTCGCCGCGGCGTGGCGAAGCCAACCGAAATGGGTGGTGTCGCGCTCGCTCACCTCTGTCGGCCCCAACGCCACACTCGTCGACCGCGACCTCGAGGCGGTGGTCCGTGGGCTGAAGGCTCGGCTTGCTGGGGAGATTGCGGTCTCCGGACCGGACTTGGCGCAAAGCCTGACCGACCTTGGGCTCATCGATGAGTATCGACTCTACCTCCACCCCGTCGTGCTGGGCCGCGGCAAGCCCTTCTTCGCAGGCCCCCGGCCGCCGCTCCGCCTCGTGGCCACCGATCCAATGGGCGAGGACACGATCAGATTGACCTACGTTCCGGCCTAGTCACGCCCCGACGGGCGCCTTGGCCGTCGATGGCCAAGAATCTATCGACCATCCGAGAGCCAACAGCGTCAAAGGCGCGCTGTCGGAAGCGCAACGCTCGGGCCGTCTAGCGGCGCTCCGAGCTTTCTGGCGCCACTCCCTGGATCACAAGGGTTATGCCGACCGCGGCGGCGACCAGCCCCACGGCGCACCATGCGCAATGCGATGACGGTCCCTGGCCGCAGATCACCCCCATGGCGGCGATGGCCTTCTGATGCGCCAGCGCCTGCATGGCGCTGATGGCGGCGATAGACAGGGCTGCGCCGGCGCCCAACATGCGCAAGGTCTGAATTCGGTCCACGGCTAGCTCCTGGCGGGGTCTCATCGCGCGGCCAAGCCTAGAGTCGAGCACAGACGCCGCATTGATTGAAATCAACGGCGAGGCGAAGGAGAGCCCGCGTGACGGTGCGGCGCCCCTAGCTCCGAATCCCAGCCTCTGCTTAGGCTCGGCCCC
>NZ_JAURWM010000394.1 GCF_030654915.1 Phenylobacterium sp. | reverse complement strand
TCGGATTTGCGGGCGCGCAGGGCCTCGGCCACCCCAGCCAGGGTCCCGCCGGAGCCGACCTCCGAGATGAAGCCGTCCACCTTGCCGTTCGTCTGTTCCCAGATCTCGGGGCCCGTGGTCTCCACGTGGGCCTGGCGGTTGGCGACGTTGTCGAACTGGTTGGCCCAGATCGCGCCGGCCGGTTCCTTGGCGTTCAGTTCTTCGGCCAAGCGCCCGGAATAGCGGACATAATTGTCCGGGTTCGAATAGGGCAGGGCGTTCACCTCGACCAACTCGGCGCCGAGCAGGCGGATGGCGTCCTTCTTTTCCTGGCTCTGGGTGCGGGGGATGACGATGGTGGTGCGGTAGCCGGAGGCCGCCGCGACCATGGCCAGGCCGATGCCGGTGTTTCCGGCCGTGCCTTCGACGATCCGTCCGCCCGGGCGCAGCAGGCCGCGTTTCTCGGCGTCGCGTATGATGTAGAGCGCGGCGCGGTCCTTGACGGACTGGCCGGGATTCATGAACTCGGCCTTGCCGAGAATCTCGCAACCCGTGGCCTCGCTCGCGCGACGCAGGCGGATCAGGGGCGTGTTTCCGATTGCGTCCAGGACGCTCTGAGCAACGGTCATGGCCGTCTACTTAGGTGGCGCGGCGGCTCAAGAACAGGGGGATCAGGCCTTGGCGAGGCTTAGCTGCACCACATTTGTTCGACCGGTGCGGAAGCCGGCCTCGCAGTAGCTGAGATAGAAGCGCCAGAGCTTGCGGAAGCGCTCGTCGAAACCGAGGTGGGTGACCTCGCCCCAAGCGCCTTCGAACCGGCGGGCCCATTCGGCCAGGGTGTCGGCGTAGTCCTCGCCGAACCGGTTAATCCCGGTCCAATTCAGGCCGGAGCGCTCGGTGATCGGTTTCAGGCGCTCCTCGGAGGGCAGCATCCCGCCTGGAAAGATGTACTTTTGGATGAAGTCGGCGCGGCGGCGATAGCTTTCGAAAAATTCGTCGCGGATGGTGATGATCTGCAGTCCGGCGCGTCCGCCGGGGACGAGGACGTCGCGGATTTTGTCGAAATAGGCCGGCCAATAGCGTTCGCCGACCGCTTCAAACATCTCGATCGAGGCCACGCGGTCAAAGCAGCCCTGGACGTCACGATAGTCGATCATCTGGATGTCGACCCGGTCGGACAGACCCTGCTCGAACATCCGTTTCCGGGCGAACTCGAACTGTTCCCTGGAGATGGTGATGCCGGTGACCTTGGCGCCGACCTCCTTGGCCGCGAACTCGGCGAACCCGCCCCAGCCGCAACCGATTTCCAGAACGCTCTGGCCGCTTGAAAGGCCCATGCCTTGGGCGAGGGTCCGGTATTTATGGGTCTGGGCCTGATCCAGGGGCTGGTCGGGATGCTCGTAGAGGGCCGACGAGTAGGTCATCGTCTGGTCCAGCCACCGCGAATAGAAGGCGTTGCCGAGGTCGTAGTGGGCGTGGATGTTCTTGCGGGACCCCTTGCGGGTATTGGCGTTGAGGCGGTGGCCGACAAAGTTGACGGCGCGTGCGACGGGATTGCCGAGCACCAGCTTGGCCAGCCGGTCGAAGTTCAGGCTAACGGCGGAGAGGACTGCCGAAAGGTCGGGGGTATCCCACTCGCCGGCCATGTAGCCCTCGGCGAACCCGATATCGCCCGAGGCCAGGACCCGCCGCATGAACCGGAAGTCGTGAATGATGATCGTGGCCTCGAAGCCAGGCTCGGCGCCCGCGATCCGAAGTTCGCGGCCGGCAGGCGTGACGAAGATGAGCTCGCCGGCTCGCCAGTTGAGCGCCATGAGCCGCGCTGCGAAGCGAAACGCCGACGGCGAACCCGCCAGTTCCGGGAGCCTGTGAAAGGCTCTGGGCGAGGCGGCCAGGGCCGCCAACGATGGTTCGTGCGCCAAGCTCATGGCTGCAACCCTCGATTTTCCACAAGCTACACTGCATTTCAGATTGAGACGAATCAACTCGGACCCTCGACCTACGGTTCCGCTCGCCGGCCGGATGCAGCCTGGGACGTTTTCGAGCTTGTGAAGCGAGCGGACGCGCGCCACTTAGGCCGCTACGGCGCTGCGACGCCGACGGCCAAAAGCTCGGGAATGTCATGACCGTACTCACGCTCAATCGCTGGAATCTCTCGATCGGCGACGGCCAACCGTTGGTCGTGATCGCCGGGCTGAACGTTATCGAGGATCTGGAACAGACCTTGGAGACCGCGCGTCACCTGAAGGTGGTGACCGCCGAGCTTGGGCTGCCCTATGTGTTCAAGGCGAGCTTCGACAAGGCCAACCGCTCGTCGGTGAAGAGCTTCCGCGGTCCAGGCCTGACGGAGGGGCTGAAGATTCTGGCGGAGGTGAAGGCGCAACTGAACGTGCCGATCGCCACCGACCTGCACGAGATCGCCCAGGCCGAGCCGGTCGCCGCGGTCGCCGACCTTGTCCAGATCCCCGCTTTCCTGTGCCGCCAGACCGATCTGGTCGTGGCGACCGCCAAGGCCACGGGCGCGGCGGGCGGACTGTTGCACGTCAAGAAGGGGCAGTTCCTGGCGCCGTGGGACTGCAAGAACATCCTGGTCAAGATCAAGGAAGTGTCCGACGTCGGGGTGATCCTCTGCGAACGCGGTAATTCGTTCGGTTACAACAATCTGATCGTAGACATGCTCGGCATTCCGGAGATGAAGAAGCTGGGCGCTCCGGTCACCATCGACGCCACCCATGCGGTGCAACTGCCTGGCGCCGATCCTCGCACGGGCGGCGCCTCGACTGGCGGCCGCCGGGATGGGGTGGCCGTCATCGCCAAGGCCGCCGTGGCGGTCGGCGCCAACGGCGTGTTTCTCGAGTTCCATCGCGATCCGGACAAGGCGCTGTGCGACGGGCCGAGCTGCCTGCCGCTGGACGGCGCCCATGACCTGCTCGCGAGCCTGAAAGCCATCCATGCGGCCGTGCAATAATCGGCGTAGGCTCTGAGCCCATGGACCTCTCGGCCCTTCAACACATCCTGTCCTCGCTGTCAGGCGCGAGGATCGCCTGCGTCGGCGACCTGATGGTCGACCGCTTCGTCTATGGCGACGTCACCCGCGTCTCGCCCGAGGCTCCGATCCCGGTGCTGGCCCGCAAACGCGAGTTGGTGATGCTGGGCGCGGTCGGCAATGTGGCGCGCAACGCCGCGGCCTTGGGCGGCGAGGTCTGCCTGGTGGGGATGATCGGCGGCGACGCCGAGGGCGTCGAAGCCTTGCGTCTGATCAAGGCAGAGGCGGGGGTCGAGGGCTTCGTCGTGACCGACGCCAGCCGTCCCACGACCCTGAAGACCCGCTTCGTCTCCGGCGGCCAGCAGCTGCTGCGGGTCGATATGGAAACCAGCGGTGCGGCCAGCGGCGATGTCGAGCAGCGGTTGATCCGCACCGTGCGCGACGTGGCGCGCGACGTCGGCGTGGTGCTGCTGTCCGACTACGGCAAGGGCGTCGTCACCGATGGCGTCATCGAGGCCTGCCGGGCCTCGGGCGCCGTGATGATCGTGGATTCCAAGGCCCGCAGCTTCGCGCGTTATGGGGCGGTTGATATCGTCAAGCCGAACGCCGCGGAACTGGCCCATGCGACCGACATGCCGACCGTGTCTGACGCCGAGATCGAGGCGGCGCTGACTCACGCCCTAACGCTTTGCGAAGCTAAGGCGATCTTGGTCACGCGGGCGGCGCGGGGCATTTCGCTCGCGGTTCGCGGCGAGCCGATACGGCACTTCCCTGGCGTTCCGCGCGAGGTCTTCGACGCCTCGGGCGCCGGCGACACCACCCTGGCGGCGCTCGGCGTCGCCTTGGCGGCCAAGGTCGATATCGCCGACGCCATCGCCTTCGCCATGCTGGCGTCAGGCGTGGCGGTCGGCAAGGCCGGCACCGCCGTGGTCACCCCCGAAGAGATGATCGAGGCCTCGATCAGCGCTCACATGGCGCCGGCCGAAGCCAAGATCGTGACACCTCAGCGGATGGCCGACGAGATCGCGCGCTGGCGGGCCAAGGGCCTGAAGGTCGGCTTCACCAACGGCTGCTTCGACATCCTGCATAAGGGCCATGTCGCCTATCTGGCGCAGGCGCGGGCCTGGTGCGATCGCCTGATCGTCGGCGTGAATTCGGATCGCTCGGTGCGCGCGTTGAAGGGTGAAGGCCGGCCGGTCAACGACCTGGAGGGCCGTGCCGTGGTGCTGGCGGGTCTGGGTTCGGTGGATCTCGTCGCGCCGTTCGACGAGGACACACCGATCGGCTTGATCGAGGCCGCGCGGCCCGACGTGCTGATCAAAGGCGCTGACTACGCAGAGAGCGAAGTGGTCGGTGGGGACTTCGTGAAGTCTTACGGCGGAGAGGTTAGGCTGGCGCAGATCGTCGACGGCTATTCGACCACGGCCGCCATTGCACGGATGCAGGAGAAGGCATGACCCGTCGGATCATCTTCGTCACCGGCGGGGCCGGTTTCATCGGTTCCAATATCGTCGCCAAGCTGGCGGAGGACTCGTCGCTGGACGTCGTCGTCTGCGATTGGCTGCACGAGGCTGAACTCGGCAAGTGGCGCAATATCGCCAAGCATCCAATCGGCGACTTCGTGGCGCCGGAGTCGATGTTCGAATGGCTCGAGAAGCGTTGGCGCGACATCGAACTGGTCGTGCACATGGGCGCGGTGTCCTCGACGACCGAGCCGGACGCCGACAAGATCGTCCATGCCAACTTCACCCTGAGCCGCGACCTGTTCCGCTGGTGCGCCGATCACCAGAGGCGGTTCGTCTACGCCTCATCGGCGGCGACCTATGGCGATGCGACCGACTTCGAGGACCGTGACGACATCGACTCGCTTGCGGCCCTGCGGCCGCTGAACACCTATGGCTGGTCCAAGGCTCTGTTCGACCTGTTCGCGGCCCGTCAGGCGGCGAGGGATTATGCGCCACCGCAGTGGGTGGGGCTGAAATTCTTCAACGTCTACGGACCGAACGAAGAGCATAAGCACTCGATGAAGTCGGTGGCGTCGCAGATCTGGCCAAAGGTCCGCGACGGCCATGGGGTGCAGCTCTTCAAGTCCTATCGCGACGGCGTGCCGGACGGCGGCCAGACACGGGATTTCGTCTATGTCCGCGATGTCGCCGACGTGGTCGGTTGGCTGGCGAAGAACGAGCAGGTCAACGGCGTCTACAACCTGGGCTCGGGCACGGCGCGGACCTTTGAGGACATGGCCAAGGCGGTGTTCGCGGCCGCCGATCGACCTGCGGAAATCGAGTACACCCCGATGCCGCCGGCCATTCGCGACAAGTATCAATACTACACCCAGGCTCGCATGGAGCGTCTGCAGGCCGCCGGCTACAATCAGCCAATGACCGGGCTGGAAGAGGGCGTTGGCGACTACGTGAAGCGTTACCTTTCGCAACCCGACCCTTACCGGTAGGGCCAGGGCGCTCATGGCCGATCGTCCTAGGGGCTTCAAGCGTCTGGTTACCGCCGGGGTGATTCTCACCTTGCTGGTGGTGGCCGCCGCCGCGTTTGTGTGGCGCGACGACATCCTGCGGACCAGGCTCGACCCCAAGGAACCGTTCCAGACCTACGATCCGCCGCCGGCCCCCGACTATGCGACCAAGGCGGCGTGGGCGCTGCTGCCGACGAATCCCGGAACGCCGTCCCCAACCGATCCCCCTGCCGACGTCTTCTTCGTGGGGCCGACCACTTTCGACGGCGGACGTCACTGGAATGCACCGATCGACGACGCCAAGGCCGACCGATTGTTCCGTCAGGTGATGGCGCCGAACTATGCTGGGCCGTTCGTTCGGGTGGGGCGGATCTTCGCGCCCCGCTACCGGCAGGCCAGCCTCTACACCTTCATGACCCTGCGCGACGACGCCAAGGAGGCCCGGCGCTTCGCCTACTCCGACGTCGTCGCCGCCTTCCGACACTATGTCGAACACTACAATCAGGATCGGCCGTTCGTGATCGTGGGGGTGGAGCAGGGTGGCAACCTGGCTGCGCGCCTGCTGGCCGAGGAGGTCGCGGCCCATCCAAAGCTGAAGGCGCAGATCGCCGCCGCCTATCTGATCCAGACCGTCGTGCCGGCGAACTCACCGCCGATTCAAGCCTGCATCGCGCCTGGCCAGCCGGGCTGCCTGGCGGCCTGGATCTCGGTGTTCGAGGGCGAGCCGGAGCGCGCCCAGGCGATCCTCGACCGGTCGCTGGTCTGGGACCAGGAAGGCCAGTTGGTCAATCTCCAGGGGCGGGTTCCGCTGTGCTTTAATCCGCTGCTTGGCGCGGCCAGCAACGCTCCGGCGCCGGCTCGCCTGAGCCTAGGCGCCGCCAACGCCACGGGCCTGGAATGGGGGGCGCGGCCAGCCTTCCTGACCCGGCAGATCTCGGCGCGATGCGAGAAGGGCGTGCTGCGCGTCTCGCGGCCAAAATCGAGCTCGCTGAGAGCATCAGGATCCTGGACGGACCGTCGCAAGGCGGTGGCCTATAACCTGTTCTATGCCGACATCGAGGCCGATGCGAAGGCCAGGGTCGCGGCGCTGGAAGCCCAGCGTTCGGCTGCGCCAAGTTAGGTACGCACTGCGGGGGATTTTGCGTGAACCAGTCGTCGCCGATCCCAGATCATCGTCCTCAAGTCGTCATCATCGGTGGCGGCTTTGGCGGCCTAGCCGCCGCGCGAGAGCTGGCCGATGCGCCGGTGGATGTGACAGTGCTCGACCGCCGAAACTATCACCTGTTCCAGCCGCTACTCTATCAGGTGGCGACGGCGGCGCTGTCGCCATCGGAGATCGCTTGGCCGATCCGGCATCTGTTGCGGCGGCAAGCCAATGCCAGCGTCCTGCTGGCCGAGGCGACCGGCATCGATCTTGAAGCAGGCTGCGTGCGGACGACGGCCGGCGACCAGCCGTTCGACTATCTGGTGGTCGCGACGGGCGCGGCCCACTCGTATTTCGGGCATCCGGAATGGGCGGAGCATGCGCCAGGACTGAAGAGCATCGAGGACGCCACGGCCATTCGCCGGCGAGTGCTGAGCGCCTTCGAGCAGGCTGAGAACGCGCCGGCTGGCGAGCGCGAGGGCTTGCTGACCTTCGTGATCGTCGGCGGCGGGCCGACCGGCGTGGAGATGGCCGGGGCGGTGGCGGAACTCGCGCGCGACGCCCTGGCCCGCGACTTCCGCAACGTCGATCCCCGTGAGGCCAAGGTGGTGCTGGTCGAGGCGGGCGAGCGAATTCTGGCGGCGTTTCCAGAGAGCTTGGCTGCCTATGCCGCGCGGATGCTGGAGCGACTAGGTGTCACGGTGATGACCCGGACAGCGGTCACGGGGTGCGGCCCCGACGGCGCCCAGGTGGGCGAGCGACATCTGGCCTCACGCACGATCATCTGGGCGGCGGGCGTGGCGGCCTCGCCGCTGGCGGCCGAGCTTGCCGGACCTCATGACCGGGCGGGGCGGGCAGTCGTGGCGGAGGATCTTTCGCTTCAGGGCCACCCCAATGTCTTCGTGGTGGGCGACGCCGCGGCGGTGAATGGGCGGGGCGGGGTCGTGGTGCCCGGCATCGCCCCAGCCGCCAAGCAAGCGGGGCGGCATGCAGCCAGGGTGATCGAGGCGCAGGTGCGCGGACGGGCGCCGCCTGGAGCGTTCCACTATCGCCATGCCGGGGACCTCGCCACCATCGGGCGCAGCGCCGCCGTGGTGCGGTTCGACGGCTTTCGCCTGACCGGCTGGCTGGGCTGGGTCTTCTGGGGCTTGGCGCACATCTACTTCTTGATCGGCCTCCGCAACCGGGTCGCCGTCGCGCTTGACTGGTCCTGGAGCTGGCTGACCCGTCAACGGCACGTACGGCTGATCATCGGCTAGGTTTGATTGACCCGCGCGGCCGCCAGGGGCCATCGTGCCGGCCCAACGCCCCGAGGGAGACAAAGCCATGACCAATCGCCAGATCGTTCTCGAGCAACTTCCGCAGGGCAAGCTGTCGCCCGACCACTTCCGACTGGCGCAGGCGGCGATCCCGGCGCCGGGGGAGGGCGAGGTCCTGGTGAGGACGCGCTACATCTCGCTGGACGCCGCCAACCGCGCCTGGATGCAAGGCGCGACCTATCGCGCCGCCCTGGCGGCTGGCGACGTGATGGCCGGCGGCTCGTTGGCGGAAGTGATGGAGAGCAAGACGCCGGGCCTCGCCAAGGGCGATCTGGTGTTCGCCGACACCGGTTGGCAGGACTATGCGGTGCTGCCCGGCAAGTCGCTGGCCAAGCTGCCAGACCTGGCTCCGATCACCCATCTGCTCAGCGTCTACGGCGTGGCCGGCCTGACCGCCTATTTCGGTCTGCTGGAGTGCGGACAGCCGAAGGCTGGCGAGACAGTCGTGGTGTCAGCAGCCGCGGGATCGGTCGGGTCCCTGGTCGGGCAGATCGCCAAGATCCGTGGCTGCAAGGTGGTGGGCATCGCCGGCGGGGCGGCCAAGTCTGCCTGGCTGAAGGACGAACTCGGGTTCGATGAGGCGGTCGACTACAAGGCCGGCGACGTTCGCCGCGCGCTGCGTGCGGCTTGCCCGAACGGTATCGACGTCTATTTCGACAATGTTGGCGGCGAGATCTTCGAGGCGGCCCTGTTCAACATGAACAATTTCGGGCGGATCGCCTGCTGCGGCGCGGTCTCGCAGTATGACGGCGCGGCCCCGCCGCACGGCCCGCGGGGGGTCCCTGGTCTGATCGTCACCAAACGCCTGAACGTGCGTGGCTTCATCGTCTCTGACTTTGACGAGCAGCGCGAGGGCGCGCTCTCGGATCTGAAAAGTTGGGTCGAGAGCGGGAAGCTGAAGGTGCTCGAGGACGTGATCGACGGGCTGGAGAACGCGCCATCAGCCCTGGTCGGCCTGCTGGCGGGCGAGAACCGCGGCAAGCGCATGGTGAAGGTGAGCTGATTTTCTAGCCCGCGTCCTTGAGTGGCGAACTCGGGCGCCAATCGAAGAGCTCCTGCAGTACCTGCAGCGCCTTGCCACGTTCGGAGGTGAGTTCCGGATCGCGGTCTATGATCATGCGGGCGTCGTCCCCGGCCGTGGCGATCAGGTCGCGGTGGGCGATCGGGTCGGCGAACACGTAGGCGGGGAAGCCCGATTGGCGCAGACCCAGCGCATCGCCGCCGCCGCGCAGTTCTAGGTCCACCTCGGCGATTTGGAAGCCGTCGTCGGTCCGCCGCAGGATATCGAGCCGCTTCTGGGCGGTCTCCGACAGCGGCGGATCGTAGAGCAGGACGCAGGCGCTCTCGCGCGAACCACGCCCCACCCGGCCGCGAAGCTGGTGCAATTGGGCCAGGCCGAAGCGTTCGGCCTGCTCGATGACCATGATGGTGGCGTTCGGCACATTGACCCCGACCTCTACAACCGTGGTCGCCACCAGCAGGCTGATCTTTCCATCGGCGAAGTCGGCCATGACGGCGTCCTTCTCCGGCCCGCTCATCTTGCCGTGCACCAAGCCGACGCCGGGGCCGATTTTCTGGCGCAGTTCGGCGGCGCGCTTCTCGGCCGCCTTCAGGTCAATCAATTCGGATTCGGAGACCAGCGGACAGATCCAGAAGGCCTGGGCGCCCTGGGCGATCACATCGCGCAGGCGGGCCTCGACCTCCTCAACGCGGCTCATGGGCACGGCGCGCGTGGCGACTGGGGTGCGGCCCGGCGGCTTTTCGTCGATCCGCGAGACGTCGAGGTCGCCATAGACGGTCAGTTCGAGGGTGCGGGGAATCGGGGTCGCCGACATGGCGATCAGGTGGACGGCGTCCCCCTTGGCCTGCAGCCGCTGGCGCTCAGCCACGCCAAAGCGGTGCTGCTCGTCGACGACGGCCAGTTGCAGGCGCTGGAAGTTCACGTCGTCCTGGAAGAGCGCGTGCGTGCCAACGGCGACCTGGACGGCCCCAGAGGCGAGGGCGCGCAGCTTCTCGGCCCGGGCAAGACCCTTGTCGCGGCCGGTGAGCAAGACGGCGCTGATGCCGTGGTCGGACAGCGGTCCTGATAAGGTTTCGAAGTGTTGGCGGGCGAGGATCTCGGTCGGCGCCATCAAGGCGCTCTGGCCGCCACCGCCCGCAACGTCAGCCATGGCGAGCATCGCCACGACCGTCTTGCCCGACCCGACATCGCCCTGGATCAGCCGGCTCATCCGTTCACCGGCGGCGAAGTCATGCCGAATATCGGCGAGCGCGCGCTCCTGGGCGCCGGTCAGGCTGAAGGGCAGATCGGCGCGGACCTTGGCGGATATCTCGGCGGGAACGATCTTGGCGGCCGGTTCCCGGCGGCGGTCGGCCTTGCGCTGGGCCATCGCTAATTGGTGGGCCAGGAGTTCGTCATAGGCCAGACGGCGGACGTGCGGGGTCTGCGGCGCCAAGTCGATTTCGCCAGCCGGTGAGTGGAGCCGAACCAGGGCCTCGCGCCAGCTCGGAAGCTGCTCGCGGGCCAGCCAGGCGGGATCCTGCCACTCGGGCAGCTCGGGCGCCCGCTCCAGGGCTTCGAGCACGAACTTGCGGACCGTGCGGGCCGGGACGCCGGCCGTGGCGGGATAGACGGCCTCGAAGAGCGGGATCTCGTCCACTCGTTCGGGCGGCAGGATATAGTCGGGATGGGCGATCTGAAGGTTCAAGCCGAAGCGCTCGACCTTACCGCTGACGACCCGCTTGGCGCCCAGGGGGTGCTTCTGCTCAAGCTGGCCGCCAAAGCTCCCGAAGAAGACCAAGGTGAGAATCCCGCCTCCGTCATAGGTCTCCACGCGCCACGGCTGCTGGGGGCCGCGGGGCTTCTTGAAGGCGTCTATCTGAACTTCGAAGATCTGGGCCGCGCCCTCGACGGCGGTGTTCACGCTGGCCCGCGTGCGCTGGACCACTGAGTGCGGCGCCAGGAACAGGACGTCGCGCACGACCGGACCGGCCAGCTTTTCCAGCAAGGGAGCCACGCGGACGCCAACCCCTTTGAGCGAGGTGATGGGCGCGTAAAGCGGAAATAGAATCTCAGGCCGCATGACGGGAACATAGCGCGACCATGGACAGGGTGCGGCGCCCGTGATGATCTTCTTTCAAACAAGGGGGGAATTCCAATGCGTAGCGCGTTCATCGCGACGGTCGCCGTCGTTCTGCTGGCCGGTTGCGGCCAATCTTCGGACGCCGCCAAGACCGCCGAGGTCGCAGCTCCGGTCGCGCCACCGGCGGTGCCGGTCGACGCCAGCTTCGCCGGGTTCTCCAAGCCCAAGGGCGACGACCAGTTCGGCTACTATCTGCCTGCCGCCGAGGTGAAGGTCGGCAACTACCGGCTCGACAATCTGCACGTCGCCGGACAGCTGGGCTTCGGCGACTGGGAGCGGGGCGAGCGGACCAAGACCTATGG
>NZ_JAURWM010000035.1 GCF_030654915.1 Phenylobacterium sp. | reverse complement strand
GCGTCGTTCCAGCCCTTGTCGGCCAGGGCTTGCGAGGAGAAAGCGCCGATCTGGACGGCCGCGGCCCCGCCGGTCGCCTTGGGGGCGGGCGTCGGGTTCAGGGCGGCGTCGATCGACTTCGGCGCAGGCGTCGCGGCCTTGGGCGCGGGAGCGACGGCCGGCGGCGCGACCGCCGGCTTCAAGGGGGTGGGAGCGGCCGGCAGGGCCGCGATCGGCGCGGAGGCGACCGGCGCGGTCGGGGCGGGGCGCGGCGGCGGCTGCACGGTCACGGGAGCCGGGCGCGCCTGCGGCGTTTCTGGCGGAGCCGTGAAATTCGGCGCGGCCGGAGCCCCCTCGCCCTGTTCTGACTGGTAGATCTGCAGGCCTTCGGCCGGATCGGCGGGCTGGGCCTCGGCAGGCGGGGGCCCTTTCATCTCGCCGACGGGCGCGCCGACGGTCAGCGGCGGCTGGCCAGCTTCACGGACGCCGGAGCGGTAGAACAGCACAATGGCGATCACCAGGGCGATCAGCACGATGCCGCTGAGGATCAGCATAATCGGCGCAGGGCCACCGCCGCGCACCGGCTGGCGCGCGTCGAAGGACAGGGGCGCGTCGGTCGGGGGCGTGTAAGCGCCGCGATCGGGGTCGGACATCAGTGGCTCCGATAAGGTCTCGAGCCGCGGCGCGAATCGCGCGCGGCGTCTGGCAATTCTAGCGAAGGGAACCGGCCGACGAACCCAGCCGAACGTCTAATTCCAGACGTCGAGGTGGAAAAGTTTCCGATGCTCTTCGATGGCGAACCGATCGGTCATCCCGGCGATGTAGTCACACACCACCCTGGCCCGCCCGGCTTGGTCGCGATTTTGCGACCGTGCGAACCACTCCGTCGGCAAGACGTCTGGTTCGGCCATGAACAACTGGAACATCTCGGCGAGAATGCGGCGGGCCTGGCTGCGCGTGCGATTGACCCGCCAATGCCGGTACATCCGGTTCATCAGAAACTCGCGGAGCCGCGACAGGTCCTCGACCATCTCGCGGGAGAAGGCCACCAGGGCGTGATCGAGGTTTCGGACATCGTCCGCCGAACCGACCTTGGACGCCAGGGCGCGACGATGAGTCTCGGCCAAAACATCGTCCACCATCGCCCCGATCATGCGCCGAACCGCCTCCAGCCGGATGATCACCGGGTCGAGATCGGGATAGTCCTTGTACACGCTGGCCAGGATCGGGCCGATCAGCGGCACGTCCAGCAGTTCCTCCAGCCGGAACAGGCCAGCCTGAACCCCATCGTCGACGTCATGGTTGTTGTAGGCGATGTCGTCGGCCAGGGCCGCGACCTGGGCCTCGGCCGAAGCCCAGGTTGAAAGCCCAAGGTCATAGTCCTTGTCGAACTCGGCGATGGCGTTCCACGAGGGCCGGTCCAGTTTCTCGCTCACCGGGCCATTGTGCTTGATGACGCCTTCGAGGGTTTCCCAGGTGAGGTTCAGCCCCTCCCAACGAGGATAGCGGCGCTCCAGCTTGGTGACGACCCGGAAGGTCTGCACGTTGTGATCGAAGCCGCCGAAGGGCTCCATCTGGATCTGCAACTCGTCCTCTCCGGCGTGGCCGAAGGGCGGATGGCCGAGGTCATGGGCCAGGGCGATGGTCTCGGCGAGGTCCGCCTCGAGCCCGAGCGCGGTGGCCAGCGACCGCGCCACCTGCGCAACCTCCAGCGAATGGGTCAGCCGGGTGCGGAAATGATCGCCCTCGTGGGCGACGAAGACCTGGGTCTTTTCCTTCAACCGCCGGAACGCCGTGGCGTGTATGATCCGGTCTCTATCCCGGGCGAACGGCGTGCGCGTGCGGCTCTCGGCTTCGGCGACCTTGCGCCCGAGCGAAAGGGAGGAATCTTCGGCGAATGACGCGCGCGGTGGAGGGATCATGTGATCTCTGTGTAAAGATGCCCTCTTGGACGAAGGGCCTGTCGATCTCATATAGTCCAGGCAGAGGTTTTCCACAGCATGACGACGATCGATCTCACCCTGTCTTCCGCAGCCGCCCAGCGGCTGCAGGCGCTCGGCCAGTCCGAGGGCAAGCCGATCATGCTGCGCGTGGCTGTCGAAGGCGGCGGCTGCTCAGGTTTTCAGTACCAACTCGACCTGGTCGATGAGGCCCAGCCCGACGATCTACGCATCGAACGCGACGGGGTGGCGGCGCTGATCGACGAGATGTCTCTGGTGATGCTGAAGGGCTCTGAAATCGACTATGTCGACGAGCTCGC
>NZ_JAURWM010000378.1 GCF_030654915.1 Phenylobacterium sp. | reverse complement strand
GAAGAAGGTGGCGGGGCGATCGCCGATCGAAACGAATAGCGGCTGGGTGACAGGCGTGGTGGCGGCGCTGTCATCTGCGCAGCGCCTGCCACTCGAGCAAGGCGAACCCTAGCCCGATAAGCGGCCCGAGATCGGGAGGGTGGGGCGTGTGCCGTTGCGGCCGGAATGCGTCGTAGACGCTAGTCTTTGCTGCGCCGTCCGCACAGCGATCGCCGTCAGGAACCGCGAGCGCCACGAGGCTGGCGGCGAGCGCTGCGCTCTCGGATCGTAGCCCGTGCTGTCGGCTGCCGCCCTTATCCGAACATCTTGGCCTATCTGAAGGTCATCGCGGCGCGGCCGGCCTACCAGCGCGCCATGGAGAAGGGCGACCGGCAGCCGGCTCGCCTGTTGAGCTGAAGGCTTCCTCGCGCTCGCCGCGGGAGCCAAGTCGCTCGTAGACGCCTCGAGCGATCACCAGCTGTTCGTCGGTCGGCACGACCAGGATCTCGACGCCGCCACCTGAGTCGATCCGGCCGGCTCCCGCCAAGTTCGCCTCGTGATCGAGCGTAGCGCCGAGCCAGCCGCTGAAGGCCACGATACGCTCCCGGATCGCCGGCGCATTCTCGCCGACACCGGCGGTGAACACCAAGGTGTCCAGCCCTCCCAACGCCGCCGCCAGCGAGCCGATTTCGCGTGCGATACGGTAGACGTAGACCTCAAGCGCTTGCCTCGCATGCGCAGCCTGGCTGGCCAACAGCGCGACCATGTCCCCGCTTAGCCCGGAGAGGCCGAGAAGGCCCGAGCGTTGATAGAGCAGGTCGCTCACCGCAGCCGGGCTCATGCCTTTCGCCTGGAGCAGGTACAGGATGACGCCGGGATCTATGGAGCCGCTGCGGGTGCTCATCGGGGGACCGTCAAGCGCCGAAAAGCCCATGGTCGTGGCGACGCTGCGCCCCTGGTTCATGGCGCAGAGCGAGACGCCGCTGCCAAGGTGCAGAACAATAGCCCGCCCCCCCGCCCGCTTCCCGTCCCGTTGGCGCAGGACGCTGGCGATGTAGTCATAGGACAGGCCGTGAAAGCCGTAGGCCAGCACGCCCTCGTCGATCAGATCCCGCGGCAGGCCATAGAGCCGCGCCGCCTCCGGCTGGTCCGCATGAAAGGCGGTATCGAAGACTCCGACCTGCAACGTGTTCGGAACACGCCGCATCGCCATCCGCACGCCGCGCAGATTGAAGGGCTGGTGAAGCGGAGCTAGCGATGACAGATCCTCGAGCTTGGCGAGAACGTCCTCGTCCATGGTTCGCGGCTCGCGAAATTCCAGGCCGCCATGCACGATGCGGTGCCCGACGGCGATTACGCCGTCCGCCTGGCGCTGGGCCGCCAGCCAGTCGAAGAGCCGCTCAAGCACAGCGTCGAGGTCGGCTGGCCCCGCCCACGGTTCGTCGGCGAGGACAACGCTCTCGGTGCTGGCCCGCATCCGAGGGAGCCCGTTCAATCCCGAAATCTGTCCAGACAGCTTGAGGGGCAGATCTGGGGTCGCGTCATAAACCGCGAACTTCAAGCTGGAAGACCCAGCATTCAGGGTCAGGATGCCGCCCGCTGTCATCTTAGGTACTTGGTCGGCTTGTGCTGGGTGACCAGAATGGCGAGCGCACAGGACGCCAGACGTGAAGCCTCGGGGTCGGAGCGGCTGGTCAGCATGACCGGAACGCGGGCGCCTAGGACGATTCCCGCCGACTGCGCGTTCGACAGATAGAAGATTTGCTTGGCCAGCATGTTGCCGGACTCGATGTCGGGAACGATCAGGATGTCTGCCTCGCCCGCCACCTGCGAGACGATGCCCTTAGCCCTGGCCGCCTCCGGCGACACCGCGTTGTCGAAAGCCAGGGGGCCGTCCAGCAGCCCGCCAACGATCTGTCCGCGATCGGCCATCTTGCACAAGGCGGCCGCGTCCAGGGTCGAGATCATCTTGGGATTGACGGTTTCCACCGCCGAGAGAATGGCCACCTTGGGCAGCGGCGTTCCCATCGCATGGGCCAGATCAATGGCGTTCTGCACGATGTCTCGCTTGGCGGCGAGGTCCGGCGATATGTTCAGCGCCGCGTCGCTGACCAGCAACGGCCGTGGATATGTCGGCACGTCCAGCACGAAGACGTGGCTCATCCTGCGGTCGGTTCGCAGGCCCGAGCCTGGCGCCACGACCGCTTCCAGCAATTCGTCGGTATGCAGCGCGCCCTTCATAATGGCGGCGGCCTGCCCCCTGGCGGCCATCGCGCAGGCCGTCTCGGCAGCCTGATGGCTATGTTCGACATCGACGAGTTGGAATGCGGAGATATCCCTGCCCGCGTCTCGAGCCGCCGCCTCGACCCTCGCTTTCGGCCCGATCAGGATCGGCGTGATCAGCCCCCGCTTGGCCGCCTCGACTGCGCCGGTCAACGAGAGCACGTCGACCGGATGGACGACAGCTGTCGCCAGCGGCGGCTGCGCCTCGGCCATGCGCATCAATCGCTGAAGCTGGCTTCCGGGAATGGAAACGTCGAGACCGGCAGGACTTTCCACGATCGCTACGTGCTCCCCGACTGAGTTTTCCGGGCGCAATAGGTCGCCGCGTGGCCGCGATCAGATCATCGCCCGCGCTGAAGAAGGTGGCTAGGGCCTTAAGCGAAAAGCACGCCATGTTCGCCGTTCGCCCAGCTCCGTCACCTCTTTCGCTTGAGCAAGCTCAATGCCGGCGGGTCTTTGGTCGGGAGGGTTGCGTATATGCGCGGACCCATTCCGCAGCGTTCATAGTATTTGGGGCGCCTTCCAGGTCCGATCTTCATCTGAACCCTCATAAGGGGGGCCATCGTCCGTCGCTGTCTTGCGCGCCCGAATGTCGGCGAAAGGTCAAAAGCGGAGATGGCGAGCGTGCCGGAGTCGGATCCCCGACAGACTGAGACATCAACTTGGAGCAGTCTCTATTGAGGCCTTGCGATGGTGCCAGCTGGCGGTCAAATCCTGGCGTTCGGGCAAACATCGCCGGGTCTGTCTGGCGGGCGCGGCGCGTTCGAAGTCTTTGAGACGATGTCATTTTGGTCGAGGGAACGCAGGCTGCAGGCGTGACCCCGCCGGCCTCGATATTCATCTAGTGACCGCCCTTCAACCTCGATAAACCCGCAAGAGCGCGATCGGAGAGTAAGCCTTGGCGTCGAGTATCCACCACGCCTCGTTCGGGCTCAAGGCCGGGTCCGTCCCCTCGGTGATGCTCAAGAAGCTGTCGGCCTTCAAGCGGCAGAACCGTCTGGACATGGCCCTGGCCGAAGTCGGTCGGATCGAACGGACACTGTTCACGCTCGACTGGTTGGAGAGTCCCGAGCTGCGCTCGCGCTGCCAGGCCGGCCTCAACAAGAGCGAGGCCCGCCATGCGCTGGCCCAGGCGGTGTTCGTTCACAAGCAGGGCAGGAGATCGCCGCGCCCGACGAGCTTCTGGCCCACCTGTCGCCGATGAGTTGGGCTCACGTCGGGCTTACGGGGGACTATCTCTGGGCCGACGCCGCCACAGCAGGCGGGTTCAGGCCGCTGAACGATCCGCCCGACCGGCTCTATCGCGCCGCATAGGCCATGTTCATGGTTCGCGCTCTTAAGCGCCCTTTAGCGCACAAACCTTGAGGTGAGCCCAAATGCTAAAGCTCGACTACAAGCCCTCGGGATTCTGAATTTCAAAGTCCATCGACACTATCTGCGTGTCGCGGGCTTTGGTCACGCTGTCGACGACGTATAGTGGAGCGCTAAAGGTCCCGTCGATTACCTTGGGCAGCGCCTTACGCTCTAACTTGTTAACAGAGTATACAAGCGTCATAACGGCAGTCACGCTCTCGCCTGGCTGCAGAGTTGTAAATGTTGACGAGTAGAGTTCCCAACAGCGGACTCCGTTAGAGCTCGCGCACCAACCGATTCCACTTG
>NZ_JAURWM010000275.1 GCF_030654915.1 Phenylobacterium sp. | reverse complement strand
CCTTGGCGTCGGGCCGTTCGCGCTCCAGCGGCGCGTCCTTGATCGTCCCGAGCAGAATGAACCCCGCCACCTTTTCCTGCGGTTCGAGGCCCAGAATGGCCTTGGCCTGGTCGTCATAGGCGTACCAGTCGGTGATCCAGTTCGCGCCATAGCCCAGCGCCTGGGCGGCATAGAGCAGCGTGGTGCACACCGCCCCGGCCGACAGGATCTGTTCCCACTCGTGAATGTCGCTGGCCTTGGGGCGTGAGATCACTGCGACGCAGGCCGGCGGGATCTTGAGCTTGGCGAGTTTGGCGACGGCCTTGGCGTCGCCGCGCGAAAGCGCCAGTTCCTGCAAGCGGCCGGCGAAGGCGGTCTTGTTCTCACCTTCCAGGACGATGAACCGCCATGGCGAAAGCTTGCCGTGATCGGGCACGCGGGTGGCGAGCGAGATCAACGCCTCGATTTCGCTGCTGCTGGGGGCGGGGGCGGCCAAGGTTACGGCCGACGACGAGCGCCGGGCGGCCAGGAAATCCAGCAACTCTGGGCGCGGGCGTTGTTCGACCGGAGTCCCGAACTCGGGCGCGGCAGGTAGGGCTATGGTCAAGGTGGCGCCTCGTTGGCAAAACCGATGGGGACGCTCTTTATTGGGACCGAGCGTCGCGATCCACAAGGTCAGTTGAGAATATGTCGCAAAAACCTGACTGGCTTGAAGCGCATGGAACGCCTTGGCGGCGGGGCGAGGCCAGGGTCGTCTATGAGAATCCCTGGATTAAGTTGACCGAGCATGCCGCGGTGGCCCCCACAGGCGCCTCGGCGACCTACGGCCTAGTCGGCTTCAAGAATTTGGCCCTGGCCATTTTGCCGATAGATCAAGACGGCAAGGTCGTCCTGGTCGGCCAGCATCGGTTTCCATTCGGCGACTATAGCTGGGAGGTCCCTGAGGGCGGCGGCCCCAAGGGCGAGAACCCGCTGGACGGCGCCAAGCGCGAATTGGCCGAGGAAGCGGGGCTGGCGGCGGCCGAATGGCGCGAGATCCTGCGGATCCAGCTCTCGAATTCGGTGACCGACGAGCTTGCGATCGGCTATCTGGCCACGGGTCTTACGCCCGCGCAGGGCATGCATCATGCCGACGACACCGAGGATATCGCCCAGGTCCGGGTTCCGTTCCGGGAAGCCCTGGAGGCGGCGAACGACGGATATATTCGTGACGCACTGACAGTGGCGATGTTGCTGCGGGCCTACCATATGGCTCGGGAAGGCCATTTACCGGATGCGCTCGCGCGCGCCATGCTAATATAGGGGACCGCTTTTGGGACGGGAGGAGCCTTTGAGCCAACGCCTTGAGGTCATAGATCCGACAGTGCCGCCGCCCGTCTGGGCGTCGTTGCGCATGGAAGCCGAGCGCGCCGCGAAGGCGGAGCCTGCGCTCGCCTCGTTGCTCAACGCCGTGATCCTGAGCCATGAGGACCTGGGCGACGCCCTGTCCTACCAACTGGCGCGAAAGCTCGGTGACCAGGAACTGCGGGCGATGAGCCTGCGCGAACTGGCCGACGCCGCCTATCGCAGCGACCCACGCCTTGTCGGCGTGGCCGAAGCAGACCTGAAGGCGGTGTTCGAACGCGACCCGGCCTGCAAGGGCTATGTGCAGCCGTTCCTGTTCTTCAAGGGCTTCCAGGCCCTGCAGACCCAGCGGGTGGCGCACTGGCTGTGGCATCAAGGCCGCGAGACCATCGCGCTCTATCTGCAAAGCCGCATGTCTGAAGTGTTCCAAGTGGACATCCATCCGGCCACCAAGATCGGCTCGGGCGTGTTTATCGACCACGGCACCGGGATCGTCATCGGCGAGACCGCCGTGATCGGCGATGACGTCTCGATGCTGCAAGACGTCACCCTGGGCGGCACCGGTGCGGAGCGCGGTGATCGTCACCCCAAGATCGGGAAGGGCGTCCTGCTGGGCGCCGGCGCCAAGGTGCTTGGGAACATCACCATCGGCGATTACGCCAAGATCGCCTCAGGCTCGGTGGTGTTGAAGCCCGTGCCGCCGCATTGCACGGCGGCCGGCGTTCCGGCGCGCCTGGTCAATTGCCCGACCTGCGAGGAGCCAGCGCGCAGCATGGACCACACCTTGGCCGAGGCCGTGTACGACTACGTCATCTGACCGGCGTCGGGGCCGGAGCCTCGCCCGCGACCTGCGCGCCGTAGTATCGGCGGAGCAGGGCGAAGGCGGCGCTCGTTCCCAGCAGCGACAGCAGGATGGCGGAGGACAGCGGCGCGCCGCCCCACAACAGTCCGGCGGCGGCCAGGCAACCGGCGGCCCCGCCGGCGTCCCAGCCGCCTTCGGTCGCGACGTGGAAGCGAAGCGGGCAGGGCGAGGCCTGGGCCTGGTTGTATACCGCCGTCATCAGGGTCGGGACGTAAAACGCGTTGACCAGGGCGCCTGCCGCATTGGCGACCACCGCAATCGCCGGATGGCCATATCCATAGGCCCGGAAGATCAGCGTGGCGGCCATCGCCCCGATCGCCAGCCAGACGGCACGGCGCCCGTGACCGGCGTCGATGAAGCGGCCCAATAGCAGCCCGGTGATCGCGCCGGCGATAGCGGCGATGGCCATGGCCCCGCCGAACGCCGCGAAGTTCTCTCCCAGCGATATGAACAGGGCGATCTGCCAGACGAAAACGTAGCCGGCCGCGGTCCAGCCGTCGGCGGCGAACAGCAACATGCCGGGCAGGGCGGCGCGCAGGGCGCCAGGCGCGTCGGCCGCGATCAGCACGTTGGGCGTCCGCAGTAGCGGCAGGGCCGAGAGCGTGAGCACCACCGCCGTCGCGCCGAACGCGACGCGTGGCCCCAGGGTGACCAGAGCCCAGCCGGTTAGCAGGGGCGCGGCGATTCCGACCACCGCGGCGATGGCTTCACGCGCCCCGATCTGGTGTCCCCGATGCTCGGCGTCGCCCAGCGAGGCGAAATAGGCGTGATAGGAGGTCCAGTAGAAGGTGTCGCCCAGCGAGGAGACCACGCACAGGACCAGCAGCGGCCAGCCGACCCCGTTCACCTCGGCGAGCAGCGGATACTGCAGCGCGGTCAGGATCGTGCCGGCGATGACCAAGGGCTTGAGGCCGTAACGCTTGCCCAGCACCAGGACCGCCGGGCGGATAAAGAACCGCCCAATCAGGATCGCGGCCAGCGACGCAAGCACGCCATGGGCAGGCACGCCGGCCCGGAGCAGAAACACCGCGAAGAACGCGCCGCCACCGCTGAGCGCCAGGGCGTGGACGCCATAGTGCAGGTTCAGCAGGTTGACGGTGGTGTTGCGAAAGAACGCCATGGGCGGCCGCCTCTGTCCTGTAGGGGCGCGATGCGTCTTGGCTCGAACCTAGGCGATTGGCCCTAGATTGCGGGTGTTTCGCAAGCAATGCGGCGCACTGAATGTCGGATTTTCAACTTTTCGAAGAATGGCGTTCTTTGAATTGAGGGAAGATTGTAAAGTGGATTTTACATTGCGCCTGCCTTCACGGCGCCGAAGCAAGGGGCAGATCATGAAGACGCTCTTTCTAGCCGCCGTGGTCGCAACGCTTAGCGTGCAGGCGCCGGCGCAAGCCGCCATCACGCTCTACAATGATCAGGCCAGTTTCCTCGCCGCCGTCTCCAATCCCGGAACGGACAGTTTTAGTGATCTGGTCCCTCGTAGTGGGTTCGCCGGGCCGGTCAACCGCAGCGCCGGCGCACACAACTATACGGTGGCCGCGCCCGGGGGCTTCAATCCGGGCAGCAATCTGGCGGACGTATTCCTGACGACCACCAACGCCGACTCCACCATCAGGTTCAGCGGATTTGGATCGGACGTCTACGCGGTCGCGGGCCTGTTCTTCGGCAGTAATCTCGACGGGCACTATCAAGCCTCGCCGACCATAACCGTGACCGCCATCGACAGTGACGGCGACGTCACCGCGGTGTTGAAAAATCCTAACGCGGGCAGCTTCCTGGGCTTTGTTTCGACCGGGGGCCTCAGCGAACTGACGATCACGGTCGGCCGCAGCGGCATTTGGCCCTCTATCGACAACTTCACCCTGGCGGGCGCGCCGTCGAACTCCGTGGTCCCTGAGCCGGACATCTGGGCGATGATGATCGTCGGATTTGGCCTGGCCGGTGCGATGCTGCGCGGCGCCCAGAGGCGCCGGGCGTTCTCTTAGGGGGCTTGAAACTCTCGATCTGGGGCGCTTGACCGTTTGTGCCTGACGCAGACGTCCCCAGGAATACGAGCCGCCACGGTTTCCTCGCACCGGCAAAGCGATGTAGGTTCCGCCACTGTTGAATTCGAAGGAGCATGGCGTGCTGGACGAGAGAACTATCCGCAAGGTCGAAGGCCATCTGCGCGGCACCTTCGCCAATGCGCGGATCACCCTGGTTCCCCGCCCCAAGCAGAAGGACTCCGCCGAGGTCTATATCGGCGAAGAGTTCATCGGGGTCGTCTTCGAGGACGAAGATGGCGACGGATCGTTCATGTTCGAAATGGCCATCCTGGCCGAAGACCTGCCGTAAGGCTGGTTCTGCGGCTTCGCCTGTGGCGAAGTCGCAAGCGACCGTGACGACAGCCGGGTGTTGGCGCAACGGGGGTTGCACCCAAGGGTGCAGTCTCCCGCAGCCGGGAGAAGTTCCATATGCTTGAACAGCTTGGCGTTCTTGCCCTGCCTGCCATAGGCTTGTTTATGCTTGTCCTGATGATCTACGCGCTTCGGCCGAACCAAAGCAAACCGCAGGCGCCGGCGAAGACCATGCGCGATTCTCTCTCGGGCAGGCGTCGACCCCGGAATCCGACATAGCCGGTGACCGGGGCGCTCGCCCGTTGGTAGCGTAGCGGCCGATCACCGCAAAGAAGCGCCGGCCCCCGGACGGACATCGGGACCGGCGCTGAGTTCAGATGCGCGATGTCAGAGCACGCCCAGCATCTCGGCCACCAGCGGGTGGCGGACAATGTCCACGTCCTTCAGACGCACCACGGCGATGTTGTCGATCGCGTCGAACTTCTCCGCGACCGGCCCGAGCCCCGAGAGTTCCGGCAGCAGGTCCGATTGGGCCGGGTCGCCCGTCACCACCATGGTCGTATGCCAGCCGAGCCGGGTGAGCAGCATCTTGAGCTGGCCATAGGTGCAGTTCTGCGCCTCGTCGATGACCACGAAGGCGTTGTTCAAGGTCCGGCCGCGCATGAAGCCGACCGGGGCGATCTCGATGGCGCCTTCGGCCATCAGGGCGCGGACCCGCTTCATCGACAGACGGTCGGACAGGGCGTCGTAGAGCGGGCGAAGATAGGGGGCGAGCTTGTCCTCGGCGTCGCCGGGCAGGTAGCCGATGGATTCGCCGGCCTCGACGGCGGGGCGCGATAGGACGATGCGGCCGACGCGGCCGGCTTCGAGAGCTTCAACCGCCTTGGCGATGGCTAGGTAGGTCTTCCCAGTGCCGGCCGGGCCGAGCGCCATGACCAGGTTCTTGGCGTCGATGGCGTCCATCAGCTCCTGTTGGCCCTTTGACTTGGCCTTGATGGTCTTCACATAGCCCTGGTCGCGATCCTCATTGTTATTGTTGTGGGCCATGGGGGACCAGGCGCGCTCTAGGGGGAGACGGCGAATTTTCGCGTCACCCTCGAACTGACCGGCGTCGAACGCGCCTTCGCGCAGTTGTCGCTTCATAGCTCGCTTGGTCATCTAGGCCTCCACTCGGGCAAGAAAAAAGAGCGACGCCGGAATGGCTCGCCCTTGAGGATCGATGGAATATGCAACGAGGCGGCGGTGGCGCGCGCAGCGGCCTGGAGGCTCGCTTCCGGTTCGGGATCCAGGCGGGGATTCCCGCCGAAGCAAACGTAACACCAAAATACCTCCGCCTGAACGCAAGACCGCGAACCGGACGCCGGCTAGCGGCGTGATGCGGAAGGGCTATCGCCCTTCCGAATCGCATCACTAGAATGATGGTAACGCGGTTTATGAACGGTTAAGCACGCGTTCTAGATGAATAAACGGGGTATACGGATGGGTGTCTATAACTTGGGCGATGTCGCGCCCGAACTGCCTGGCGAAGACGAATACTGGATTGCGCCCACCGCCGCGGTGCTCGGACGGGTGATTCTCAAGAAGAACGCCTCTGTATGGTTCGGCGCGACGATTCGCGGCGACAACGACCCCATCACCATCGGCGAGAATTCCAACGTCCAGGACGGCAGCGTCCTGCACACCGACACCGGCGTGCCGCTGACCATCGGCGCCAATGTCACCGTCGGCCACATGGTGATGCTGCATGGCTGCACCATTGGCGACAATTCCCTGATCGGAATCGGCTCGATCATTCTGAACGGAGCCCGCATTGGGAAGAACTGCCTGATCGGGGCCAACTGCCTGATCACCGAGGGCAAGGAAATCCCGGACAACTCGTTGGTCATGGGCGCCCCAGGCAAGGTCGTGCGCGAGATCAGCGATAGCCAGGCCCGCGTCATCGCCGGCGGGGCCCTGCACTATGTCGAGAACTGGAAGCGCTATCGCGCTGGTCTGAGCCAGACCGCCTGACCATGGAGGTCCGCGATCTGGTGGACATCGCGATCGACGAGGACCCGCGGGCGCCCTGCCTGTGGGTTCCGTCCGAGGCCTGGCCGGAGTTCTGCGCCGCTATCGGCCAGAGGCCCAATCTGATCGGCGTGGTGATCTATCGCAACAAGACCATCCGCGACGGCGGACCGCTGACCGATATCGTCACCGGTTCGGAGCAGGGCTGGCGGACCTAGCTGAGGAGCGAGAGCGCGTCGTGGTCGAGGATGTGCCGCGACGCCCCGCCCAGCATCTGGATGAACATCGCATCGCCGCGCGGGGTCTGTTTCACGACCATCGCGGCGAAGAAGGCGGTGAGGAAGAGCAGGAACGCGCCGTGAGCGTAGTCCCGCGCCAGGTCGTCGCGGCTGTAGTTGTTGACCCCGTGAGAGCGCAGGCCGAGCAGATAGCGGTCCAGGAACTGCGCCTCATGCCGGTGGCGAAGCTCCGGGGAAACGCCGCCGGCCAGGAAGTAGGCGATATCCTGGGCTCCGCTGCCATAGGCGAAGGACTGCCAGTCGAGGGTCGTGACGCCCGCAGGGCCGAACATCATGTTGTCGGGCCGAAAATCGTTGTGGGTCAGGCAGCGTGGCCCGCGATGCAACTCGCCGAGGGCGGCGAACCGGCTGGAGAGACGCTCGCCGATCTCGATCCAGTCGGCCTGCAGGTGCTGCTGATATCGGTCGCGGAACGCGCCCCACAGCGCCTGGACCATTTCAGGCGTGGCCGCGCTGGGCGGGGCGGCCCGCGAGCCGGAGACCCACGGAAGGTCATCCAGGGCCTCGTCTTCCCAGTGCGAGGCGTGCAGCCGGGCGGCCTCGTCGATCACCGCCATCGCCTGGTCGAGGCTGACGCCGCGGAGTTGGTCGCCCTGCTGGGCCGGGGCCAGGTCTTCCATGAGCAGGACGAACTCGCCGCTAGCGGGCTCGACGTCGGCGAACAGGCAGTGCGGCGTGCGGATCAGGGCGTTGTCGGCGAGGTGGCGATAGAACATCACCTCGCGTGTGTAGTTGCCGAGCATGACGCCGGTGTTGAAGCTGATGGGATCGGCAGAGGGGAACTTGCCGACGACGGAGGCCGGGGCGTCATCGCCGCCGCGGGCATATCGCAGGCGAAAACGCACGCTGTCGCCGATCTGGCCGGTGCCGACCGGCGCGGCGGTGAAGTTGGACACCACCGCATCGACACCCGAGGTCTGCAAGGCGCGGGTCAGCCAGGCGGCGTCGATCGCCTCGGGGCGGCGAATGTCGGGCGCTTGATCTCTCATGCTGGCAGCTGGTGGACGTAGACTTCGTTCACGACGATTTCCCGCCCGCGCAGGACCACGAGGTCGAAGCCGCGAAGTTGCCCGGCGCCGTCCGCGCCGATCTTGCAGTACCAGCGGCCGCAGAACCCGTCTGGCGTCGGCCAGACCTCGTCGGGCGTGTAGGTCATCGGCGGGGTGGCGGCGAACAGGCCGTTCAGATAGCCGGCCAGCGCGACGCGGCCTTCAAGCCCGCCGACGGTTTGCGCATCCTTGTAGATGCAGTCTTCCGCGTAGAAGGCCACTAGGCGCGGGACGTCCTTATCAGTCCAAGCCTGCAGCCAGGCGGCGTTGAACGCGGTGATTTCGTCGGGCGTCATCGTCATGCCTCCAGCGGGCCAAGCACCCGAGCGCGATGTTGCTCGGTGAAGAACTCCGCCGGCGCCGCTTCCGGACCGGCCATGACCGCCACGCCGTGAACGCCAAGGGTCGGATCGCTGGCGGAGCGTTCGAAGTGAAGGCGTCGCCGCTCGCGGGCGGCCTCGCCAAATTCCATGTCGAGACCGGCCTGGAGCGAGGCGGCGAAGCGCAGCCGCCGCATCCGTTCGCGCCGCTCCTCGCCATAGGGGCGCAGCGTTGCGGTGTTCCATAGATCGGTCGACTTCAGCAATTCGCTGACCAGCCGGACGTCGCGATAGGTGATCGACAATCCCAGGCCGATGATCGGATCGTTCCAGCCAGCCGCGTCGCCGATCAGGACGACGCCTGGCGCATAGGGCTCGTTCGTCCAGGAGTCGGCATTGATGTAGCTGTAGAGCGGCCCGGCCGGTTTGCCCGCCACCAGATGCTGGTTCATGGGGCTGCAGCGCATGGCGAAGGTGTCCAGGAACTGGCGCGCGGCGTCCGGACCCTTGAAGCGGTGCTGTTGGCCAAGTGCGTAGCCGCCATAGATGCGGACTCGTCCATCCCCCTGTGGGAAGGCGAGGAAGCCGAAGTCTCCCTCGGTGCCGATCGCCTGCAGGTCCTGATCCCAGCCGTCGGCGCTCTCGACCAGCAGGCCGGCGAACCAATGGTGGGGTTTGTCCTGATGCAGCGTGACGCCCGCGGCCTCGCGGACCTGGGACGCTCTCCCATCAGCCCCTACCAGCAGGCGGGCGCCGACCTCAAAATTTTGCCCGTCATGCTCGAAGGTCAGGCGCGGCTTCTCGCCCGCCACAACCGAGGTGACCTGAACGCCGCGGCGTACCTCAGCGCCTGCGTCGCGGGCGGCGTCCAGCAGGGTCTGGCAGTGCAGGGGATGGCCCAGGCAGAGAGGGCCTGGCACGCCGTCGGCGAAGATGCTGAGCGGCAGCGTCCGGGCCTCGGCGTCGGACGGATCGCGGCTCTCGTCAAAGGTGACGTGGCGGGTCACATGATGGCCGCCGACCAACCGGAGCAGGTCGTAGAGGCCCAGGCGGCGGGTCTCGGCCACGCCCCACGGGGCGATCCATTCGCCGCGCACGCGGTCGACATAGGTCTCCGACTGTTCGAGAAGCAGCACCGAATAGCCCTCGCGGGCCATGACGGTCGCCAAGGCTGATCCGCCGACGCCGCCGCCAACGATGGCCAAATCGTAGGTCGCCATGAGAATCCTCCACGGTACCTTGTCGCCTCAGGCTGGGTGACCTTACTCCACGGCAATCAATAGGTTCAGGAATCGGCGGCGTTTCCCTCGCAATCTCCCGCGCCGGCCCGCGCCGGCCCGCGCCACCGGCCTTGACGGACGTAGCGGCGCCCCTGTGACCCTCGCCGCCACTTGAAAATGAGAGGA
>NZ_JAURWM010000377.1 GCF_030654915.1 Phenylobacterium sp. | reverse complement strand
CCGCACCTATGTGTTCGGCGAGGCCACGCCCGAGCAGAAGCGCATCTGGAACCTGGAAAAGCAGGCCCAGGCCGCGGCCTTCGCCGCCGTGAAGCCCGGCGTGCCCTGCGAGGAAATCGACGCTGTCGCGCGCCGCGTCCTGGTGGCTGGCGGCATGAGCCCCGACTACGACCTGCCGGGCCTGCCGCACCGCACCGGCCATGGGATCGGCCTATCGATCCATGAAGCGCCATATCTGGTGCGCGGCGACAAGACCCCGCTAGCGCCCGGCATGTGCTTCTCCAACGAACCGATGATCGTCATCCCCGATGCCTTCGGCGTGCGGCTGGAAGACCATTTCCATGTGACGGTCGACGGCGCCGCATGGTTCACCCAGCCACAGCCAAGCTTAGAAAAGCCGTTCGGCTAATCACACGCTTCAGTTCGCCTAATATCGACGACACAACCTAGCCGGGCGATACTGTAATCACAGGTCGTTTGACGCAGCGTAAGATACTACCTTAGCTTTCCTCTTGAACGGCCCCGCTTGCCGAGGACCGTCAACAATAAGACCCCCGCCAATAATCGGGGGCCAGGGAGGGAAGAATGACCAAGGTCTTGTTGGCTTCCGCGTCCGTGTGCGCGCTTGTCTGGTCCTCGCCCGCATGGGCTCAGTCTTCGAGCGGCGGCCCGCTGATCGAAGAACTGATCGTCACCGCCACGAAGCGGGAGGAGTCGGTCCAAGACGTGCCGATCGCCGTGTCGGCCTTCAGCGAAGAGGCGCTGCGCGCCAAGGGCATCGACACCGCCGGCGACCTAGTCCAGTCCGTCCCGAATCTCACCTTCACCCGGCGCTCGCTGCGCACCAACTTCCAGATTCGCGGGGTCGGGGCGCAGCTGGTCTCGACCGGCGGCGACGACGGGGTGGGCGTGCACCACAACAACGTGCCGCTGACCTCCAACCGACTAGCCGACGCCGAGTTCTACGACGTCGAGCGTGTCGAGGTGCTGCGCGGCCCGCAGGGCACGCTGTTCGGCCGCAACGCCACCGGCGGGGTGGTCAATGTCATCACCAACAAGCCGGTCGACACCTTCGACGCCTCGATCACCGCCGAGTTCGGCAACTTCGACAGCCTGAAGTACCAGGGCTTCATCAATGTGCCGCTGGGCGACATGTTCCAGCTGCGGCTGGCGGGCTTCGCGCTCCAGCGCAGCGGCTACACCAGCAACACCCTGAACGGCCAAGACATCGACGACCGGCAGATCTGGGCCGGCCGCGTCACCTTGGGCTTCACCCCGAGCGAGAACTTCCGCGGCTTCCTGCTGTGGGACACCTTCTCGGAGGACGACACCCGCGGCGCGCGCAAGCAGCTCTGCGCCAAGGACCTTGGCCTCACCAGCGTCGGCGGCGTGCCGACCGGCGCGGCACAGGCCGCGTTCACCCAGGGCTGCCTGCCCGCCTCGGTCTATGGCCAGGACGTCTACGGGACGACCAACCAGCTCTCGACCTTCACCGGCATCATCGCCCGGCAGATCGGGTTGCAGGGCACTGACGCCTTCGCCGGCAAGACCATCTCGCGCGATCTGCGCGAAATCGAGGTCTATGGCCGGCCCACCTATCGGCCGCACACCGACATCTACACCCTGAACCTGGAGTGGGACGTCACCCCCACCCTGACCGCCACCTCGCTGACCAGCTACAACGAGAACGAAAACTACTCGCGCGGCGACTCCACGGGCGGCTATTCGTCCGTGCCCTTCGGGGTCACGGCGTTCACGCCGAACGGCACGCTGAACGACCCGCAACTTGGTCTGACCGACCGGCTGATGAGCGAGAGCGGCGGCACCGGCCACAACGAACAGTGGAGCCAGGAACTACGGCTGCAGTCGAACTTCGATGGCCCGATCAACTTCAACGTCGGCGGGATCTACATCGACTACAAGGCCAGCAGCATCACCTATGTCGCCACCAACGCGGCGACCGCGGCGGTCCGCGTCGTCCAGCCGGCGGCCTATGTCGATCCGTTGCGCGAGCCCGACTTCACCGGCCACAACTATTTCGTCAGCCTGAGCGAGTACAAGCTGAAGTCCAAGGCGGTGTTCGGCGAGGTCTATTGGCAGGCCACGAACGACATCAGGGTCACGCTGGGCCTGCGCTACACCGACGACGAGAAGTGGACCCGAGGCAGCGGTTCGACCCTGTTCACCCCGGGCCGCGGCCCCAGCTTCACCACGCCCCAGAGCGTCGAATTCCAGGAAACCACGGGCCGGCTAACCGTCGACTGGTCGCCCGACCTCAGCTTCACCGAGCAGACCCTGGTCTATGCGTCCTACTCCAAGGGCTACAAAGGCGGCGGATTCAACCCGCCCGGCGTCGTGGCGCTCGGCCTCAACCCGACCTACGAGCCGGAATTCGTCAACGCCTACGAAGTCGGCACGAAGAACACCTTGGCCGGCGGGCGGCTGCTGCTGAACCTCACCGGGTTCTACTACAAGTACCAGGGCTATCAGATCGGCCGCAGCGTGAACCGCTCGGTCTATAACGAGAATATCGACGCCGAGATCTATGGCGCAGAACTGGAATCCATCTGGGAGCCGATCGACAACCTGCGGCTCAACGCCAATATCGGCTACCTCCACACCGAGATCGAAGAAGGCAAGGTCGTCGACACCTTCAACCGGACCCAGGGCGACGCGAACTATATCTACGCCAACTCCACCAATGGCGGCTGCATCCTGAACGCCGCCGGTGTCGCCAACCTGCTGCGGGCGCCCGGCGGCCCGGCCTTGCTGGCCAACCTAGCCTGCGCGGGACCCAGCATGACCGGATCGACTATCGGCGGGCGGCTCATCGGGGCCGGCGTGCCGGCGGCGACGGCCAGCGCCCTGGTCAACGGCGTCTACAACTACGGCCCCAACGTCTCGCGCTTCGCCAGCGGCGCGGGTGAAGGGATCATCCAGGATCTGTCTGGCAATGAACTGCCCAATGCGCCGGAGTGGACGATCTCGCTGGGCGCCCAGTACCGGTGGGAGTTGCCGAACGGCTGGAACGCCACCCTGCGCGGCGACTACTACCGCCAGTCCGAGAGCTACATGCGTTACAACAACGCCTTCTTCGACCGCATCAAGGCCTGGGAGAACGTCAACGCCAGCTTGATCTTCGCCAATGCGGACATCGACCTGAACGTCCAACTTTTCGTGAAAAATATGATGGATAACAACACCAGCGTTGGCTTCGACATCAATGACGAGAACCTGGGCGCGACCCGCAGCGTCTTCCTGCTCGACCCGCGCCTCTATGGCGTCGCGATCACCAAAGGTTTCTGACGCGGAACTCTATCCAAGGCGAAGCTTTACGATTTGACCAGCAATCAAGGGAGCCGGGCTCATGGGCATTTTCAGCTCGATCATGGACAAAGTTCTTCACCGCAAGAAACCGGAGGCCGCGCCAGCAGCCCCGGCGGCCGCACCCACGGCAGCCCCGGCCGCGGCCGCTCCGCCCCCACCCCCGCCTGAGCCGGTGAATGTGGAAGTGGTGCTGGTCGAACTCGCGGCCCAGAAGGGTGGCGGCGGCAACTGGCGGACATCTATCGTCGACCTGCTGAAGATGCTCGATCTGGATTCCAGCCTCGACGCCCGCAAGGAACTGGCCGCCGAACTCGGCGTCGCGGCCGGCCCTCACGGCAGCGCGGAGCAGAACATCGCCTTGCAAAAGGCCGTCTGGGTCGCTCTCGCCAACAACGGCGGCGTGGTCCCGGCCAGCCTGCGCGACTAGCTAGACGGACGAATCTAGGGGCGCGCCGGTCGCAAGGCCGGCGCGCTTTCTATTGGGCGGTCAGCCGGCTTTTCGGCATAGGAACACACCGACCGACTTGGTCACCGTCAAGGCCCCGCCGCCCTTGGCGAAGGCATCGTCTATCACCCGGCGCAGAGCCGCCGCCTGGTCGGGGCCGGCGCCATCGCCCGGCGGACTTGAGGTGAGATAGCCGTAGACGTCAGCTGGGTCGGTGATCCGCAGCGTGTCGGGATAGGCGCGATACTCCACCTCTGCGAACCGCGCCCGCAGCATCGGCTCTGCCGCTTCCAGACTGAAGGCGTCGATGGTCTCGTCCCGCGCAGCGCCGCCGAACACCGCGGCGTTCAGGGCGAACAGCTCGGACATGGTGTCGCGTCCATTGGTGGCGATCACCGCCAGGCCGCCAGGCCGTAGGACCCGGACGATCTCGTCCACGCCCTGGGCGGGGTCTGGCAGGTGGTAGAGCATGTGCAGCGCCTGAACGACGTCGAAGCTGGCGTCAGCGAACGGCAAGGCCGAGGCGTCGACCGCCCGGCCCTCCACCGCCGCCCATCGCGAGAGCCCGCTTACGCGCTGGGTGGCTTCTTCGACCATGCCCGGCGACAGGTCGGTCAACGTCAGATCGAGCCCTACGGGAACCTGCGGCGTGGCGTTGGCCCAGAACCACCCCGCCCCACAGCCTAGCTCCAGAACCCGACCGTCCGCCGGCCATGCCGGTTGCCCAGCAACCCAGGCGAACCAGTCGCCCCGTCCGTACTTGGTATGGAGGTTCGCCCGCGCGGCAAGGTTCGAGGAGTCGCGGTACTGCTCCGCCCGCAGGTATTCTGGATCGTTCCAGACCTTTTGAGTCCGCAGCGTCATCGTCGCCTCCCCGCGATCTGGATTCGACGGCAGGAAAACCCGGACGACATTCGCCGACAAGCCCTCCAGGACGAGGCCAGCCGGCGAACGCCGCGAAGGTCAGTTGGCCAGCGTGTCCTTGTAGATCTTGCCGTCCTTCATGATGATCCGGAAGTTCTTGTCCGGATCCGCAACGAGCTTGATGTCCGCCAGCGGATCGCCGTCGACCAACAGCAGGTCGGCGAGCGCGCCTTCTTCCACCACCCCGATCTTGCCGGGATAGGGGTTGCGCAGGCCGGTCATGGCGAACAGCTCTCCGTTCGTCGAGGTCGCCATGATCAACGCCTCGGCAGGGGTGTACCAGCGGGTCAGATCGACCAAGCCCTGGCCTTGGCGCTCAGCAAGCGCCTGTGAAAACAGGATGTCGGTGCCGAATGCGGTCTTGATCTTGTACTTCCGGACCAGATTGTAGAGCCGGTCGGTGCCGGCGACGACCTGACGCATCTGCGCCTGTTCGGCCGGTCCCAGGGCGGCCGCCCCCCCGATGTCGACGAAGGGTTGGGTGCTGAGCCAGATGCCCTTCTCGGCTATCAACCGGGCGGTGGCGTCGTCTATCAAGTGCGCATGTTCGATGCACTTCACCCCGGCCGCGATCGAGCGTTGTACGGAGATCGAGGTGTAGGCGTGGGTGCAGACGAAAGTGCCCCAGTTCCCGGCCGCCTCGACCGCGGCGTGAAGCTCCTCCTCGGTGAAGGTGGCGACATCGAGCGGGCTGTGGGGCGAGGCCACGCCGCCGCCGGCCGTCAGCTTGATCTGTGAAGACCCGAGCATCAGTTGCTCACGCACCCGCAGCCGCACTTCGTCAGGACTGTCGGCGATCGCCGCGCCGCCAAGCTCCTCGACCCGGCTATGCTCGCCCATGGCCCGGGGCAGATCGATGAGCTGTCGGAAGTCGCCATGGCCGCTGGTGACCGTGATCATCGCGCCCGAGGGATAGATGCGGGGACCGGGCAGCGCGCCCTCGTCAATCGCGCGCTTCAGCGAGAACGATGGACCGCCCATGTCCCGAACGGTCGTGAACCCTCGCATGAGCGTGGCCGTCGCTTCACCGGCCGCCAACAGCGTCGTGTAACCCACGTCGCTGCCCAGCAGCAAAGCGGGCGTCGCGCGGATCATCATGGCGTGCCAGTGCGCGTCGGTGAGACCCGGCATCAGGGTGCGGCCGGCGCCGTCGATAACCCGCGCCCCAGCAGGGTCGATCGGCCCCGTGGAGATCCGCGCGATGGTGTTACCCCGGACCAGTACGTTGGAAGGCGCTGAAAGCGCCGTGCTCTTGCCGTTGAAGACGCGCACGTTCTGAAAGAGCGTCGCCCCGCCGTTGCTTGCCGGCTGGTCGGCGCGACTTGGCTGCGAGAAGCCAAGGGCCAGTGTCGCGGCCAGGGCTAGCGATGTGAGCCAAGCTCGCTTAGGCGCCCGCCTTGAAAGACCCAAATGTGAACTCGAATTACCAACTGAAATCATTGATAAACCCCAATCCCCGCCATGCCACTCATGCGTCCTCGACGTCATGAAAACCCTCCCGCCCGAAATCAGCGGAGAAGGCGTCCATCCAGTTGGACCTGCCAACAGTACCGATGGCAAGCCTCAGGAGCGCATCTAAGAGTTGTTAACCCTGGCGGCGTCGGAGGCGGAAATTCAGTCCCGGTTCTCGCCCGGAAGCGTTGGATCGGTGGTCGGAGCCGTCTCGCTGACTTTTGGCTCATTGCGCGCGCGGCTCTTCCGCAGAGCCCAAAACAGCCCCACGGCGCCAAAGCCGATGAGGAGAATCCCAAGCGGAGCGAGGATGAAGTTCAGCATTCGGCTTCGCCCCGGGACGCATGCGCCAAATTGGATGGGGACGTCATCTCGCGATCAACCTTGGTTCTTCCGTGGCGACTGATGGAGCTTGTGAGATAGTGGCGAAGACGGTCGGCGCCAGACCTTGTATGTGGCGCACGAGCGTAAAGATGTTCCGAGTCCTTGGCCGCCAAGCCGGGGACCGGTCAGGAGATCCGGGTCAATGTCGCTTCGAGCTGTAGGCATGCCGATCAACGCGCGGCGGCGCGAGAGGCGCCTGGCCAATGTCAGGACCCTGCGCTGGGCGCTGCCCATCACGGCTGGCGCGCTGCTGATCGCGTGCATCGTGCAGGTTGGGCTCAGCACGATGTCGGCGCCGACCGAGGAAGCCGAGCCGGCCCAAATCTCCAAGATGCTGAAGCCGCACTTCTCCGGCACGAACCCCGATGGACGGGCCTTCAGCATCACCGGCCGCGAGGGCGTGCGCGATGAGAAACAGGCCGGCCGGATCCTCATCGCCGACCCAGTCCTCACGCTCCACACCGTCGAGGGCCGGACCAAGCAGGCGACGGCCAAGTCCGGCGTCTATGACGAGCCCGGCCACACCATTGTCCTGACCGGCGATGTGAAGATGGACAACGGAGCCGGATCGCGCTTTTCGGCGGACCAAGCCCGTATCGACACCCTCACAGGCGTCGTCAGCGGCCAAACCGGCCTGCAGATCGATCGCGATGACGCTCAGGTCCAATCGGGCTCCTACACCGTGGAGAACAAGGGCGATCGCCTGATCCTCAAGGGCGGCGTGAGCGGACGTCTGACCCCGCCGCCCCGCTAGACGAAGCCGCCTTGGCCTTGGGGGCATCGTGACACGCGAACTGAAAGATCCATTGCGGTCGCTCGAAGACTGCGCCAATCCGCACACGCCATGACCGCGCCCGCGCCCAAGATCTGCTTTCTCTACATCGCGCAGACGCACCAGATCCTGCACAGCCTGCCCATCGCCATCGAACTGGCCCGCAACTGGCCGCAGTTCGATGTCCACCTGGCTGCGACATCTCAAGCGCACCTGGACTATATCGATGACGCGCTGGGAAAGCTCGGCGCCGCGCCGCTGACCCGCAAGCTGCTGGGACCCAAGTGGCTGCGCGAGATCCGGCCGGGCCGGGCCACGACGCCGCCCAAGGCCGCCATGCTGATCGCCAATGCGCGAACCCTCGCGCGGTACGACGCCGTCGTGACCCCGGAGCGGACGACGGCGCTGCTGCGCCGGCTCCGCGTCAAGCGGCCCAAGCTCGTCTATACCCAGCATGGCGCCGGGGACCGTGGCGGCCCGTTCGAACCCAGGCTTGGGCTTTTTGATCTGGTGATGGCGGCTGGTCCCAAGCAGCGTGACCGCATGGTCGAGAGCGGCCTGGTGGCGCCGGAGAACTGCGCCATGGTCGGATATCCCAAGTTCGATATCGTCGAGGCGCTGTCGCCGGAGCCGAAGAACCCCTTCTCCGATCAACGGCCGATCGTCCTCTACAATCCGCACTTCGATCCAAAACTGAGTTCCTGGCCCCGCTGGGGCATAGAGGTGCTTGAGCGGTTCGCCGCCGACGATCGCTACAACCTGATCTTCGCCCCGCATGTGCGGCTATTCGACCAAGCTGGCGCCCCGGACCTCGGACCGCTGGAGCGGTTCGGCGATCACCCGCGCATCCACATCGATCTCGGCGGCCCGGCCGCCATCGACATGACCTATACGCGGGTCGCAGACGTCTATCTGGGCGACGTCAGCAGCCAGATCTACGAGTTCCTGCGCAAGCCCAAGCCCGCGATCTTCCTCAATGCGCATCAGGTCGACTGGGTCGGCGACGAAAGCTACCGGCATTGGCGCTATGGCCCGGTGCTCGATCATGTGCAGGCCCTGCCGGACGCGGTCGCCTCGGCGATGGCCAGCCACGGCGAATATCTGGCCGAGCAAAGGGCCGGTTTCGCCTCGAGCTTCGACCTCCAGCCGCGGTCCTCTTCGCTGCGAGCGGCCGAAGCTATCGCCGTGCGGTTGGGCGGACAGCCCGTCCCATGACCGCAAGTTCCCCGGCCAAGGATGGCCTGCTTGGCCGGGTCCTCGCCAATGCCGGGATGCTGCTCGGTGGGCGCACGCTCAATGCGGTGATCAGCCTGGGCTACATGGCGCTGGCGGCACGCAGCCTGGGGGTCGCCAATTTCGGCGTCCTGGTGCTGATCAACACCTTCGCGCAGTTCATCGGCGACGTGGCCCGGTTCCAGTCCTGGCAGACCGTGCTGCAGTTCGGCCCCGCGCCGCTGGCCGAGGGGCGGCGCGACGACTTCCAGCGGGTCATCCGGTTCGGCCTGGTCCTCGACATTGTCAGCGCCGTCGGCGGTGTGGCGATCGGGGCGGTCGGGGTGCTGCTGTTCGGATCGCTGCTCGGCATGCCGCAGGCCATGGAAGGTCCGGCCGCGCTCTATGCGATCACCATCGCCTTCATGGTGCCGGCGACCCAGATCGGGCTGCTGCGTCTGTTCGACCGCTTCGGCCTGCTTTCAGTGCAAGCCGCGATCAGTTCGCTGATCCGTTTGATTGGCGGCGGGGTTGGGTTCCTGATCGACGCGCCGGTCTCGTTCTTCCTGCTGGTCTGGGGCGCGGGCACCCTGGCCGGCTTCATCTATGTGAGCGTCATCGCCTGGCGGGAACTGCGCCGCCGCGACCTGCTGTCCGGCTTCTCCTGGTCGGGGCCGCTGACGGCCGGCATGCCGGGCGCCTGGCGCTTCGCCGTCGCGACCAACGCCAGCGCCAGCGTCGAGGTGGCGTTCACCCATGTCGCCACCCTGGCGGTCGGCGCCCTCCTCGGCCCGACCGAGGCCGGGCTGTGGCGGGTGGCGCGGCAGATCGCCGACGCCATGGCCAAGCCCGCGCGGCTGCTCATTCCAGCGATGTATCCCGAACTCGCCAAGCTTCGCGCCTCGGGCGGCGAGGCGGTCATGCAGCGCCTGGCCCTGCGGGTGGGGGTGATCGGCGGCGGCTTCGCGACCCTGCTGCTGCTGGTCGCGGTGTTCGCCGGCGAGCCGCTGCTGGCCCTCGTAATGGGTAAGGACTTCGCCAGCGCGTCGCAGACCATGGTCTGGCAGGTGGGCGCGGCGGTGATCGGGGTCTGGGCCTTGCCGCTGGAACCCATGCTGGTCTCGATGGGCCGGCCCGGCGCGGTGCTGCAGGTGCGGCTGGTGGTGGCGGCGGTTTTCCTGGCGACGCTCTCGCCGATCGTGAACGCACATGGACTTCCAGGCGCCGGCGCGGCTCTGGTCGGGGCGTCCCTCGCCACGGCGCTGGGGATGTTCTGGAGCCTGATGCGGGTGATGCGGCCTAAAGACCCGTCGCGCGGCGCGTAGTAAACTCTTGCGTTACCAGCCGGAAGCGGGCGAAAGCCGACCTGTCATGATTACGCCCACCGCGCCCGACCGCGCCATTCGCCTGGCCGACTTCTCCACCCTGGTGGAGGCGCTGGATTTCGCCGCCCAGGGCGAGACAGGCGTCAATCTCTATGGGCTGCGCGGCGAACTCGCCGAAGCCTTACCCTATCGCGCGTTGCGGGCGGCGGCCCATGAGATCGCCGGGCGCCTGCTGGCCGCCGGCCTGAAGCCCGGTGACCGGGTCGGGCTGATCGCCGAGACCGACACCGACTTCGTCCGCGCCTTTTTCGCCTGCCAATATGCCGGGCTTGTGCCAGCGCCGCTGCCGCTGCCCGCGCCGCTCGGCGGTCGCGCCGTCTATCTCGACCAGATCCGCCGCATGCTGACTTCCGCCAAGGCCGGCGCCCTGCTCGGCCCAGCTTCGATGGACGCCTGGTTGAAGGAGATCGCCGAGGGCCAGGAGCTGGTCTTCGCAGGTCCGCTGGCTGAACTTCCAGCCTCGGGCGGCGAGGCCCTGCCGGCCATCGTCGCCGACGGCCCCTGCTATCTGCAGTTCTCGTCCGGCAGCACGCGGTTCCCGACGGGCGTGCTCGTCACCCATCGCGCCCTAATGGCCAACGCTGTCGCGATCACCCGCGACGGCCTGCAGGTGCGCCCGCAGGACCGGGCCATTTCCTGGCTGCCGCTCTATCACGACATGGGCTTGGTGGGTTTCCTGCTGAGCCCGCTGGCCGCCCAGATGTCGGTCGACCTGATGCCGACCGGGGCCTTCGTTCGCCGCCCGCTGCTCTGGCTCGATCTGATCGGCCGCAACGGGGCGACGATCTCCTACAGCCCGACCTTCGGCTACGAACTCTGCGCCCGGCGCGGCGAGAACGCGGCGCTCGACCATCTCGACCTTTCCGGCTGGCGGATCGCCGGCCTGGGCGGCGACATGATCCGCACCAAGCCGCTCAAGGACTTCGCCGAGCGGTTCGCCGGCGCCGGCTTCTCCCCCACCGCCTTCGTGGCGAGCTACGGCATGGCTGAGGCGACGCTCGCCCTCGCCATGGCCCCGCTGGGCGAGGGCCTGATCGCCGAGACCTTGGACGTCGAACGCCTGGAAAAGGACGGCGTGGCGATCGAGGCGCCGGAGTCGGCCCGCACCCGCGATTTCGCCCGCAACGGCCCCGCCCTCCCCGGTCACGAACTGCAGATCCGCGATGATCGCGGCGCAGTCCTGGCCGAACGCCAGGTCGGGCGGGTGTTCGCGCGCGGCCCCAGCCTAATGGTCGGCTACTTCGAGCAGCCCGAGGTGACCAGCCATGTGCTGTCGGCCGATGGGTGGTTGGACACCGGCGACATCGGCTACCTCTCCGACGGCCAGATCGTGCTGACCGGCCGCAGCAAGGACCTCATCATCCTGAACGGCCGAAACATCTGGCCGCAGGACCTGGAATGGACCGCCGAGGCCGAGATCGCGGGCCTGCGCAGCGGCGATGTCGCGGCCTTCTCGGCGCCCACCGATGGCGTAGAGGCGGAGATCGTGCTGGTCCAGTGCCGCAGCAGCGATCCGGAAGTTCGCCAGCGCCTGGTCCAGGACGTGACCGACCTGCTGCGCTTGCGTCACAGCGTCGAGCCACAGGTGAAGCTGGTGGGCGGCCATGCCCTGCCCCAGACTTCGTCGGGCAAGCTCAGCCGCTCGCGCGCCAAGACCGCCTATCTCGCCGAGCTCGGCGCGGGGCCGACCGCCTAGCATGGCCCGCGGCCTGGTGGCGGTGACGGGGGCCACAGGCTTCCTGGGCCGTCACCTCGTTCGCGAACTCGCTGCTGACGGGTGGAGGGTAAGAATTCTCGCTCGGCGCGACATCATCCATCCGCTCTGGCGTGACCTGGAGATCGAGGTCGTGCTTGGCGACCTCGCCAACGACGACTCGCTCGACCGGCTCTGCCGGGGCGCCGATCTGGTCGTCCATTGCGCGGGCCTGACCAAGGGCTGGACCGCCCAGGCCTTCAATGCGGTGAATGTCGAGGGCGCGCGCCGGGTCGCCCAGCGAGCCACAGGACGGATGCTGCTGGTCTCCAGCCTGACCGCCCGCGAACCGGTTCTCTCCGACTACGCAGCCAGCAAGCACGGCGGCGAAGAGGCCGCCCGCGCGGTGCTGGGTGAGCGAATCACCATCGTGCGGCCGCCGGCGCTCTATGGCCCAGACGACCCCGAGACCCTGCCGCTGTTTCAACTCGCCGCCACAAGCCCGGTGCTGCCGCTGCTCGATCCCCAGGCGCGAATCGCCATGATGCACGTGCAGGACGCGGCGCGGCAGATCGCCGCTATCGCCGCCCTAAAGACCCCACTCGAGGTCAGCCTCTCGGACCATCGGCCCGATGGTTATAGCTGGCGCGAGGTCATGCAGACCGCCGCCGATGTCTTCGACAAATCGCCTGTGTTCCTTGAAATTCCAGGGTTTGCGCTCGCCATCGCGGCGGCCGCCGGGCGGCTGTCGCCACGTTCGGGTCCCGCGCCCATGATCAGTTTCGGCAAGGTCCGCGAGATCAGGCACAGAGACTGGTCGATCTCGCGCGGCGAGCAACCTATTGAACTTCCCGCTGCCCGCTACGATCTCGCGAACGGCTTCTTACACAGCGTCCTGGGCTATCGGTCCAGTGGCGTTAACTTTGGCAACTCAGCGACAATCAGCGAAAAGATGCAGCGGACCTACTCGGCGGACGACGCCAAATATGCGACGTTCGCGGATGATCGTTCGAGGGGGACGTATCGTTAATCATGGACTTGATCACCAACCCAACCGTGCTCGAAGTCGCGCGCGCCGCTGAGGTGGTTCTTGGCCGCAGCGTTCACGTGACCGCCGCCTCGGACATTTCCCGCGATCTCGCGGTCGATTCGCTCGCACTGATGAACATCGTCATGGAGCTGGAAGATCGGTTCGACATCTCGATCCCGATCGACCGCCTCAGCGAAGTTCAAACCGTCGGCGACCTGTCGTCCCTGATCGACAACATTCGAAACAAGGCTTGAGCATGGCTCTGCTCGATAGACACGCAGCGTCCCGCGACGCCTACCAAGCGATCCGGCAGGCGTCGGCTGACCCGTTCAGCGTCCGCTTTGACTCGGTGATCTCGCCGACCGAGGGCGTGATCAGCGGGCAGCGGACGATCCTGCTCGGCACCAATAACTATCTGGGGCTGACCTTCGATCCCGATTGCATCGAGGATTCGGTCCGCGCCGTGCGCGAAGGCGGCACCGGCACGACCGGCTCGCGGATCGCCAACGGCAGCTATGACGGCCACCTGGCGCTCGAGAGCGCGCTAAAGGCCTATTACGACCGCCGCCACGCCATGGTGTTCACCACCGGCTATCAGGCCAATCTAGGGGTCCTATCCAGCCTGGTCGGCCGCGACGACCACCTGCTGCTCGACGCCGACAGCCACGCCAGCATCTATGACGGCGCGCGGATGGGCCATGCCGAGGTCACCCGCTTCCGCCACAACGACCCTGAAGACCTCTACAAGCGGCTGCGCCGCCTGAAGGACACGCCCGGCGAGAAGCTGATCGTGGTCGAGGGCATCTATTCGATGGTCGGCGACGTCGCCCCGTTGAAAGAGATCGTCGCGGTGAAGCGTGAAATGGGCGCCTATCTGCTGGTCGACGAGGCCCACTCGATGGGCGTGCTCGGCGCGACCGGCCGCGGCCTGGCTGAAGAAGCCGGCGTCGAGGCCGATGTCGACGTCATCGTCGGCACATTCTCCAAGAGCCTGGGTTCGGTCGGCGGCTTCGTCGTCTCCGATATGGAAGGCTTCGACGTCATGCGCGTCGTCTGCCGCCCCTACATGTTCACCGCCTCGCTGCCGCCGGCGGTGGTCGCCTCGACGGTGACCGCCTTGCGCAAGGTGCAGGAAACCCCGGCCCTGCGTCACAAGCTGCACGCCAACGCCAAGCGCCTCTACGACGGCCTGACCAATCTGGGCCTATCGACCGGGCCGAACTGCAGCCCGATCGTCGCGGTGGCCATGCCTGACCAGGCCGTCGCCATCGGCATGTGGAACGCTCTGCTGCAAAACGGGGTCTACCTGAACCTCGCCCTGCCGCCGGCCACCCCCGACAACCGCCCGCTGCTGCGCAGCAGCGTCAGCGCCGCCCACACGCCCGAGCAGATCGAGCGGGTGCTGGAAGTCGTGGAAAAGGTCTCGCGCGAGTTCGGCCTGCTGAAGGACGAACCCAAGCGCGCCTTGGCCTAGGCCTTACGCCGCGCCTTCCAGAGCTGCCAGAACACCCCCGGGGACGCCAGGATGACATGGCGTTCCCGCCAGGGTGTCACGGTTATGGCCACGCCTGTGTGCCGCTCGATCTTCCACGCCGCATAGCGCCCGGCGCCTTCAAAGGTGAAGGCGGCCTTGACCAGCCGCGCCAGGTTGAGCGGCTTGCCCAGCCGACGCCTTAGCCGCCAAGCCCGTAACAGACGCGTCCGCTCCGCGCCGTCGAGCATCGGACGCAGCTCACCCGCCTCTACCTCATAGACGACCTCTCCCGCCCGCCAGGCGGCCGGCAGGATGGCGTCGAAGCGCTCGGGCGCATTGGCGATGATCTGCGCCTCGCGGCCGCTGGCCTCGACACGGAACTCGGCGGCGTAGGTTTGGCGAAACAACGCCGTCCAGTAGGCGTGGGGCAGGCCTTTCGCAGGGCCGACCACGGCGGCGAAACGCGCCGCGGTGACGGCGGCCTGGGCCACGGATTGACGCACCTGCGCGGCGATCTCGGTGCTGGCGGTCCAGACCAGGGCGCAGGGCTGGACGAAGCGGGTCCAGATCGTGGTGTCGACGCCGCTGCCGGTCACCGCCCGCTGGAACTGGGCCAGCGTCATCGACGCCACCTTGGCTCGGTAGACCCGGCCGTCGGCCTCGAACTCGTGATAGCTGACATCGGGCCAGAGCAGCCGACCGGCGAGCCCCCGCAAACCGGAACGCGGCGCGGTGGTCAGGACATAGAAATCCATGACCCCCTCGACATCACCAGTCCTCAGCACCGATCCGTAGAACAACACCGCGCCGGAGTTCGCGAACCGACGCGCCAGATCCGCGCCCATGACTACGGCGTGGGCGGGCGCGGCGGCGTCCAGTTCGGCCGCGACCAGGGCGTGGAGGTTCGTCATGGCGCCAGGAACCGCATCGGCGCGCCACGGCGGACCACGATCTCACCGCCTGGGAACACCTCGCCATCGACGATCACCGCCTCCGGAACGAGGATCGACAGGCGAACGGCCTCCTGTCGGCGGTAGCCGTTGCGCTCGAGCCAAGGCGCGGCGTGTCCGGCCAGCAAGGCCGGCAGCGCGGCGAGCAACCGGCGCGGCGGATTGTCGACGTCCAACACCTTCATCGCGTCGGTGGGCGGCCCGAACGGCTTGAGGCCAAACGGCAGACGTTTGAGCGTGGTGGCCATCAACACGAACCGCTCGCCCACCGGCAGCGGCCGATCATCAAGCTGCCCGGTCAGGGGGACGCCGTGCCGCCATTGATCGCGCCGGCCGCCGAACAGCGTCCCGAACGCCGCGCCGGCCAGGGTCAGGGCCACCGACAGGCTGTGATAGGCGCCCATCTTGTGCACCGACTGGGACATCTGGGTGGCTCGCACGAACGCGCCCAGGCCGAAGACGAAGCCGCGCACCGCGTGGCGAGTTGGGTCGGTCCAACTCACCTCCAGCGGGGTCCGGGTCTTGTAGAAGGGCTGCTCCTCAGCGGCCCGCCTCAGGATGGCGTCGAGGTCCCAACCGCGCCGAGCCCCAAGGTCCAGCGCCAGGATATTGGTCTTGCCCGAGGCCAGCACCGCCAGCACTGGCGGCTGTTCGCCATAGGCGTCGGGCAAAGCGGTCAACACCTCGCGCACAGTCCCGTCACCGCCGTCGATAATCAGCAGATCGACGCCAGCGTCCGCAAAGCGCCGCATGTCCTGCGCCAAGGCCCGCGGCGTCGCCGGCTCGACCCAGAAAACCCCCTCTGGCGGAGTTCCGGCGGCTTGCTGACGATTGGCGTGGCTCCGCGGATTGTGGACCACGCCGACCTTTGTCAGCGCGCCAGCCACGACGTCACCTGGCCACGCGGTGTCATCATCCCCTGCAGCACCTGGATCAGGTGGACCAGCAGCGACAGCGCCGTCCAAATGGCCACCAACAGCAAGCCGATGTCCGGACGGCCCACCAGGCTCGCGCCGGTCAGCATGATGAGGTTCGGGTTGCGACGCGCGGTGATCAGCCGGAAGAAGCTGTCGAACGGCCGCCAGGCATGCATCTCGACCTTGAACAGGCCCAGGAAGACGCCCTCGAATATACGCTGCACGACATAGCCGACCACGATGACGGCGAGGATCAGTTCCGGCTGGCCGAGCGGATGCAGGCTCGCCTGGACGCCGACCAGCCAGGCCCACCACCAGAAGGGCGGGTGGATCAGGTCGATACCGTGGTCGAGGACATTGCCGATCTTCGACGAGGTCAGGGTGACGCGGGCGAGCTTGCCATCCACGGTGTCGAGGAAGGTCATGCCCCAGGCCGCTACCAGCCCCCAGCCGAAGTGGCCGGTCCAGAAGAGGGCGAAGGCGGCCAGGACCAGCAGGAAGCTGGCGAAAGTCACCTGGTTCGGCGTCACTCCGGACAAGGCGCACCAGCGTGTCACCACCCGGGCCGGCGCTGGCCAGACGTACTTGGTGACGAGGTCGGTGACGCCTTTGTAGGAGCCCTGGAACAACCGCTTCTCGACATCGCGCACATTGGCGCTCGTCAACCGACGCAGGATCGGCGGCTCTTTCTTGCGCAGCTCGCTGTTGTACGTCGATCCGACCTCGAGCGCGGTCAGGCGCGGGTAGTCGGGCGCCACGGCGGCGAGGTCCTCGCCGGCGGCCAGGCGTACCAGCGCGGCGCGCATGGCCTCGCCAGCGCCGTGGATCGCCGCCGGAACGCCTTCGTCGTCGATCAGGATGACATTGGGCTGTTGCGCCAGGGCGCGGATCAGCGCCTCGTCGAACACCCACCGCGCATCGACGGCGAGCACGGCTTGGTCGTCGGTCGCGGCGACGGCGTGTTCTTCGAGACCCAGCCGGCGAAAGATGCGCTGTAGGCGCTCAGCCGAACTCATCCCCCAGATACGGCCCTCGGCGACCCCGACCGCGATGGCGCTGGGGCCGGCCTTGCCGGTAGCTTCTGATGATTTCGTCAATGCCGCCAACCGACTTGTGATTATAGAGAACTGATAATCAGCTTCGCCGCCGCCTGACCAGAAACCATCTTCCGTTGCAACTGTTTCGCCTCGCCCATCTGTCCGATCCCCATCTGCAGCCGCCGGCCGGCGCGCTGCAGCCAGCCGACTTCGTGTCCAAGCGGCTGCTCAGCGCGATCGCCTGGCGACGTAAGGGTCGTGAGCATCAGCCGCAGGTCCTAAACGCGCTGACCGCCGATATCGCCGCCTACGCACCCGACCATATCGCGCTGACCGGCGATCTGACGAATTTCTCGACAGAGGCCGAATTCGCCGCCGCGCGGGCCTGGCTGAAGACTTTGGGCCCAGCATCGGACATCACCCTCAGCCCCGGTAACCACGACGCCCTGGTGGCGCGGAACGCCCCCGACAGCTTCGCGCCCTGGCGCGAATGGATGGAAGATCCCGGCGACACGGCCTTTCCCGCGGTCCGGCGGCGCGGCCCCGTCGCGCTGGTCAATCTCTGCTCGGCCACGCCGACAGCGCCGTGGCTCGCGACCGGACGGCTCGGCGAGGCGCAGTTGGCGCGGCTGGCGACGATCCTAGGCCAGTTGCGGCAAGAGGGATTGTTCCGGGTGCTCATGATCCACCATCCGCCGGCCTCGGGCGTCGTCTCCAAGCGCAAGTCCCTGGAGGACGCGCCGGCGCTGCGAGCGCTGCTGAAAAACCAGGGCGCCGAGTTGGTGCTGCACGGTCATGCCCATGAGGCGGCGGTCAGCACCCTGCCCGGCCCCAGCGGCGCTATCGCGGTGCTCGGCGTTCCGTCCGCCTCCGCCGCCGGTCACGGAAAGCATCCGCCCGCCAGATGGCATGGCATCGAGATCGACCCCGGCCAACAAAAGATGCGTGTCGTCGCACGCGGCCTGTCACCCCAGACCGGGGCCTTCGAACCGCTGGGAAGCTACCTGCTGGACACGGCTCAGGGGTAACGCATGCGCAAGGCCGTTCGGCTCGGTCCGGCCGGCACGCGGAACCTGACGGTGTTGTACGCCGGCAGGCCGATCGTTGTCGGGGCGTCGTTTGAGAAGCCGTAGCCTTCGGTCGGCATGCCCACGAGGCTGCGGTTGAAGTCCTGGTCGGCGTTGATGTCGTGATAGACCGCGATGGCGTAGAAGCCGGGCGCCGGCAGATAGAAACAGGTGCTGGTCGTCGGCGTCCTGGCCGGAACCCGTTGGCGCAGCAGTTTGCCCTTAGGCGCCAGGAACCGCTTGGCGTCGTCCGGATAAATCGTGATCGCCACCTCGCCCTTCGCGGCGCGGATGTTGCTGACGCTGACCGTCAGACGATGCTCGCTGGGCTTGCCGGCGCAATCCTCGGCCGCCAAGACCGGCGTCCCCGCCGAGACGAGAAGCGCAAAGGCCGAGGCCGTCAGGCCGGTTCGGACTTTCATGAAAATCGACGACTCCCTATGGTGCGCGACACGGCGGCTGACGCCAGATAAGCAGGCTGCTCATGAGTAACCAGACCGCCATTAGCTTCGGCTTCCCAAGAACGATGGTGGCCGAAACCAGCCATTGGCTGGTGCTCGTGCGTCCCAAGCAGCCCACATTTGGGTCTCTGGTCCTGGTATGCAAGGAGCCGGTCCAAGCGTTCTCCAATGTCAGCCCTGAGGCTTTCGCCGATCTGCAAGTCGCCATCAAGGGAATCGAGCGATTGCTGCGGGACAAGGTGAAGTACGAGAAGATCAACTATCTGATGTTGATGATGGTCGATCCCGACGTGCACTTCCATGTGATCCCCCGCTACGACGGTGTTCGTGAGCATGCCGGCGACAGCTTCCCCGACGCCGGCTGGCCCGGGCCGCCAGCACTCGGAACCGCCGTCGAACTGAGCGCCGAGGCCCTCGAAACCCTCGCTCAAGCTTGGCGCGACGAATGGCGGGTGGCGTGAGCGCGACCAAAACAACTCCCAAGGGTCGCAGGTTCGGCCTGTCGCTGATCGACCGCTATGTCCTGCGGCTGACAACCGGCCCGATGCTGGCCTGCCTGGCCGTGACCCTGGTGGCGCTGCTGCTGGAGCGCGCCCTGCGCCTGCTCGACCTGCTGTCACAAAGCAGCGACCGTTTCGGCTTCGTGGTGCAACTCACCGGCCAGCTGGTGCCGCACTATTTCGGCCTGGCGCTGCCTGTGGCGTTCTTCGTGGCGCTGTTCATCGTCATCACCAAGCTGAGCGACGGATCGGAGATCGACGCCCTCCTGGCCAGCGGTGTTTCCCTGACCCGGCTGGCGGCGCCGTTCGTCGGACTCGGCGTCCTGCTGGCGATCGTCAGCATCATCGTGTTCGGCTACGCCCAGCCCTATAGCCGCTACGCCTATCGCGCGGTCATGCATGCGGTGGCCACCGCCGGCTGGAACGGCCAACTCCAGGCCGGCGCCTTCGTGACCGACGAAAACCTCATCATGACCGCCGACCAGGCCGATCCGCAGGGCCAGAGGCTTGAGCGACTGTTCATCCGCCGGATCACCCCTGAAAAGCGCGAAGAGGTCATCACCGCCCAGTCGGCCGATCTGCATGTCGCCGACGACCGCGCCACCGTGACGCTGATCCTGCACAATGGCCGCCGCATTCTCCAGTCGGCGACCGGCGATTTCAGCATCCTGCAATTCGAGACCTTCACAACCAAGGCGCCCCTGGCCGGCTCCAGCGCCCTGCTCCGGGCCCGCGGCGGCGACGAGCGCGAGCTGACCCTGGGCGAACTGGCCGAACGGGCGACGTCCCACAACAGCCTGCTGCCGCGCGCCACCGTGTTGGCCGAACTCTATGCCCGCCTGGCGCGGGCGATCTTCCTGCCCTTCCTGCCGCTGATCGCTTTCCCGCTCGGCCTGGCCGCCAAGCGGGGGCGGCGCGCGCCCGGCCTGATCTTCGCCGGCGTGCTGCTGCTGGCGTTCCAGCACTCGCTGCAGCTTGGCCAAAGCCTGGCCGAGGCCGGGCATGTTCCGGCCTTCGCGGCGATCGGAACGCCGTTGATACTGTTCACCGGTTTCGGCGTCTGGATGTTCGTTGGCAGCCGCAATCGCCCGGGCGAGACGCCGATCAGCCTGTTCATGGCCTCGGTCACCGATGGCTGCGGTCGCGCGCTCGGCGCCCTCCGCCTCAAGCGGGGAGCCTCGGCATGACCCTCGCAAAATTTGTCCGGCGCACGGTCGCCCTGCGCATCCTCGCGGCGGCCGCCATCCTGCTGGGCGTTCTGCAGATCCTGGACCTGCTGGACGTAACCACCGAGATCCTCGATCGCGGCCTGGGGATCGGCGGCGTCGCCTACTACGCCGCCCTGCGGTTCCCACGCCTCGTCGAACAGGTCGCGCCGCTGAGCGTCCTGGCCGGCGGCCTGTTCGCCTTTGGCCAACTGGCGCGCGAAAGCGCGGTGATCGCCATGCGCGCCACCGGGGTGTCGGTCTATCGGCTGATCGGCATGGCCGCCCCCGCCGCCGTGCTGATCATGCTGGTCGACTATGCGACCGTCGAATTGATCGCGCCCCGCACCGATCCCATCCTGGAGGCCTGGTGGAGCGACACAGCTCCCAAGACCGACGAGGTCCCCGGCCCCCGTCCGTTCCGATCGGGGGCGGACATCGTCGTGGCCCAGGCCAGTGACGTCGCCGGCGCGCGCCTCACCGACGTCACGATCTATCGCCGCAACGAGACCGGCGCCCTGGCCGAGCGTATCGAGGCCCCCTTGGCGACCTACGGCGCGGGCGCCTGGCGGTTGCACGATCCGAAAATGGCGCGTTTCACGGAGGACAAGGCCATGACCTCCTCGGCCGCCGAACTGATCTGGGACAGCAAGTTGCGCCCGGCCGACGTTCAGGTCCTGCTGTCGCCGCAACAGACCCCAAGCGCGGCCAGCGCCCGCCGCGCCCTTGAGGGCGGCGGCTCGGAACGCCCGGCCAGCTACTATGCGGTGCGCCTGCAACAGGCGTTCGCCGGACCGGTAGGCATACTGGTGATGCTGCTGCTGTCCGTGCCGGTGGCGCTCGGGAACTTCCGCAACCGCGAGGGCGCGATCCTGACGGTCGCCAGCGTCGGGGCCGGCCTGCTCTTCCTGGTGACGGACGGGCTGCTGAACGCGCTGGGCGAAGGGGGGGCTCTGTCCCCGGTCCTGGCCGCCTGGACAGCGCCCATGGTGTTCGCCGCGCTCGCCACGACAGTCCTGCTTAGGATGGAAGGATGACGTCTTGAGTTCCGGCGTGCGCGGCCCGCTGATCATTACCGAGGTCGCGTCGAAGGCCGAATTGGCGCGGTTCATCCGACTGCCGATGAGGCTGAACGCCAGCGATCCGGCCTGGATCGCCCCGCTGATCAGCGAGCGTCAGGCGGCGCTGACCCCAAAATCCAATCCCTTCTTCGACCACGCCGAGGTCCAGATGTGGATCGCCAGCCGAGACGGCCGCGACGTGGGCCGGATCAGCGCTCAGATCGACGCCCTGTCGCCCACCGATCCGCAGGCCCCGGCCGGCAATTTCGGGATGATCGCCGCCGAGGACGACGCCGAGGTGTTCGCCAAGCTGCTGGAAACCGCCGAGGCCTGGCTGAAGGCGCGCGGCTGCGTCAGCGCGGTCGGTCCGTTCAACCTCTCGATCAACGAAGAGGTCGGGCTGCTGGTCGACGGGTTCGACACTCCGCCGATGGTGATGATGGGCCATGATCCGGCCTATGCCGGCCCCCAGATCGAGGCCCAGGGCTACGTCAAGGCCAAGGACATCTACGCCTATCTGTCCAAGATGAGCGACGACATGCCCGAGGCGGTGCTGCGGCGCGTGCGCCGAGGGGCCGCGCCCGGCGTGACCCTGCGGATGCTCGACATGAAGCGCTATGACGCCGAGGTCGCGGCCCTGACCGACATCCTCAATGACGCTTGGAGCGGCAATTGGGGCTTCACCCCCACCACCGAGGCCGAGACCCGCCAACTCGCCAAGGCGCTGCGCGCGGTGATCGATCATCGCATGGTCTGGTTCGCCGAGATCGACGGCGAGACCGCCGGGTTCGTGGCGGCGTTGCCGAACCTGAACGAAGCCATCGCCGATCTGGACGGCAAGCTCGCGCCGTTCGGCTGGGCCAAGCTGCTGTGGCGGCTCAAGGTCCGCCGCGTGAAGTCGATCCGGGTGCCGCTGATGGGCGTGAAGCGAAAATTCGCCGGCACCCTGCGCGGCCAACTCCTACCCTTCCAGCTGATCGACGCCGCCGGTGGCGAGGCCAGAAAGCTCGGCTACGAGCAGTGCGAGATGTCCTGGATCCTGGAAGACAACCTTGCCATGCGGAACATCTGCGAGCGGGCCGGCGGGCGAGTCTACAAGACCTACCGCATCTATGAGAAGGCGCTGGCGTGAAGCCGTTCACCGCCCTGGTGCTGGCCGGGTCGCGCGGCGAGCCCGACGCGCTCTGCGCCTACGCCGACGTCTCGCACAAGGGGCTGATCGAACTCGGCGGCGAGACCCTGCTCGCCCGAGTGATCGGGGCGCTGGACCGCGCCGGCGCGAGCCATATCGGCGTCTCGGCCTCTGACGGGGCGATCATCGCGGCGCTGAAAGAGCTTGAGACCAAGGCTCAGCTCGAGGCCCTGCCCGCCTCCGGCAGCCCGAGCGTGAGCGTCGGCCAAGGCGCGCGGGCGCTAGGCCTCCCGGTGCTGGTCACCACGGTCGATCATGCGCTGCTGCAACCTGAGTGGATCCAACGGTTTCTGGCCGACATTCCCGACCACGCCGATGTCGCGGCCTTGCTGGCGCCGGAGGCCGCGGTGCGCGCCGCGGCTCCCGATACGATCCGCAGCTACATGAAATTCCGCGACGGGCGCTATTCCGGCTGCAACCTCTTCTACCTGCGCAACGAACGCGCCCTGGCGGTCATCGACCTCTGGCGCCAGGTGGAGGCCCACCGCAAGCAGCCGTGGAAGATCGCGGCCATGCTCGGCCCACGCATGCTGATCGGCTATCTGCTGGGCCGCCTGACGCTCGACGACGCCGTCCAGCGCCTAGGCCGCAAAGCCGGCGTTGAGGCCGCGGCTGTGCGCACGCCCTATGGCCTGGCCGCGGTCGATGTGGACAAGCCCGCCGACCTCGACCTCGTGCGCCGGCTGGTCGAAGGCTAGACCGCGACCGGCTGGCGCGACCAGCTCTGCGTCAGCTCGAGATTGCGCGCCACGTCTTCGGGGAAGTCCATCTCGGCCCAGTCCAGGCCCTGGATGGAGACGACCGAAACCTCTTCGCCACTCTGGGCCATCTCGTTGATGACGCTCAGATACCAGCGCTTCAGGCCCTCAGGCGTGCGCATGATCTGCTCGACCGTGCGCACGAACGCCGTCGCGCCCTCGACCGAGAAGCGCAGGAAGCCGATTGATTCAGCGTCGAAGGCCGTGATGGTCTTGCCGATGGCCAGCAAGCGCCCGCCCTCGGTCAGCACCTTCATATCGTCGGCGTCGTAGGCGCTCTTGCGGTCGACGGTCACCGTGACCGCCGAGACCGGCGCATCCAGCAGGCGCGAGGCGATGGCGGGCTCGAAAAGCGTGTCGCCGTTCAGCAGCAGGAATGCGCCGCGCATCTCATCGCGCGCCAGCCAGCAGGTCGCCAGATTGTCGGTCAGACCATAGAACGGGTTGAACAGCGTGCGGACCTTGAGATCCGGCAGCGCGATCTGGGCGATCTCCGCCTCGACGGCGTCCGCGCCGAAGCCGGTCATCACCACGACCTCCTTCAGGCCGGCGGCCTTCAGGTGCAGCAACTGCCAGTGCAGCACGCTCTTGCCCGACAGCTCGATCAGGCACTTCGGCCGGGTGTCGGTCAGGGGCGAGAGACGCCGGCCCTGGCCTGCGCTCAGGATGATGGCCTTGCCGATGTTCATCTTTGACATAGTCGCTTCTTGATTCCTCGGCGCCCGGGGACGCGCCGCCCCGTGTATCAGTCGCCGTCGCACGACGCACCTAGGCGCTATCGTCCCACACGCAATGCCGCGCGTCGAAGATGTCGCGCCCCGAATCTAGTCCACGAGGCGCGCCGAGGGCGGCGCCTAGTCGACGGCCGCCAGCTGCGCGGAAGCCGGATTTCCCCGCGCGCCGCTCGCCAGATAGGCAACAAGCGCCTCGCGCATGTCCTGCAGGATGACCTCGAACTTTTGCTCGTCAGGCTCCAACAAGGTGAAGCGGAACCCCTCGAGGTCGGAGTTGAAGCCGGTGGACAGCGGCACCACGCAAATCCCGGTGGCGCCCAGCAGGTAATAGACGAACCGGGCGTCGAGGGCCTCTCCCAGCTGCGGGCCGATGATGGCCTGCGCCTGCGGCGCCAAGGGCAGGCTCTGGTCCGGTCGCAGCGCGCCGGCCCGGAAGACCGCCGTCATATAGAAGGCGCCGCGCGCTGGATGGATGATCACCTCGGGCAGGCTGCCCAACACCTCGACCGCGCGCCGAGCGCGGCGGTCGTAAGTGGAGACCCGGGTCTCCAGGTAAGGATAGTAGCGCTCGTCGCCCATGACCCGCGGCAGCACCTTCTGCGGCAAGGTGGTGGCGCAGACCTCCAGCATCTTGGCTTCCAGCAGGGACTTGGCGAAGCGGTCGAAGTTCGCGTCCTGATCGCGATTGTAGATCTCGATCCAGCCACAGCGGGCGCCCGGCCAGGGGAATTCCTTGGAGATGCCGCGCATGGCGATGGCCGGCACCTTGCCGATCACCGAGGCGAGCTTGCGCATCCCGCTGTCCCGGTAGGCCAGGTTCGAATAGATCTCGTCGGAAATGACGAACAGGCCATAGCGCGCGGCGATTTCGACGATCGCGGCGAGCGTTTCCTCCGGATAGACGAAGCCCGTCGGGTTATCCGGATTGATGATGATGATCGCCGCGATGTCCGGATTGGCGACCACCTTGGCCTCCAGATCCGCCAGGTCGGGCTTCCAGCCGTTCTCCGGATCCAGGCGATAGGTGATGTGCGGAGCGCCGGCGTGCGCGGCCTCGGCCGAAGAGTGGGTCGGATAGGCCGGGTTCGGACCGATGACGCGGGCCTTGGGATGCAGGGCGCCATAGATGGTCGAGATGGCGTCTCCCAGGCCGTTGAAGAACAGGATGTCCTCGGCCGTGATCTGGATGCCGCCCTCGAGATTGCGCTCATCGGCGATGTAGTTGCGCGCCTCTTCCAGGCCCTTGGTCGGCGAGTAGGCGAAGCTCAGGTCCTCGCCCGCGGCCTGGATGACGATTTGCTTGATCCAGTCGGGGACGCGTTCGCCCTTGGCCACCGGGTCGCCAATGTTCTCCCAGCGAATCGCTGCGCCGGTCGCCTCGATGGCGCGCGCGACCTCAACGATCTGGCGGATTTCGTAGCGCAGGTTGTCGGCGCCGGGATGAACGATTTGCGTGCGCAAGACCTGGATACCTTCACTCTGCGAACTTGATGGACGCGCGGGCGCCCCCGCAGCGTTCGCTGATCGGTCGCCAGCCGTCCCAAGTCAATTGCGCGCCTTGTCTTGAGACCGAAAAAGCTGCGCAACCCGCCTGGATCGCCGGGCGTCTCGGGGAACACAGGTGAATTTTCGAGGGAAGGCGCTGCTGGTGGGCCCGGTAGGACTCGAACCTACAACCAGACCGTTATGAGCGGTCGGCTCTAACCATTGAGCTACAGGCCCCTGCAGCAGCACGTGCGGGTTACCATGACCTGCACGCGCCTTAAAGCTGCCGTTCAGCTTCGCTTTGTCAGAAGGACAACTCCGTTCATCATCCGATGCATGGGACGCCCGGAAAACGGGTGATTTTGGAGATCCTGATGAAAACCCTCGTTCGCGCCGGCGCTATGGCTCTTCTTCTCGCGACCGCCGCCGCGCCCGCCGCTTTCGCACAGACCCCTCCGCCTTCGGCAGATTCGATGTTCAAAGCCACGACCCTCAACCTCTCGGCCTACGGCGAGACCCGCATCGCGCCCGACAAGGCGACGATCAATCTCGGCGTGCAGACCGAGGCCCCGACCGCCGCGGCGGCCCTGACCGCGAACAACACGCAGATGACGTCCATGATCGCCGCCCTGCGCAAGGCCGGCATCGCCGACAAGGAAATTCAAACCTCGGGCCTGAACCTGAGCCCGCAGTACGACTATGTGCAGAACGAACCGCCGAAGCTGCGCGGCTACCAGGCCTCCAACCAGGTGACGATCACCGTGAATGACCTGAACAAGCTGGGCCAGGCGGTCGACGCCACGGTGAAGGCCGGCGCCAATCAGGTGAACGGCATCTCGTTCGGCCTCAAGGATCCGAGCGCCGCCGAGGACGCCGCCCGCCACGCGGCCGTGAAGGCGTTGGCCGCGAAGGCCGACCTTTACGCCAAGGCCACCGGCCACCGCGTCGGGCGTTTGGTGACGCTCAGCGAAAGCGGCGGCTATTCGGGCGGCCCCCCGCCCGCGCCGATGATGGCCTATGCCCGCATGGAAAAGGCTGGGGACAGCGTTCCGGTGTCGGCCGGCGAACTGAGCGTCCGCATCGACATCAACGGTCTCTATGAACTGACGAAATAGGCGCTGAGCGCCAGCCCTTCTCCCCTCGCGGGAGGAGGGCTACTTCGCGCCCAGGCCAGCTCGGGCGAAGGCGGTCTTGAGCTTGTCGGCGATGATCACGCCCGGCGGGATTTCATCGCCCTCCATCACCGCGGCGAAGACAAGGTCCGAGCCCTCGACGGGACCGGCCGCCCAGGCCACGATACGGGTGCCTTCGGGATTGCTGCGGCAGCTCGCCGTCTTCGGCGGACCCGACGTCGGCGCCACGGCCAACAGGTCGGAAACGGCTTGCACGCCGCTACCCTCGCACGTCGGCAGCTTGCGCCCGCAGATGACATTGGTGCCGTAGCGATAGGCGACCTTGCCCCCCTGCCCGATCAGAACGCAGGTGCCAGGATCCCCAATAGCCCGCGACACGGCGTCGTCGAGCTTGGCCTTCTCCACCCCTGCCGGCGCGCCAGGGGCGCAAGCCGACAGGATCGCCGCCGATAGGCCCAGGGCGGCGAGGCGGATCATCAGGCCGCGTGCTTGATGTGGTTGCCGTCGTCCAACAGCACGACGCTCGGCGAGTAGTTGCGGGCTTCTTCTTCCGGCAGCATGCCGTAGGTCACGACAATGACCTTGTCGCCCTTTTGGACGAGGCGGGCGGCGGCGCCGTTGACGCCGATGACCTTGGAGCCGCGCGGAGCCTCGATGGCGTAGGTGGTGAAGCGCGCGCCCGTGGTGATGTTCAGTACGTCGACCTGCTCGTGCGGGAGGATGCCCGAAGCGTCCAGCAGGTCGCGATCAATCGCGATCGAGCCTTCATATTCGAGATCGGCCTGCGTCACCGTCGCGCGATGCAGCTTGGCCTTCATCAGGGTCACCAGCATAGGCGGTCCTTCTACGTGCGATGCACAAAACCCCGGAAACCGAGGGCCGTCGGATATAACCTCGAACACTCCCCTGCACAATTGCCGCACCGCAGCGAGATTGACGTAACGTCAATATGTCGCGCCGACAAGGCGCGAGGGCCGCGACCAAGACTTCATATTTTTGAGACGGATAGCGGGTGGGCAGCGGCGGCCTGACAATCTCATCGGCCAAAAAGAAATGACCGCCGACCCGACGGCGTCGGCGGCCGATCAGTCGGCTTCGCGCATCAGGAAGTCGGAGATGTCGCTCAGGACCGGGACTCGGTCACGAAAGGGCCGCGACATGGCGGCCATGATCTCGTTGTGGCCGACATTCGGATAGTGCTTTTCCTGGACGCTCGCGCCCGCCGAACCGAGCGCCCGGGCCAGGACCGTGGTGTTCGCCGGATCCACCACCACGTCGGCGTCGCCGGTGACCAGCAGCATGGGCGGCGCGTCCGGCCGCACGAAATTTAGGGGTTGAGTCAGGGCGACGTCCGAGGCGTGACCGAACACCCCGTCCATATCCGGCGTCAGCGGCAGGAAGTCGTAGGGGCCGGCAATGCCCGCCACGGCGCGGATGTGCGAGGGGTCGACACCGGCCGCCTCCAGATAGCTGGGATCAAGGCCTAGCATCACGGCGTTGTAGGCGCCCGCCGAGTGACCGAGCAGCACGATGCGATTGGGATCGCCGCCATAGGCGCCGGCGTGGTCCACGGCCCAGCGGACCGCCTCGGCGTTGTCTCTCAGGAAGTCAGGGAAACGGACGTCGGGATAGAGCCGATAGTCAGGCAGGACGACAACGAAGCCCCGAGCCGCCAGGGCCTGGGCCACCCAGCCATAGTCCCACTTGCGCCCCTTTTCCCAGCCGCCGCCATAGAGGAAAACCGCGATCGGCCGCGAGGCGTCGATCTGGCGCGGGGCGTAGACGTCAAGCGTTTGGCGCGCCTTGTCGCCATAGGCTTGATCCACCGCGCCGAGCACCGCCGGGTCGCGCGGCGTGAAGGTGGCGAAAAGGCCCAGCGGCGTACAGGCCCCGGCGGCCATCGCCAGGGCCGCGAGCGTCAGCGGGCGCAGGAAGCGAGCCAGATTGCCAATGAGCCAGGACATATCTTGAGCTAGGGGCAATTGCCCAGTCGCGCAACCAAGCCGCATTCAAACCGGTTGTCGTTGTTCAGAGGAGCGCACCCCATGAGCACCCCGGCCCACTCGGGCGAAACCATCACCATCTTTAAGGTCCAGCCCCGCAATGAGAGCGGAATCGTCGTGATGTCCCCGTCGCAGGAGCCCGACGGCCGGCTGGCCGATCGCCATTCGGCCTATCATGAGAACCGCTCGCCGCCCCTGACCTGGACCGACGTCGAAGGGGCGCAGAGCTACGCCCTGATCGTCGAGGATCCCGATGCGCCGCAGGAGAAGCCCTACCTTCACTGGATGATCTGGAATATTCCGCCGGAGGCTGGCGGCCTGCCTGAGGGCGTGCCGCTGGCCCAGCGCATCGATCCGCCTCACCCCATCATCCAGGGCCGCAACGACAATGGCGACTACGGCTGGTTTGGCCCGCGCCCGCCCCAGGGCCACGGCGTCCATCGCTACTATTTCCAGCTCTTCGCCCTGGATCAGCAGGTCGAGGTAGGCCCCGACACGCCGCTCGCCGAACTGCTGCACATCCTCAAGGGCCACACCCTGGCCCAGGGCGAGATGATGGCCACCTACGAGGCGCCGACCCGGCAGTAGGGCGCCAGCTTTCGAAGGCGAAGTATGCTTGACGAGCCCCGCGTCAAGCCGCCCATATCTCGCTCGACGTTGGGCCATGGCGGACCCGACGCAGGCATGGGCGAGGCGACATGGACGGCGATCAGGCTCTGGGCGGCTTTTCTTCCGAAGGTCTGGCGGCGATCCCCGCCGCGCTGAAACCGGTGATCGAGGCCGGCGACCTCTCAGGTTTCGTCACTCTGCTGTGGCGCAAGGGCGAGATCGCCCAGGTCAACACCATAGGCCAGCGCGACGTGGCCGGCGGCCTGCCGATGACCCGCGACACGATGTTCCGCATCGCCTCCATGACCAAGCCGATCACCTCCATCGCCGCCCTCATGCTGATGGAAGAAGGCAAGCTTAAGCTCGACGACCCGATTACCAAGTGGATGCCGGAATTCAAGGACATGAAGGTCCTGAAGTCCGCCACCGGCCCACTGGACGAGACCTATCGCGCCCCGCGCGACATCACCGTCAACGACTTGATGACCCACCGCTCGGGCCTAGCCTATGGCTTCACCTCGGTCGGCCCGATCGCCCATGCCCATGAAGAGGTCCTGGGATCGCCGCTGCTGGTGTTCCACACGCCCGATGAATGGCTGCAGCGCCTCGCCTCCCTGCCGCTGTCCTATCCGCCGGGCGAGCGCTTCCACTACAGCCACGCGACCGACGTCCTGGGCTTCCTGGTCGGCCGCGTCGCCGGCATGCCTTACCGCGACTTCATCATGGAGCGGATCCTGAAGCCGCTCGGCATGACCGATACCGACTTCTGGTGTCCGCCCGAGAAGCGCGAACGGATGGCCAAGCTCTATCGGATCGATCCGGCGACCGACCAGATGCAGGATATCTCGTTTCCGCACAGCGACGCGGCGCCCGGGTTCTGCGCGGGCGGCGGCGGACTGATCTCGACCGCTGACGATTATCTGAAGTTCGCCCGCATGATGCTGGCCGGCGGGGAGTTGGACGGCGTGCGCTACGTGAAGCGCGAGACGCTGGACCTGATGCTGACCAACCAGCTCACGCCCGAGCAACGATCGATCCCGTTCATGGGCATCCCGTTCTGGTTGGGCCAGGGCTTTGGCCTTGGAGCCTCCATCATCACCGATCCCGAGAAGCAGGCCTGGATGGGCGCCGGCTCGGAAGGCTCGTTCGGCTGGCCCGGCGCCTTCGGCACTTGGTGGCAAGCCGACCCGGTCGAGGACATGGTGATGATCTATCTGATCCAGAACTCCATGCCGCTAGGCCCGGAAGCCGCATCCCAGTTGGCGACCGGTCAGCGCATGGGCGGCCGCGCGGCGCTTCCGGTGTTCCAGAAGCTGACCTACGCGGCGCTCGGCAAGGCCCTCTAGGGGTTACGGCCTTCGACGCACATCGGCTGGCCTTTGAAGAGGTCGCCGATGAGGCTGCCGTCGTTCACCGCCAGCCTGCGGGCCTTCATCAGCTCGACGTTCTCGGGCGGCGCACGCACGCCCGTGGGGCAGATCGACACGTCCACCCGCCGGCCGGCGCGGCACATGCAGATGTCCTCGCGCTTATCGAGCCGGCTGGCGGGCACCGTGCACGAGACCGGCAAGGTGGCGCCGTTAACGTCCAGGCAGATGACGGTCTGGGTGGGCGGATTCTGCGACAGCGGGGCCTGGGCCGATGCGAGGCCCGCTGACCCAGCCAGCATCACCAAGGCGACTAGGGTTGTGCGTATCATCAGCAATCCTCCTGTTTCGAGCATCATAACACCATGACCAAGGCGCAGCTCCGGCGGCGACATGCTTAGCCTGCTGTTCACCACGCCCCTGCGCGAAAGCTTAACCGCAGAGACCGCATGCTGAACGTAGGAGGACCAGTCATGGATCCCATCGCCACCGCTCAATATGGAATGCTGGCCGCCAGCCGCCGGTTCGAGGCCTCCGCCGGCCGCGTCGCCCAGATGGGTGTCCCCGGCGCCGACGTCGATCTCACCGGCGAGATCGTGGAGCAGATCACCGCCAAACACGCGTTTTCGGCCAACGCCGCGGTGATCCGCACGGCCCAGGACATGGCGGGCGACCTGCTAGACATCGTCGCCTGAGGCGCCTGCGCCTTTGACAAGCGCCACTAGGCCCGGTAGCGGCCGGGGCATGGCGCTGCGCTCCCTATTCGTCACCCAGATCTATGAAGCCTCGCTTGGCGGCGAACGCGACTTCGCCGCGTTCAACGAAGAGCTCGAAGATGCCTGCCGGATGTTGGCCGACGAAGACATGGCCGGCCGCGCCTGGTGCAAGGAGCACCGCTATGGCGGCTACACCTCCTACGCCTCGCTCGACGACCTGCCGATGCGCGCCAGCATCTTCGATGACCTGAAGCGCAAGCTGGATCGCCACGCGGCCGCCTTCGCCAAGGACCTGGAACTCGATCTAGGCCGCCGCCGGCTGAAGCTCGACAGCCTCTGGGTCAATATCCTTAAGCCGGGCGCGGCCCATTCGGGCCACATCCACCCGCACAGCGTGCTGTCGGGCACGGTCTATGTGGCCACGCCGCCCGGCGCGAGCGCGCTGAAACTGGAAGATCCGCGGCTGCCGCTGATGATGGCCGCGCCGCCCCGCAAGGCCGACGCCGCCGAGAGCGCCCGCAGCTTCGTCTACCTCCAACCCGAGCCAGGCACGGTGCTGATGTGGGAAAGCTGGCTGCGCCACGAGGTCCCGGCCAACGCCGCCAAGAAGGAACGGATCTCCGTCAGCTTCAATTACGCCTGGCGCTAGGCCCTATCGCCGCGCGCAGGCGCCGGGCTGGTATTCCTTCTGGCGGTTCATGACGTAGGTCTTGCCGTCGTAGCGGACGATCGGGAAGCAGAAGCCCGGCCCGCCGACTTCGATGTCGGCCCAGCCCCCCGCGCCCTTGGTCGTCTGGATCTCGGGAATGCCTCGGCTTTGGTAGACGGTTCGCCACGCCCCGGCAGGGGTTTTGGTCATCAGATAGAAGCCCTGGCCGGTGTTGCCGTAGCAGAACGTGCCGCTCTCGGTGATGATCACCTCGAGCTTGCCGTCGCCGTTCAGGTCCCGGACGCCCTCCGGCTCGACGAAGGCCTCGCACTCGCCCTCACCGCTCGTCCACTTGCCGGCCCGTTGCGTGAAGCCGGCTGCGCGCAGGGCGGCGGTCTTTTCGGCAGCGGTGACGCCCCCCGCCACGGCCGCCCTCCCGGCCGGTTCGGCGGCGCAGGCGTTGGGGCGGACGTAGCCGTCGCCGGTGTATTTCCAGATCCGCGCGCAGTTGCTGACCACGCGGGCGTCCAACCACCCGGCGGTGCGAGTCGGCTCCCAGGTCAGGGCGCCGGTGTCGCGTGCGATGGCGCGCCAACGGCCATCGCGCCCCTTGGCGACCACGGTGAACCACTCGCCGGCCCCGCCATAGCAGGAGGGGTTCTTATCGACGGCCACCGCTTCGGGCGCGCCGTCGCCGTTCAGGTCCACATAGGTGAATTTCGGCGTCGAGGGCGTGCCGCAGACATTGATCGCCTTGCCGCCGGAGATCCTGAAGCCTCCGGCCTCGGCGAGTTGCAGGCCCTCGGCCTGGCTCATCCTCGGCGCCTGGGCCGTCGAGGCGGACGCGCCCAGCAGCGCCGCCCCCACAGCGATGAAAAATACCTTCAGCATGGCGTCCACCTGGGTCCTGACGCGCCAACCTTATCCAAGAACGACGTTCTGTCACTCGTCGTCAGGATCCGCGCTAGCGCTTCTTCCCGAACAGGGTCCCGAAGAAGTCGCCCTTGTTCCAGGTTGGCGCCTTGTCGGCGTCCGCCAGTTCACGGGTGATCTCGTAGTTGATCGCGGCGAACTTGGCCCCGGCCGCATAGTCGATGGGCTGGGAAAGGTCGTCGCTGGGCTTGTGATAGTGGTCCCGCAGGAAGGTGGTGAAGGCCGCCTCGCCGCCATTGGCGAAGCCGGTCATCAGGAACACCGAGGGCACGCCCTGCTCCACGAAGCGGAAGTGATCGCTGCGGGTGAACAGGCCCTCCTGCGGCATCGGATCGGCCGACAGCTTCACGCCCGAACGCGCCGCCGCACGCTGCACGGCCGGACCCAGCGTCGAGCGTTCAGCCCCGAAGGCCACGACGTCGGTGAAGTCGTAGGTCAGGACTGGCATGTCCAGATTGACGTTGGCGACGATCGGCCACGAGGTGGGCGGGTTGCGCGCGAAGTAGTCGGCGCCCACCAGACCCTTTTCCTCGCCGGTGTTCAGCAGGAACATCAGCGTGCGGCGCGGCCGCTTGCCCTCGGCGAAGGCGCGGGCGACCTCCAGGGTGGTGGCGACGCCGCTGGCGTTGTCCATCGCGCCATTATTGATGCTGTCGCCCTTGACCGGACTGGTGATCCCAACGTGGTCGAGGTGGGCTGACAGCACGATCACTTCGTTCTTCAGCTTCGGATCGGAGCCCGGGATCAGGCCGACCACATTGGCGCTCTGGACGCTCTTCAGCTCAGTGTTGAGCGTCGCGTCCAGGCTTGCGGGCAGGACAAAGCGCGGCGGGGTTCCGGCTTCGGCGGCCTTGACCACGTCGGCGAAACTCTGCGGCGCACCGGCGAAGATCTTCTGCGCGCCCTTGACGCTGATGCTCGCCAGGTCAGGCGTCGAGCCGGCCGGAGAAAACGGCTTGCCGGCGCCATCGCGCCAGGTGACTCCCCAGCTTTTCCAACTCCGGACCGCGCCGTCGAAGGGGCGGCGGACCTCATCGGCGGGCGTGTTGATGGACATGAAGCCAGCCGCGCCGCGCGCCTCGGCCGCGAGCCGCTTGGTGCGGCCGCTGGCGTAGTAGGCGCGCTCCTCGGTCTGCAGCGAGGCTGGCGCGCCCGCCAGGGCCACCACGATCTTCCCCTTCACGTCCAGGCCGGCATAGTCGTCGCGATCACCCCCGACCACGCCGTAGCCGACGAACACCAGGGGCGCCGACACGTGGGTCGTGGGCGAAAGCGGATTGCGGCCGGGCACGTAGTCCTCGCCGAACACCAGCGGCGTGGCGGCCCCGCCCTTCGGGGTGAGCAACAGCTTGCCCTCGTCCGCCGAACGGAAGCCGCTCATCGGCACTTGCTGGAAGTAAGAGCCGTCGGCGGCGCCGGGCTTCACCCCGATCTGGGCCAATTGCGAGGCGACATAGGCCGCGGCGATATCGAAGCCGGGCGTCCCGGTCTCGCGGCCCTGCAGCAGGTCGTCAGCCAGGAAGGCGATGTGGGCCTTGATCCGCTGCGCCGAGCGCGCGGCCGGCGCCGGCGCGGCCATGACCGACCCTGCGAGCATCGCGATAGCGGCTCCGCTAACGAACATCCGCGCCCGATTTCTGGAAAGACTCATAGAAACGCCCCCGACCAAGTCTGGAGAGACCTTAGTCGAGGGCGTGACGGCGCGACCAGGGCGCCGGTGTTACATTCCCGTCATCCGGGGTCGTTCGTTAGCTGTCGAGGAAGCTGCGCAGCTTCCGCGAGCGCGACGGATGCTTCAGTTTACGAAGCGCCTTTGCCTCGATCTGACGGATCCGTTCGCGGGTGACGCTGAACTGCTGACCAACCTCTTCGAGGGTGTGGTCGGTGTTCATGCCGATGCCGAAGCGCATCCGCAGGACACGTTCCTCACGCGGGGTCAGCGAGGCGAGCACGCGCGTGGTGGTCTCGCGCAGGTTCGACTGGATGGCCGCGTCGATGGGCAGGATCGCGTTCTTGTCCTCGATGAAGTCGCCCAG
>NZ_JAURWM010000372.1 GCF_030654915.1 Phenylobacterium sp. | reverse complement strand
GGATAAGGTCCTGAAACGATAGAGGCTTTTTGGCTGACATAGGGCTGGTTTCGCAGGCGCAAAAAAAGTCGGCGGACCATAGGGCCCGCCGACCTTCCCTTCAAGGCGGAAAGCCTTGCTCTATTTGCCTTGGGGTTTGGTGTTGCGCCCGGTCGCCGAGAGCGGCGGGAACTTGGCGCGATTTTCCGGCGTATCGGCGACCGGCCCGTTGGTCACACGGTGAACCGTCACGCCTCCGCTGTCCACGCTGGTCGTCACTTGAACGCCCGCGCTCTGCGCCGGAGGCTGGGCAGGCGGAGCTTGCTGGGGTTGGCTGGCGGGCTGCGCGTGGGCAGCCCCGGCCGCCAGAGCCATCGCGGCGGCGGCGCAAATCGTCTTTATCAACTCTCATCCCTCCAATTGGCGGCCCAGATCACAACCAGACCGTGCGAGTAGAGAGCGTTCAGAGATCACGTTTGTTCCGGCCAAGCTCAAGCCTCCGCCCGATGTGCGAGGCAGAATGAATCGTCGGTCCGACGCGGTCGTCACGGCGGACCGCCTGATCCTAGTTGCCGCGCGGCTTGGTGTTCCGGCCGGTCTTGGAGAGCGGCGGGAACTTGGCGCGGTTCTCAGGGGTGTCGGCGACCGGGCCGTTGGTGATGAGCCGGGTGTTCGCCGCGATCGCCGTCGCCGAGGTGTCGACGCCGGCGCTCATCGCATCAGCGCTGACCGGTGGGTTTGACATGGACTGGCTGGAACTGTCGGTCCCCATCTGAGAGGCGGCCGCCGGAGCGGCGGCAGGCTTAGCTTGCTTTTTGCCGTCGCCGGCATGCGCCCCGCCAGCCAGCAGAGCCAGGGCCGCCGTGGCGGTGAGCAGAGTTCTGATCATCATTTCGTCGTCTCCGAATGATGGCCCGCCCCCCCGCAACCGGGCCGCGCAGTCATCAAGCGTTCAGCAGTGGCGTTAGTTCCCCCCTTCATAACCGCGCTTTGGGGAGGGCGGCGGCGTTCACGGGCGCGTGAAAGCCCCACCCCGAGGGACCGCCAGACAGCGCCTGGAGCGCCAGAACGCCGCTAAATTGGGCGCCATAACGCCGATCTGCCCAGCAAACGCGCGGCGAGCGCCTTTTCCTTGATCAGAGGTTACCAAGCACGGCCGCAAGCCCCGCCCCCCGATAGCGTCGTCTAGCCGTCGGAGGGGGAGTGAGCTGTGTCTCCCGGCGGAGCGGGACAACACGAAGGGCGCATCCCCTGGCTTACAGGGCGCGCGGGAGCAGGCGATGAAATTGATCATAGCGATCGTCAAACCCTTCAAACTGGACGACGTGCGCGAAGCGCTCGTGGGCGCCGGCGTCGAGGGGCTGACGGTCTCGGAAGTCAAAGGCTACGGCCGGCAAAAGGGTCAGACGGAAATCTACCGGGGGGCAGAGTACCAAGTGAATTTCGTTCCCAAGGTGAAGCTGGAAGCGGTCGTCGACGACTCCGCCGCCGGCAAGGCCGTCGAAGCCATCAAGGCCGCGGCCGCCACGGGCAAGATCGGGGATGGCAAGATCTTCGTCCTCAACGTCGAGGACGCAGTGCGAATTCGGACCGGAGAGTCCGGCACGGCCGCGCTCTAGGCGCCGTCGAACTCATCGGGACAAGGGGATCACGACAATGAAAAAATCTGGACTGCAAAAGCTGACGGGCCTGGTGCTCGCCGCCATGCTCGCGGGCGGAGTGCTCGCCCCGGCGGCGGCCATCGCCCAGGACGCCGCTCCGGCCCCGGTCGCCGCCGAGGCCACGCCTGCGCCGGCGGCGATCGAGGCGCCTGCCGCGGTGGCGGAGGTCGCTCCGGCGCCCGCCCCCGAGGAAGCGGACAAGCCGACCATCGACACTGGCGACACTTCCTGGGTGCTGACCTCCACGGCTCTGGTCCTGATGATGACCATTCCGGGCCTGGCCCTGTTCTACGGCGGCATGGTGCGGCGTAAGAACGTCATCGCCACCGTCGCCCAGTCGTTCGCGATCACCGCGGTGATCTCGGTCGTCTGGATGATCGCCGGCTACTCCCTGTCCTTCAGCGCCAACGGCAATGAAGGACTGAACAAGGTGATCGGCGGGCTGGGGAACATGTTCCTGTCCGGCGTGACCATGGAGAGCACGAACAGCCTGGCCGCCACGATCCCGGAATCGGTGTTCGTGATGTTCCAGATGACCTTCGCGATCATCACCCCGGCCCTGATCGCCGGCGCCTATGCCGAGCGCATGAAGTTCTCGGCGGTGCTGGTGTTCACCGTGCTCTGGTCCCTGTTCGTCTATGCGCCGACCGCCCACGCGGTTTGGGGCGGCGGCTTCCTCGGCGGGGCTGGCGTGCTCGACTTCGCCGGCGGCACCGTGGTTCACATCAATGCTGGCGTCGCTGGCCTGATCTGCGCCCTCGTGCTTGGCCGTCGCAAAGGCTACGGAACCGAGAACATGGCTCCGCACAACCTGGTCCTGACCATGATCGGCGCCAGCCTGCTGTGGGTCGGCTGGTTCGGCTTCAACGCGGGTTCGGCCGTCGGTGCGAACTCCCTGGCCGGTATCGCCATGCTGAACACTCAAGTGGCCACGGCCGCGGCCGCCATCGCCTGGATGGTCATCGAGTGGGTCGAGCGTAAGAAGCCCGGCATGCTGGGCCTCGCCTCCGGCGCGGTGGCTGGTCTGGTCGCCATTACTCCGGCCGCTGGCTTCGTGAACCCGCAAGGCGCGCTGATCATCGGCCTGCTGGGCGGCGCAGGCGGCTACTTCGGCGCGGTGTGGCTGAAGCGCCTGCTGAAGTACGACGACAGCCTGGACGCCTTCGGCGTGCACGGCATCGCCGGCATCATCGGCGCCCTGCTGACCGGCGTCCTCGCCGACCCGGCCGTCAACGCCCTGGGCGAAGGCGCGAGCCTGATGACCCAGTTCTAC
>NZ_JAURWM010000361.1 GCF_030654915.1 Phenylobacterium sp. | reverse complement strand
CCCACGGGAAGCGGCCCCATTGCTCGCCGCGGAGATCGCGGCCGATGCGGCCAGGGCCGAACACCGCCAGCGCGATCTGATCCGCCATCGCGGCGTAAACTGGTCCGGCCTGGGGCCGGAGATCGTCCAACCTCGCTCTCCGGCGTCCCTGCAAGCGGCCGCCCAGGCCAAATTCGCCGCCCGCCGGCTCTGGAGCGAAAGCCCGAAGGGCCGGCTGCTGTCGGCGATCGCGGCGTGCCAGACCGCCGCCCAGCAGGCCCATGCCGTTGGCGAGCGCGCCAGGGCCGGCGCGGCCCGAGATGAACCGCTCGAATGGTGCAGGCAGGCGCTACAAGACCTGTCTATCGAACTCCAAACCCTCTCGATCAACCTGGAAGAGGCCCGGCGCGCGATCAACGACAGCTAGCGTGGTTTGCGCACCGAGCGCGCGCCTGACACAGGCCCCGACCGACGCTCGCGGATCATGTCGTGCAGCATGTCTGCAACGTCCAAGATTTGATCTGCGGAGAACCCCCGAACCGCCCGGCGTACTTCCTCGGTGGCCCGCGTCGTATCCAGACGCGGCGGCGGCTCTGAATGTAGCATCACGCCCATCGCTCTCACCTCAAGGTTGATGTTCACTCGCCTAAACGGGGCAGACCAAGCATCGTTCCCGTTAATCGGGCGGCCACTCAGCGCGATTGACCGACTGTACCGCACCGCATAGATAGTTCGGCGACCTAACTATATGGCGCTGCATGCCCACCACCGACACCTCCGATCCCACGCTCCTCGCCGACGCCCTCAGGGCGCCCTTGCTGCGGTTGGCTCGGCGCCTGCGGCAAGAGGCTCAACGCGCTGGGGTCTCGGCGCTCGACGCGCTCGTCCTGGGCCAAATCAAGCGCAAGCCGGGGGTCGGGGTCTGCGATCTCGCCGACGCCGAGCAGATGTCCCGCCCTGCCATGAGCGGCCACGTCAAACGCCTTGAGGCTGCAGGCTGGATCGCCCGCGCGGCCTGCATCGACGACGGCCGTCGGACCGGGCTGGAGATCACCGAGACGGGTTCGGCCCAGCTGGACCTGATCCGCCAGCTCCGCAACGACTGGCTTGCCGCCCGTCTCGCCAAGCTCACCCCGCAGGCGCGGGACGCGCTGAACGCGGCCCAAGGCCCACTCCTCGAACTCCTGAGCCTTGAACCATGAGCCCAGTCGATAGCCCGCCTGAGGAGGCCCGCGGCCAGGCCGTCGCCCGCGGCTGGGTGATCCCCGCGATCATAGGTTCAGCGCTGCTGATGCAGACGATGAACGCCACGGTGCTCTCCAACGCCCTGCCGACCATGGCCGTGGCGCTGGACGAGGATCCGCTGCGGCTGAACCTGGCCATCACCATGTTCCTGCTGTCTTCGGCCGTCTTCCTGCCGATCAGCGGCTGGGTCGCCGACAAATTCGGGGCCAAGCGGATATTCATCGCCGCCATGGTGCTGTTCGCCGCCGCCTCGGCCGCCTGCGGCTTCGCCGAAAACCTCACCCAACTGGTCATCGCCCGGATATTCCAGGGTATGGCCGGCGCAATGATGGGACCCGTAGGTCGCCTGGTGCTGCTGCGCACGACACCAAAGAGCGAGCTGGTGGGGGCGATGTCCGTCATGACCATGCCGGCTCTGCTTGGCCCGGTGATCGGGCCGGTCGTGGGCGGCGCCATCGTCACCTTCGCCGACTGGCGGTGGATATTCTTCCTGAACATCCCGATCGCCATTGTCGGCGTGTTCCTGGTGGCCCGGTTCGTTCCCAACGTGAAAGAACAGGACGTGTCGCCGATCGACTGGATCGGCATCGCGCTGACCGGCGTCGGCCTGGCGGGCCTGATCTTCGGGTTCGAGAACCTTGGCCGCGACACCCTGCCGCCCGGCGTGGTCGTGGCCCTGTTCCTCGGCGGCGCGACGGCGCTCGGCATCTACTGGCGGCACGCGCGCGGCAACCCGCACGCCATCCTCGACCTCACGGTCTTCAAGATCCAAACCTTCACCGCCTCGGTCGTCGGCGGCTCGTTCATGCGGATCGCAATGGGGGCCACGCCGTTCATGCTGGCCATGCTGCTGCAGATCGGCTTTGGCCTTTCGCCATTCCAAGCGGGCCTGATGACCTTCGTCTCAGCGGCCGGCGCCCTGGTCATGAAGACCACTGCACCGCCGATCCTGCGCCGGTACGGCTTCCGCACCGTCCTAACCGTCAACGCGGTCATCGTCGGTATCAGCTTCATGACCTACGGGCTCTTCCAACCCACCACGCCCCACTGGGTAATCATGGCGATCTTGGCGGTCGGCGGCTTCTTTCGCTCGCTGCAGTTCACCAGCCTCAACGGCATGGCTTACGCCGATATCGAGCAGGCCCAGATGAGCCGCGCCTCGACCACGGCGGCGATGATGCAGCAGCTTGTCCAGTCGATCGGCATCGGCATCGCCGCGGCGCTGATGCACTTCTTCATGCTGGCCCGGGGCGACACCCACCTCAGCGCTGGCTCGATCGCGCCGGTCTTCGTGGTGATCGGCCTGATCACTTTCCTCTCGCTGTTCTTCTTTGTCCGCCTGCCTAAGGACGCCGGTGACGAAATGAACGGCCGCAAGGCGATTGCGTGAGCCATTTGCGCTTCATCGACGTTGATTAGACCTGGGCCAACCGGGCTCTGCTCAAGGGAGACGAGAATGATCCGCAAAGCACGCGCAGTCTGGCGCGGAACCGGCAAGGACGGAAACGGCGACCTGACCACCGACTCCGGCGTACTGTCGGCGACCCCTTACTCCTTCAAGACCCGCTTCGAGAGCGAGCCCGGGACCAACCCCGAGGAACTGATCGCCGCGGCTCACGCCGGCTGCTTTACGATGCAGCTCGCCTTCCTCATTCAACGCGCCGGCGCGCAGGCCGAGGAACTCAGCACCGAGGCCGCCATCTCGCTCGTGCCCGACGGCGAGGGCTTCAAGATCGACCGCTCGGCGCTGACGCTACGCGCAAAGGTTCCTGGGCTCGACCAGGCCAAGTTCGAGGAACTGGCGCAGGCAGCCGAGAAGAGCTGCCCGGTGTCGCGGTTGCTCAACGCCGAGATCACCCTCGACGCCAAGCTTGAAGCCTAACCGGCCGCGAGAGGCGCCTGCATACGGCACTCAACGCCGTGCGGGGGAAAGGTGAGCTCCACCGTTCCCCCATAGGCCTGGAGGGCCGCCCGCGTCAGGCGGGTGCCGAAGCCTGATCGGGTCGGCGGCTCCACGGGCGGCCCGCCGCGCTCGCGCCACTCCAACGCCATGACATTGTCCACGACCGTCCAGACAATGGAGACGCGGCCGGCGCCCGCCAACGCCCCGTACTTCGAGGCGTTGGTCGCCAGTTCGTTCAGCACCATCACCAGATTGACCGCCATCTCGGGGTTCAGGGGCGCAGGCGCCCGCGAGCCGGTGATGTCGAACAACTCGGTCGCGAACGGCGACAAGGCCGCCTCAATCACCTCGCGCAAGTCGGCGGCTTCCCAAGCATTGCGAGTCAGCAGGTCGTGGCCTCGCGCCATGGATTGGATGCGGCTGTCGAACGCCGTGCGGAAGGCGGCCGGATTGTCAGAGGCGCCACGCATCGTCTGCGACGCTATCGCCTGCACCGCCGCCAGATTGTTCTTCACCCGATGATTCAGCTCAGCCAACAGCAACTCCTGCCGCTCACGCGCCGCCACCTGGGCCGAAATGTCCTGGGCGGTCCCAATCACATGCGAGGGTTGGCCTGCGGCGTCGAACATCACCTGGGCCGCGCCTCTGATCCAGACGGCCGAGCCGCCCTCCCCCAGCGCGGCGGTCCGGTGCTCCACCACGTAAGAACCGCCGTTCTCCCCCGCGACCGCCGAATTGAAAGCCGCCTCTACCGCCGGGAAGTCCTCTGGGTGAACCGCGGCCCTGTAGACGGCGAAGTCGATCGGCCCTTCGCCCTTCACGCCGAACAGCTGCCGCGTCCGGGCGTCCCAATCGACTCGGTCAGCTGCGAAGTCGAAATCCCACAGCCCCAGCCCCGTGACGTTCAAGGCGAGGGCCAACCGCGCGCCCTGCCGCTCGGCCTGATGCTGAGCCTCGCGCCGCGCGGTTATGTCGAGGATCACGAAAGCGACCAGGGGCGTCGAGCCCCGGAGCGGCGAGTAGGTGCCGAAGAACCAACCCTCCCGGCCATCGGGAAAGCGGAAAGAATATTCTCCCGACCGGGTTTCCTGGATCGCCCAGACCGCTGTGAGAGTGCCTAGCCGGGCGGCGACCTGCTCGTCGGTCAGACCTTGCTGGCGACCGGTCAGGCCGTCCAGGCCGCCCATGGGCAGGCCGTAGAGGTCTGAAGCGCTGCGGTTGGCGACCACGATGCGGTAGTCGTCTTCCAGCAGTTCGACGACCCCGGCCACCACCTCGGCCGCGTCCAACATGGCCTTCAGCAGGGCCTCGCCGCTTCGCCCGCCGTCAGGCCAGCGATGCTCCCGCGCCTCGTCCCCCATTCGCCCTCCAGCGTACCTGCTACGATCTTAGGCCCGCACAGTGGCGCTGGACAGGTCTTCGATGCTCAAGGGGCGGGGTTCGCCGCTTCCAGATCACCAGAACCTGAATCGTACACGGCCTGGTCGAGGATGCCCTGCCGCTTGGCGACCAAGGTCGGGATCAACGCCTGGCCGGCGACGTTGGTCGCCGTCCGACCCATGTCGAGAATCGGGTCAATGGCGAGCAGCAGACCCACGCCCTCCAGAGGCAGGCCCAGGGTCGACAGGGTCAGGGTGAGCATCACCACCGCCCCGGTCAGCCCCGCGGTCGCCGCCGACCCGATCACCGAGACGAACACGATGAGCAGATAGTCGGTGAACTGCAGCGACACGCCGTAGAACTGCGCCACGAAAATCGCCGCCACCGCCGGATAGACCGCCGCGCAGCCGTCCATCTTGGTGGTCGCCCCGAGGGGCACGGCGAAAGCGGCATAGGCCCGAGGAACGCCCAGCGCGTTTTCGGTGACCGTCTGGGTGACCGGCAAGGTGCCGATCGAGGAGCGCGACACGAACCCAAGCTGGATCGCGGGCCAGGCCCCGGCGAAGAAACGGATGGGATTGAGCCCGTTCAACATCAGCAAGCTCGGATAAACGACCAACATCACCAGGCCGAGGCCGAGATAGACGGCGACGACGAACGCGCCGAGCTGAGCCAAGGCGTCCCAGCCGTAGTGGGCGACCGCATTGCCAAACAGGCCGATGGTGCCGATCGGCGTCAGGCGGATCACCCACCAGAGAATCTTGCGCACGATGGCCAGCGCCGAGGCGTTGAACGCCAGGAAGGGTTCAGCCGCCGGACCCGACTTCAGGGCCGCGATCCCGGTGATCAACGAGATCACCACGATCTGCAGGACGTTGAATGACAGCGAGGTCGTCGCCACCCCATCCTTCAAACTCGTGGAAGCGGCGATCCCCAGCATGTTGGAGGGGATCAAGCCGGTCAGGAAATCGAGCCAGGACCCGCTGGTGCTCGGTGTCGCGGCCGCCGCGGCCGCGACCGTGGTGTTGACGCCCGGCTGCAGTACGAGCCCGAGCGTGATCCCAATGCTGACCGCGATCAGGGCCGTCACGGCGAACCAGAAGAGCGTACGCCAGACCAGGGCCGCGGCGTTCTGGAGCTCGCGCAGGTTAGCTATGCTGGCGACGATGGCGGTGAAGACCAGCGGCGGAACCAGGACTCGCAGAAGCTGGATGAAGGTCGAGCCCGCCAGCCGCAGGCCTTCGGACAGCCCGTGACCAGCTTGCCCTTCATCGGTTCCCAGATGGCGCGCGAGCAGCCCCAGACCCAAGCCGGCCAGCATGGCCACCAGCACCTGGAATCCAAAAGATCCAAAAAGGCCGCCGCGTTTGCGCGCCTGCGCCATGAAATACTCCTGCTCGATTTCGCGGGAGCATGGTCGCCAAGATGCGGGAACGCCAACGGTTTGAGCTTTTTTTGCCTTTAGAAAAACTAAACGGCAAAAATCATCCCGTCGCCCCGCGCGAGGTCATCAACGTAATCCGCCGCTGCGATCCGCCCGCTCAGTTCGCCGCAGACACGCCGCCGCCGCCCTGTTCGGCCAAGGCGATCTCGTCGGCACAGGCCCGCGAGGCGGCGGCCTGGTCAGCGATTTTGTTGCGCAGGGTCTCGACGCCCAGCGCCCCGGCCTTGGCATCCAAGATCTCAAGCGCGCCGGCCGCCACGGTCTCGCGCGCATCGACGGCGCGAACGCAGGGATCCTTCAGCCTCCCCTTCAGGGGCAAGCTTCTGACCTTCTCGATCGCCCCGGCGCAGACCTCCCGCACATTCTGGATCAAGACCCGCTGGGCTAGGTCCGCCTTTTGAACCGCCACGGCCGCGATCTCTTCGCTGCCCGCCTCCATCGCCCGCTCGCAAGGCTGTAGCGCGGCGCGCAAGGCCAGCATATCGAGCTTGGACGGCTCCGTGACCGCTGAAGCAGCCGCCTTCTTCGGCACGAAATCGCTTGGCTTGTCACAGGCGCTCACCGCCATCACGGCGCACCCCATCACGACTAGGTTCCTGAACAAGACGCACACTCTCGCCAACGACGGACGGCTTCCGTCACCCTGCCATAAGTCTCGAAGCGTCACTTGGATGCTTGGTGATCCAAAGCTGCGCAATTGACCAACGTTCTTTGACTCCGTAGCTTCCGCCTCCCTTTTTGACATCGCAGGTGCTCCCATGCCCCAGATCCTGGTTCAGGACCTGGCGAAGACCTATCGCGTGGCCGAACGCGAGCCCGGCGTGCTGGGCGCGGTGCGCGGGCTCGTGCGCCGTCGCACCCGCACGGTCGAAGCGCTGAAGAACGTCTCGTTCTCGCTGGAGCGCGGCGAGTTGCTGGGTTTCATCGGGCCGAACGGCGCCGGCAAGTCCACCACCATCAAGATCCTCTCGGGGATCCTGCGGCCCGACGCCGGCCGGGTGGAGATCGACGGCCTGGTTCCCTACGCTGACCGCATCAAGCATGTCGGCCGTATTGGGGTGGTGTTCGGCCAGAGGACCCAACTCTGGTGGGACCTGCCGGTGATCGACGGGTTCGACCTGCTGCGCGACATCTATCGCGTCGATCCCGTCCGGTACGCCCGCACCCGCGACGAACTGATCGCCATGCTGCGCCTGGAGCGCATCCTCGACCAGCCGGTGCGCCAGCTCTCGCTGGGCCAGCGGATGCGCGCCGAGATCGCCGCGGCCCTGCTGCACGAGCCCTCGATCCTGTTCCTCGATGAACCCACCATCGGTCTCGACGCGCCCTCGAAGTTGGCGGTCCGTGAATTCGTCAAGCGCCTGAACCGCGAGCGCGGCGTCACCGTCCTGCTCACCACCCACGACATGCACGACATCGAGGCCCTCGCCGAACGGGTGATCGTGATCGGCCACGGTCAGGTGCTGGCCGACAGCCCCTTCGAGACTCTGCGCGCCGACGTGTTGCGCGAGCGGCGGCTTTTCGTGGATTTCGCCGGCGAAGCGCCGCTCATCGACCTGCCGGGCGTGCAGGTCCGGGCCCGCAGCGGCAAGTCGCTGGAACTCGCATTCGATCCCATGGTGCTCAGCGCCCCAAGGCTGATCGCCGCCATCACCGCCGACCACGCGGTCGAGGACATCCACGTCGAGCAGCCAGCCATCGAGGAAGTCATCGCCCGCTTCTACGACCTGCACGGCGCGGTCGAAGCCTGATGACCGCCGACCTGCGCCCCTATGCAGCGGCCTTCGCCGCCCGGTTCCAGCTGATGCTGCAGTACCGCGCCGCCGCACTCGCCGGCTTTGCGACCCAGTGCTGGTGGGGCGGGATCAAGGTCATGGTCTACGCCGCCTTCTTTGCGGCCTCACCCGCCGCCGCGGCCGACGCGCCCATCACCCTGTCGCAGGCCATCACCTACACCTGGCTCGCCCAGGCCTTCCTGACCCTCGCCCCCTGGAGCGGCGACCCCGAGATCAGCGAGGCGGTGCGCTCAGGCGGCGTCGGCTACGACCGGCTACGGCCGCTGGACACCTACACATGGTGGTACGTCCGGGCCGCCGCCTGGATGACCGCCCGGGCCTTGCCGCGCGCGGGCCTGATGTTGCTGACCGCCGGGATCGCCCTGCCGCTGTTCGGGCTGG
>NZ_JAURWM010000357.1 GCF_030654915.1 Phenylobacterium sp. | reverse complement strand
CTACACCCAGATCAAGGCCGACAAACCGTTGCAGCAGATGCGTCCACCCTACGGCCCGGCCATCCGCAAATACCTGGAAGGGCAGTTGAAGCGCTAGCGGCAAAGCCCCTCACCCCAGAAGTCCCTCTCCCTCGGGAGAGGTTGGGGCCGCGAAGCGGCTCTCTAGCGTCGCCAAAAGACGGCAAGGACAAGAGCGGCGCTAGGCCCAGGCCGCCGCGTTCCGCCGCCGAGCCGAGCGCACCATCGACCCGACGCCGCCGAACCCGACGATCATCATCGCCCAGGTCGCCGGCTCCGGCACCGCCGACACGCTGAGCGGCGAGGCGTCGAGCATGGCGTTGTCGAAGGCCGCGCCCGCCCCGGTGCCGCTGATCAGGATATAGAGCTCCTTGCCGATGAAGGCGTCGCTGGCCCCGGTCTCGAACACCAGGCTGACGGTCCCGAAATTCCCCGGCAAGATCGTGATCCCGCTGGTCGCGTCGGTCAGCTGGGCGAAGATGTCGCCCGTGCCGTTCAGCAGGCCGCCCATCAAACCGATCTCGAACCCGAACACGCCCGTGCCTCGCATCTGGCTGCCGACGTCCATCGTCAGGGTGTAGCGGGTGTTGGCCAAGATCGTGTGGCCGGCGACCTTCTGCGCCAGCATGCCGGGGTTCGATTGATTGGATATGCCGGACCCGTGCGCCCAACCCACGCCGCCGTGAGCGGCTTCGTTGGCGAAGTCCGCGACGGTCGGATTCCAATGCCCCGTCGAGGAGCCGCCCGAGGCGCCCCAGCCGGGGGGATTGCCGCCGGCGTGGCCGGGCCGGAAGTCGCCGTCGGCCTGGGACCAGCCGTCGTTGAAGTTGCCGTTCTCAAGCGCCACGGTGGCGGCCTGGGCCGCGCTGGCGGCGCCCAGCAGGGCGGCGCCGGCGATGGCCGCGCCAATGATCTTACGCATGGGTGATCTCCCCCAAAAGTTAAGCCGCACATCGCGGCGGGTCGGGGAGATGGATCGCGTCACGCCGCCCGCCGGCCAACCGACCTGCGACAGGCAGGCAAGGTTTCTGCGACGAACGCGGCAAGTCCCTCGCCCTCGGGAGAGGCTAGGTGAGGGGGCCGCGAAGCGGCGCTCTACCGCCCAACGACGACCACGAACCCTGCCGCCCCAG
>NZ_JAURWM010000356.1 GCF_030654915.1 Phenylobacterium sp. | reverse complement strand
TCGCCATGGGCCAGGACGTCGCCCGCCACCCCCGCCACGCGCTGGGCTACATGTTCGGCCCGCCAGGCTGGAGCCACGACGCCAGCCGCGACACCTCCGCGACCCTGCGCGCGCAATGGGAGGCCGGGCAGGGCGAGCCCGAGCCCGAACCGACTCAGAACCTGCCAGATCGTCAGGCGGCGTCCGCCTGACGCCGCCTATCGGCGGCGACGCGAAAGCCGCGCCAGCGCCGCGATCACGGACATGACGCAGAAGAACAGCATCGCCGTGACGACGCTCTCGACGGACACGTTGCGGGCCAGGGACAGCGCCAACGGCTCCTGGGCGACGGCGCCGGCCTGGAGGATCGAGGGCGCGTGGCGATCAATCAGGGTCAGGATCGCGATATAGACCGGCGCCGACAGCATCGCGACGAACAGCCACGACAAGACCCAAGACCTCGCAACGCCGAGGTGATCGCGTCGCGGAACAGGCGGTGGAGGCGGTTGAGCAGGCGCGGGGCTGGCTGGGTCTTCGTTGATCATCAAGCCAAGCTACCGAATCCCAGCCAACTCGGCCGTTCACAATTCGTCTCCTGCGGATCGAGCCAGCGCCGCCCCATTCCTCTCCCTTGGGAGAGGTTGGGGCGCCGCGCGGCGACGCTCTGCTGACGGTTGTGGCACGTGGGGGCGACCGCATCGGGCTCAACACCGACCTTCGCAAGGTCTGCTCTTAGACTCATAGATTTCGAGCCAATCCCGCGTGCTCCGCCGGTCACCAGCGCCACCTTCCCCTCGAACGTAGGCGTGTGGGCGCGTCGGCAAGATTGCGATGTCATCTCTTCGCCGTTGATGGCCGGGAGGCGCAATCGCGCGGCCCACCTAGGGTTTTGCAAGACCCGCTGTCGACTTCGCCCGGACGGCGTCCTCCAGGCGTCGGACTAGCGCTTCGAAGCGCAGCCGGTCCTCGACAGAGACGCCTCCGAACAGATCCTTCTCGAGGCGTTGGGCGATAGTCGACGCCTTCCTCACGAGGGCCGCACCAGCGGGCGTAAGCGACAGTTCGTGACGTCGGCGATCTGTCGGGCTCACCTTGCGAGACACCAAGCCGCGCACCTCGAGACTGTCAATGAGGGCGACCATCTGGGGCGCGTAGACCCCGAGTTTCCGGCTGAGGTCCTGCTGAGAGATTCCGTCGCCATCGCGGATGCACAGCATCGTGTCGAACGCGCGAGGCTTGAGTTCGAGGGGCGCCAGCGCGGCCTCGGCCTGCGCGAGCACCAGCTCCCCAAGCCGAACCGCGTGATGCCCGAATGCGCGGTCCGAGTCCGGGCTTAAGTCTGAGGGAAGTTTGGCAGTCTTCTTGACCATGGCTGCCTTGTCTCCTGTCTTGACTCGACGGTCAATGTGCATAACGTTTATGTATCATAATGATTATTGCGCAGAATCGTATTCGAAAGCGCGGGCTGCTGCGGCTTTCCACCGCCTACCCGTCGCCCTCAGTGCGTTTCGACAGGGGCGGAGACCACGATGACCACAAGCACGCATCCGGCGTTCCAAGGCGAACACAAGCGGCTTCGCGACCGCGTCTCGCTCCACTCAAGTGGGCTCTGGTTTCTGCTGGGCGCGGCGGCATCGCTCCTGGCGATAGGGCAGCGGTGGGACGTGCCGCTATTGGCGTGGATCGCGCCCGTGCTTCTCTTGAGGTTCAGCCGAACCACGCCAGTGTTGGTCGCGTTGCTGGGGCTCATGGTCGCTTCGACAGCGCAGATCGCGGCCTACATCGTGGCCTCCGTGGCGCCGTTCAACACGGTGACGACGACGCTGTGCCTTGTGCTTGGCGCGATCTTCACTGCGCCTTTCGCTCTCGACAGACTCCTGATCAAACGCCTGCACCCTTTGGGGCGCATCCTTCTCCTGCCCGCCGCCGTCGCGGTGGTTGAGTTCGCGAGCGCTAGTCTGCTGCCAGTCGGCGCGAGCATCGGCACACGCGCCATCACCCAGGGCGAGAACATCGCGCTTCTGCAGCTGACCGCGCTGCTCGGCCCCTACGCCATAGGCTTCCTGATCGCGGCGGTCGCGACCGTCGTGAACGAAATCTGGGACACGCCAGTGCGCGCGACGGCGCTGCGCTTTGGCGGAGGTCTCGCCGTTGTCCTGGTCCTGGTATTCGGAGCAGGCCAACTGAGGCTGGCCTATGCGAGCGCCCATCCCGCCGGCGAGACCGTGAGGATTGTCGGCATTACACCCAGCATGGCCCTTCGCGAGCCAGCAAAGGACGGTGTGTCGATGGCTAGCTTCCCCGCATCGGCGGCGACTCTGAAGGCTCTCGATACCCCCCAACGCAATGCGGCCTATCAAGCGGTGCAGCAGGAACTGCTGGCCAATACACGCGAGGCCGCGCGGTCTGGCGCCCAAATTGTGGTTTGGTCCGAAACTGCAGCGCCGGTCTTTGAAACCGGCAAGACAGCCTTCCTGCAACAGGTAGCAGAGCTGGCGCGAGAGGAAGGCATCTACATCAACGCTGCGATCGGCATCGCCTATCGGCGCAACGAGACGTTCCTCATCGGACCCGACGGTCGCCAACACTGGCATTATCAGAAGAACAAGCCGGTTCCGGGGATGGAGCCGGTGGCGCCGGTGCGGAACGCGCCGCCGCTGGTGCAGACCCCGTTCGGCGTTCTAGTCAACGTTATCTGCTTTGACGGAGACTTCCCGGCTCTCGCACGACGTGCGGCCGATATCATGTTGGTGCCGGCCTGGGACTGGCCTGAAGAAGGCTACGTCCACACCATGAAGATGGCGCGCGTTCGTGCCGTGGAGAACGGCTACTCCATGGTTCGGGTGGACTACGACGGTGTATCAGCCGCCTTCGACCCTTACGGTCGCGTGTTGGCAATGCAGGATACAACGCCCGGCAAAGCTCACATGATGGTCGTCGATGTCCCCATTCAGGGCGTCAACACATTCTATGGGCAAGTGGGCGATATGTTCGCCTGGCTATGCGGCCTGACCACTCTGGCGCTCTGCGGTCTCGCGCTGGCCCGGCCACGTCTCGCGGCCTCCCCCAGTGGTCTGTCAGACCCCGTGGCCGAACTGCGCCGCGTCTCGACGTGAACTTGTTCCGTGGCAAAGTGCGAAGTACACCCTTCACGTTCGCGACGCCCTTCATCTGTCTCGGCATTGGCGCGATGTTCGCGGTTCCGTATCTCCTGGATCGCGTAATCGGCGGACGAATGTCTGCTAGCCGGCTAGGTTCTGTTGTTTCCTAGTGGAGCTACCCGGTCGTCTCCCGCCGCTCGCGGCTTCCGACTAGACAAGGTCCTCTAGCCAACTAGCCTCCGCTGCATGGCCGATCTCAACATCCGCCCCGCGACGCCGGACGATCTGCCGGGGGTTATGGCGCTTTATCGTCAGCTCAACCCCGATGATCCGGTTCTCAACCTCGCCGTCGCCGAGCCGGTTTGGTCGGCCCTGCTGTCCTCCGGTTTCACCACGCCCTTCGTGGCGGAGGTGGGCGGGCGGCTGGTGTCGTCCTGCACGCTGGCCATTGTTCCCAACCTGTCTCGCGGCGCCCGCGCCTACGGGGTGATCGAGAATGTTGTGACCGATATCGACCATCGCCGGACCGGTCTTGGCCGCGCGGTCCTTCAGGTCGCGCTCGACAAAGCCTGGAAGGCCGACTGCTACAAGGTTCTGCTGGCGACCGGGTCGCGGCGGGAGTCCACGCTGCGCTTCTACGAAGGCGCGGGCTTCCAGAGGGACGCCAAGACCTACTTCGAGATCCGCCGTCCCTAAGACCGTCTGAGGTCGAAGCTTCCGAGCCGCCTCGCGCGTCTCCGAATTCGCCGCGTTACCCCTGAACTGACAACCCCTCCATGCCCCGGAAGAAGGGCAGGGCCCGCCAGGTCGGTTCGTCGCCGGCCAGGTGCAGGTCCGGGAAGCGTTCGAACAACTTCACCAGCGCCCGCCGCGCCTCGATCCGCGCCAGCGGCGCGCCGATGCAGATGTGGCTGCCGCCGCCAAAGGCGACGTGGG
>NZ_JAURWM010000350.1 GCF_030654915.1 Phenylobacterium sp. | reverse complement strand
GATAGTAGATCGACTCGTTGGTGGTGATCTCGGGCTGCTGGAAAAGACCGGTCGTGCGCGGGCCGGCCGAGGTCAGGAAGGTAAACTCGGTGTCCAGCCAGGTGATGTTGCCGTTGAAGCCGAAGCCGTCGAAGGGCTCGGGCAGGAAGGTGAAGGCCTGCTGCACGGCGAATTCCACGCCGCGGATCTTGGCTGACTCCGCGTTGCGCGGGGTGGAGACCAGCACGCTTTCCGGGCCGCGTCCGACGTCCAGCGTCTGGGTCGAGGACAGGGTGAAGATCTCGTTCTCGATCTCCTTGGAGAACACCGCCAGCGAGACCATGCCGTCGCGCGGATAGTATTCGACCGACAGGTCCAGGCCCCGGCTCTCGCGGGCCTTCAGGCCCGGATTGCCGCGTGACAAGGTCGCCTGACTGCCATCGAAGGTCAGGTTCTCGGTGGCGGCGAGCGAGTCATAGTCCGGGCGGCCGATGGTGTTGGTCCAGGCCGCGCGAACGACTAGGTCCTGCATCGGCTTCCATTCCAGGTGCAGGCTGGGCATCCAGTTCCCGTAGGAACCGGAGTTACTGACCGGGGTCAGCACGCCGCCGGCGCTGCGCACGGCGTCGGACTCGACCTCGGTGCGCTCATAGCGCAGGCCGCCAAGCAGGGTGAAATCGCCCCACGCGTAGCTGGCCTGGGCATAGGCGGCGTAGATGTCTTCCTTGACTTCATAGTCGCCGGTCGGGGCGGTGACGCTGGTGACGAACCGGCCCCGATTGGCGTTGAAGAAGGCCATGGCCTGGCTGGCGTCGATGCGCGGCGACAGCAGGTAGCGGCCGGCGATCAGTTCGCTGGGACCAGGCTTATCGACCTCGGCCAAGGTGTAGACGAAGCCCGATCCGGCCCGATAGTTGGTCTGGCTTGAGTTGAACTCGCGCTTGGTGCTGCGCAGTAGGCCGCCGAACTTGGCCTTCAGGTTGCGATCGTCCGCGCCTTGGTCGAAGGCGAGATCGAAACGCACCTGGCCGGTCTTTTCCGCCGCCTCGGTCAGCGAGTCGCGGTGCTGTTGCAGCACGAAATTGGCCGGGTTACGCGCCGCGGCGTCGTTTACCGACGTGAAGACCGGGAACAGCGGATTGGTGGTGTCGTAGTTGAAGGCGTAACTTCCGGCCTGGGCGTCGACCGTGCGGAACTCCACCGAGTGGTTTGGCACCTCAAGCGCGGCCTGCGAGTAGACGAGGTCGCCGGACGCGGTCCACTGCGGGGCGAAGTCCCAGGAAAATTCCGTCCGCGCCAGGCTGATCTCGCGCTTGGTGATCGGCTGGTTCAGTTGAACGACGCCGCGGCCACGGGCGAAGAAGCCGCTGGTCGGGGTCTGGTTCGCCACATTGCCCAGCGGCTCGACGCGGTACTCGATCCGCTCCTCGTCGTCCTCCATGCGCGCAAACAGGCCCGAGGCCTCCCAGCGGAAGGTGTCGGTCGGGCGGTATTCGATCTTGGCGTTAAAGCCGCTGCGCTGCTTGGTGTTGTTGTACCAGAACAGGCGGCTGTAGGTCGGAACCTGGATGCCGTTGCCGGTGGGGGCGCCGGAGGCCACGGGCGCGCCGGCGGCGGTGTATTCCCGCACCGACGGGCTCTGTGATTCCACCTGCGGGATGTCGTAGTCGAGCTGCTCGTGCGAGGCGCCGATCACCACGCCCCACTGGTCCTGGTCGCCGAAGGTCATGCCGGTGGCGAAAGCCAGGCGATAGGACGGCTTGTCGTTGCGCACGCCGCCGCTGCGCTCATAGTCGCCATAGGAGGCCAGACCGTTGAAGAACGGCCGGCCCATGTCGAAGGCGCTGCGGGTGGTGACATTGATGACGCCGCCGATGGCGTTGCCGTCGTTCTCGGGTGTGACTGTCTTGATGACTTCCAGCCGGCCGGCCATCACCGAGGGGACGATGTCCATGGGTACGGTGCGGCCGCTTTCATCGACCGAGGCGACCAGGGCGCCGTCGATGGTGGTCCGATTGTAGGTCGAGCGCAGGCCCCGGATGACGGGGAAGCGCGGCTCGCCCTGGTCTTCCATCACCGAGATGCCGGGAATGCGGCGCAGGGCGGCGGCGGTGTTGTGGTCGGGCATTTTGCCGATGTCGTCGGCCGAGACCACGTCCGCGACCACGAAGGTCTCGCGCTTGACGGCGATGGCGGCCCGCTGGGCTTCGCGCTGGCCGGTGACGACGATCTCGTCGACCGCGCCGTCATTTGCCAATTCGTCGGCCATCGCATGGCCCGAAAGCGCCGTGGTGGCGAGTAGAAAGGCGGCGCAGCCGCGCGCGCGAGAACCGAAAGACATAGGCGAAAACCCCCGATCAAACTGAAACCGGGGAGTAGGAAGGCTGCGCGACGTTGCGGTGACTGGCTGATGACGGGATTACGAAACACCCCGGTCGGCGGGCGCTACCCCTCGCGGGTCAGCAGCACGATGGCCAGGACCGCTTGGGTCGCGAAGATCGCGACGAGGATGTTCGCGAAGGGCTGTTTGCGGGTCTTGTGGCGGAAGAACTGCTGCGCCAGCACCGAGCCGAGACCGCCGCCGAGGGCGGCCAGGCCAAGCAGGGTCTTCTCGGGAATACGCCGCGCGCCGACCGTCGCGCAGCGCTTGTCCCAGCCGAACAGCAGGAACGCCGTCAGATTTATGCCGGCGAGATAGGCGAGGGTGAGCGCCACCTTGGGCTCAGCGCGCCTCGCGCCACATGGCCCACATCTGCGGGGCGTCGGGTTGCGGCCTCAGCACCTCCATCACCTCGAACCCATGCCGACGATAAAGCGGCAGGTTGGCGGGGCTGGAGGATTCCAGATAGGCGGGCAGGCCCTTTTCATCGACGCGCGCCAGACCATGGGCCAGCAGTCGCGATCCGACGCCGAAGCCCTGCGCCTGCGGGGTCACGCCCAGGAACCAGAGATAGGCGTGAGGCGGGCTCCTGGGATGATGCTTCTCCATCACCGCGCGCATCGACGACATCCGCGACAGGCGCGAGAGGCCGGTGGCCTGAAGGATGATCGGAAGCGTACGCAGCTCTTGCAGGAAGGGGGTGGGACCCAGGCTCTCGGACGGCAACCAGACCGCGGCGGCGCCGCCCGTGGCCGGCCGGAACACCTCGCCATCGGTCAGCGCCATGGCGACCAGCAGGTGGAACAGCTTCAGCCGCGCCGCATCGTGCCGGGCGTCGGCCCGCAGGAACCAGTTGAAGATCGGATCGGTGGAAAAGGCGGCGGCGAGGTCTTGCGCCACCGCCCCGGCGTCGGCCCGTCCAGCGGTGGCCGGGGCGTCTGCGCCTCTGCGCAGGGCGGTGATCTCTTCGTCGGTCACAGCTTCTCGCTGATCTTGATGGCGGCCTTGCAGCCGGCGCGGATCACCGCGGACAGGATCGGATAGCCGGGCGCCTCGCGAGCGCCTTCCTCGACGGCGTGGTCGCGGTGGGCCAGTTCCTCGTCGCGGAACTTGGAAAGCTCGGCCGCCAGTTCGGGATCACGGCCTTCAAGCTCGGCGATCTGGCTTGCGTAGTGCTGCTCGATCACGTTCTCGACCGCTTCGGTGCAGGCGTGGGCCGCCTTTTCGCCGAGCAGGGCGGTGCCGGCGCCCAGGGTGAAGGCCGCCGCGCGCCAGAGCGGCGTCATGACCGTGGGGCGAACCTGATGCTCGTTCAGCAGCTGGTCGAAGCGGGCCAGGTGGACGGCCTCATGGCCCTCCATCTCTGCCAGTTGGCCGGCGATGCGCTCATGACCCTTGGAGGCGCCCAGCACAGCGCGCTGGCCGCGATAGATGTGGACGGCGCCAAGTTCGCCAGCGTGGTCGACCCTAAGGATCTCGGCGAGGCGGGCGCTGACGGCGCCGACGCCGGGGCGCGGCGGAATGGGTTTTTCGCTCACGACGCTCTCCGTTCATGGCGCACGGCCAGCAGGCTGAGGATGGTCAGCGCCAGAGACACCAGCGCGTTCCAGCCGGCCATCGAGATGCCGAGGAACACCCAGGCGGCCTTGTCGCAGGCCGGCGGCGTGATCCTGGCGCCTTGCAGCAGCTCGGCCATCTGGCCGGCGCTGACCGAACCTGCCCCGCCGGAACAGGCGGTCGGACCTGGCCACCACTTCCACTCCGCGCCCGCATGATAAACCGCGACGCCCACGCCCACGGCGAAGATCAGCGCCAAGACGGCGTTGAACGCCACGCGCCAGCGCTCGCCGCCGCGCGTGCGAACCACGAACATCCCGGCCAGGGCGACCCAGGCCGCGACCCAATAGACCTCGCGCGCCCGCAGGCAGAGCGCGCAGGGGGCCAGGCCGCCGATGGTTTCGAAACCATGGGCGATGGCCAGCATCAGCAGCGACGAAATTAACGCCCAGAGACGCCAGCGTTGAAGGAACGGTTGGAGGAATGCGCTCATCGGTTCGGATAAGACCCTAAAAGCTTGGCCGGCCCAAGGGGCTTCAGGTGAGCATTTTCAACGCGACCACCAGGCCGACCAGGGCGACGATGCCCAGCGTGCCATAGAGGGCGATACGCTTCTCGAATTCCTTCAGCATGGCCGGGCCGAAGTACTTCAAGATCGCCGCGACAGCGAAAAAGCGGAAGCCGCGGGTCAGGACCGAAGCCCAGATGAAGGTCACCAGCGAGAACTGGGCGAGCCCGGCGGTGATGGTCACCAGCTTGTAGGGGATCGGCGTGGCGCCCTTGATGAGGATCACCCACAGGCCCCAATCGTCGAACCACTTCTCGAAGGCCAGCTTGCCATCCGCATGGCCGATCACGCTGAGCAGCCACATCCCGACGGGCTCAAGATAGAAGCCGATGGCGTAGCCCAGAAGGCCGCCAAGCACGGAAGCAGCCGTGCAGATGCCGGCATAGACAAAGGCTCGGTCCGGCCGCGCCAGAACCATCGGGGCCAGCATCACGTCCGGAGGGATCGGGAAGAACGAACTCTCAGCGAAGGAGACCGCCGCCAGGGCCTTGGAGGCATGCCGTGAGCCGGCCAAGCCCATGACCCAGTCGTAGGTTTTGCGAAACATGATGATCCAAGGAGAAGGTTGCGGTGTGTGCTAGCAGCGATGGGTAGGCTTGTCTCTCCCGCCGGGCGTTCGCCTTGCATCATTCAGGCCAGACGTGGGGTTGCGCCGGAGAGCGGCGTAGAGAACAACGCCGGCCCAAATCAACAGGTGCGACTGCTCTCCCTATGACCAAGCAAGCCGAACCCGCCCGGAAGTGGGCCATCCTCGTTCACGGCGGGGCCGGAACGATCGAGCGCAACCAGCTTCGCCCCGAACAGGAGGCGGCCTATCGCGCGGCGCTTTCCAAGGTGGTCGAGGCCGGGGCGGCTGTTCTGGACCGGGGCGGATCGGCGCTGGACGCGGTCGAGGCGGCGATCCACCTGTTGGAGGACGATCCGCTGTTCAACTCCGGGCGCGGGGCGGTGTTCACCGCCGAGGGGCGCATCGAGCTGGACGCCTCGATCATGGACGGGGCCAGCCTGGCCGCCGGGGCGGTGGCGGGCGTGACCCGAACGCGCAGCCCGCTCACCCTGGCGCGCACGGTGATGGAGAAATCGCCCCATGTCATGATGGTCGGCGCGGGCGCCGACGCCTTCTCGGCGAGTCAGGGCCTGGAGCAGGTCGATCCCGGCTATTTCGCCACCCAGCGTCGCTGGCGCAGCCTGGAGAATTTCCTGAAGGCTCACGACTTGCCGATCCCCGCCAAGCCGCCAGGCCTGGAGCAGCCCGATCCGGCTAACGGCCTGGCGCACGACGAAGGCAAGCATGGGACGGTCGGCGTCGTCGCTCTGGACCTCAAGGGCGACGTGGCGGCGGGCACCTCGACGGGCGGGACGACGGGCAAGCAGTGGGGCCGGGTGGGGGACTCGCCGATCATCGGCGCGGGCACCTACGCCTCCAACGCCTCCTGCGCCGTCTCGGCGACGGGCAGCGGCGAGTATTTCATCCGCCTAACGGTGGCGCGCGACATCGCCGCCCTGGTCGAGCTGAAGGGGATGAGCCTGCAGGCCGCGGCGGACGAGGTGATTCAGAACAAGCTCACCGCGCTGGGCGGCGACGGCGGGATCATCGCCGTGGCGCCGGACGGCCAACTGGCCTGGAGCTTCAACACCTCGGGAATGTATCGCGGCCGCGCGGCCCTGGGCGAGCCGGTGAGCGTAGGCATCTACAAGGACGAGCCGTAGGATCGCGCCATGGCCCATATTGATCGACAAGCCGACCTGACCGAAGCCGCCGAGGAGGAGATGGAGCGCGCCTGCGCCTTGGGCCGCCGCGACATGGCCGCCTGCACCCCTTGGGGCGACACCTATGAGGGCTATACCCCGGCCGGCCGCGATGTCTGCTTTGATCGCAATTATTTGTGGGTTGGTGAACCGGGCGGAGACATCTGCGTCGAGGTCGTGGTCTATTTCGCCGAGGCTTATGAAAAAGGCGTGCGTCTGACACGCGTCATCCCTCGGGAGGAATGAATGAAGCTCGCATCGCTCAAGGGCGGCCGTGACGGTCGTCTCGTCGTGGTCTCCAATGACCTGGCCTGGTGTGCCGATGCGAGCGCCATAGCCCCGACATTACAGGCCGCCCTGGATGATTGGGACAATCTGGAACCGCTGCTTCGCGGTCTGGCTGAAAGCCTGGAGCATGGCGCGGCGCCACGGGAACGTTTTCACGAACGCGAGGCGGCGAGCCCGTTGCCGCGCGCCTATCAGTGGGCCGACGGCTCGGCCTATGTGAACCACGTGGCCCTGGTGCGCAAAGCTCGCGCCGCCGACATGCCTGAAAGCTTCTGGACCGATCCGCTGATGTACCAGGGCGGCTCGGACGGCTTCCTGGGGCCGCGCGAGCCAATCCCGCTGGCCGACGAGGCCTGGGGTTGCGACCTGGAGGCCGAGGTGGCGGTGGTCACTGGCGATGTGCCATTGGGCGCGAGCCGCGAGCAGGCCCTGGCCTCGGTCCGGCTGGTGATGTTGTCCAACGACGTCTCGCTGCGAAACCTGATTCCGGCCGAGATGGCCAAGGGCTTTGGGTTTTTCCAGTCCAAGCCCGCCTCATCATTCTCGCCAGTGGCGGTGACGCCCGATGCGCTTGGGGATGCGTGGAAAGACGGCAAGCTGCACGGCGCCGTGGAGGTGGAACTAAACAGCCAGCCGCTTGGACAGGCTGACGCCGGCGTCGACATGACCTTCGACTTCGGAACTCTGATCGCCCACGCGGCCAAGACGCGGACCCTTTGCGCAGGCACGATCATCGGCTCCGGCACGGTCTCAAACCGAGGTTTGGACGGCGGTCCAGGGAAATCTGTGCAGGACGGCGGCGTGGGCTATTCCTGCCTTGCTGAGTTGCGCACGGTGGAAACACTCGCCCACGGAGCGCCCAAAACGCCGTTCCTCAAGGTCGGCGACCGGGTTCGTATTGAGATGCGCGACGCACGCAGGCACTCCCTCTTTGGAGCCATCGAACAGGAAGTCGCACCGGCGTGAACGACGTGTCCAAGCTTTCAGAGACCGAACTCCCGCCGAGCGGGCTGAAGCTGGACGACTATCTGCCCTATCGGCTTTCGGTTGCGTCCAATGCGGTCAGCGGTCTGATCGCGCGGGCCTACGAGGATCGCTTCGGTCTTCCGGTTCCTCAGTGGCGGTTGATCTGCGTGCTGGCCGAGGATGGCGCCAAGACCCAGCGGGGCATTGTCGAACGCACCGGCATGGACAAGGTGACGGTCAGCCGTGCGGCGCGGGGCCTTTCCAATCGGCGTCTGATCAAACGCTCGGATCACCACGCCGACGGCCGCTCGCACATGCTGGCCCTGAGCCGGGAAGGCGCAAGACTGCATGCGGAAATCGCCCCCTTGGCCTTGGCCTATGAGGCGGCGTTGATCGCGGGCCTAGCCCCGGCCGATGTGGCCCTGCTCAAACGGTTGCTAAACCGGCTGCAAGGCGCGGCCGATGCGTTGGGCGGCGGGGCGTTGGGATAGCGGCGTGGGCGCTAGTGCGCGGTCGCCAGTTTCAGGCCCCAGCGGTGCGAGCCCTCGCCGAACCGCAGGTGGAAGCCGTAGGTCGCGCGGCGGGTTTCGTCGCGCCAAGTCTCTTCGAACGAGACGATCATCGCGTTCTCGAGGTCCTCGGGAATGTTTTGGACGTCGACGCCGATATCACGTGCGACATTCGCGATCACGTCGCGACGATGCGCTTCGCCGCCGAAGAACAGCAAGGTCTCGCGAATGCGTTCGACGAGGTTTTCACTCGTCGTCCGCGGGTCTGCCTTGCGACGCGACTGCCTAGGAGCTCGGTCCATTCTAGTCCCCACCCAATACTGAGACGCTAGGGCTCTCTAGTTTAGCGGGTAGTTAATGTGGATGCTTAATCTCGTCTTGAGGTTGAAGCGCCGCTAACCACCTCCGAGCGCCACGGCCGTGTGGTAGACGATGAACGCCGCCGCGTAGGCTAGGGTCACCATGTAGACGAACATCACGGTCGGCCAGATCCAGCTGTTCGTCTCACGCTTCACCACGCCCAGGGTGGGGGCGCATTGCGGTGCGAAGACGTACCAGGCCAGGAACGACAGGCCGGTGGCCAGCGACCAGTGGCTGGCCAGCGCCGTGCCGAGCGCGCCGACATTGTTTTCAGCGTCGCCGATGGCGTAGACGGTGCCGAGCGCGGCGACCGCGACCTCGCGGGCCGCCATGCCGGGGACCAGGGCGATCGACATCTGCCAGTTGAAGCCGATAGGGGCGAGCAGGGGCTGGATCGCATGGCCGATCATGCCGGCGAAGCTGTTGTCGATGGCGGGCTGGGTGGCGCCTTCCGGTGGATAGGGGAAGGTCGAGAGCACCCAGATCAGGATCATCATCGGCAGGATGATGCGGCCGGCGCGGCTGAGGAAGATCTTGGCCCGGATCCACAGATTGCGCAGCACGCTCTTGGGCTCCGGCATCTTGTAGGTCGGCAGCTCCATCAGGAACGGCTCGACCTTGCCGCGCCAAAAGACGCGGCGGATCACGAACGAGATCGTCAGGGCGCTGAGGATGCCGGCGGCATAGAGGCCGAACATCACCAGGCCTTGCAGGCTGGCGAAGCCCCAGACCCGTTCGTTGGGAATGAAGGCCCCGATAATCAGGGTGTAGACTGGAATCCGCGCCGAGCAGGTCATCAGCGGCGCGACCAGGATCGTGGTCAGCCGGTCCTGTTTGGAGTCGATCACTCGCGTCGACATGATGCCGGGAATGGCGCAGGCGAAGGATGACAGCAGCGGGATGAAGGCGCGGCCGTGCAGGCCCGCGCCGCCCATGATGCGGTCCATCAGGAAGGCCGCCCTGGCCATGTAGCCGAGGTCTTCCAGCAGGATGATGAAGAAGAACAGGACCAGGATCTGCGGCAGGAACACCAGGACGCTGCCGACCCCGGCGATGATCCCGTCGGAGATCAGGCTTCGCAGCAGGTCGTTGGAGACATAGGCGCCGACGAACTGGCCGAGCGTGGCGAAGATCGCCTCGATTCCGTCCATGGCCGGCGTGGCCCAGGTGAAGACGGCCTGGAACATGACGAACAGCAGGCCAAGCAGAATGGCGAGGCCGGCGACCGGGTGCAGCAGCACCTTGTCGATCTTGCCGGTCCAAGTGTCGGGATGCTCGGGCGGGCGGACATAGGTGCGCACGATGCGCTGGGCCTCGGCGTGGGCCTTGCGGATTTCGGCGGCGTTCGGCTCGCGCCAGGTGTTGTCGCCGACCAGCTGGCCGGATGCGGCCAGGGCGTCGACCTGGGCGACCAGATCCTCGATCCCGCGCTTGCGGGTGGCCACGGTGGTGACGATCGGGGCGCCGATCTCGCGGCTCAGGCCTTCGAGGTCGATCCGCAGGCCCTGGCGCTGGGCGATGTCGTACATGTTTAGCGCCAGCACCATCGGGCGCCCCACCTGCTTCAGCTCCATGGCCAGCCGCAGGACCAGCCGCAGATTGGTGGCGTCGGCCACGCAGACGACCACGTCGGGCGGGGTCTCGCCCTCCAGGCGACCCAACACCGCGTCGCGGGTCACCGCTTCGTCGGGGCTGCGCGCGCGCAGCGAATAGGTGCCGGGCAGATCAAGGACATAGAGGTGCCGGCCCGCGGCCGAGGTGATCATGCCTTCCTTACGCTCGACCGTGACGCCGGCGTAGTTGGCGACCTTCTGACGCGAACCGGTCAAGGCGTTGAAGAGGGCGGTCTTGCCGGAGTTGGGATTGCCGACCAGGGCGACCCGGGCGGAGGTCAGGCTCTCGCTCACGGCCGGGCTCCGTCCAGCAGGATAAAGACATCTTCGGCGTCGCGGCGGCGCAGGGCGACGCTCATGTCGTCCAGCCGCACGGCGATCGGATCGCGACGGATGGCGCCTTGGTGGATCACCTCGATCCGGGCGCCCTCGACGAAGCCGAATTCCAGCAGGCGGCGTTGCAATTCCTCGAGATCGACGCCGTGATTGTTCGGCGAGCTCTCGGCGCGAACATCGACGATCGTTCCGACATCGCCCAGGGACGCCTCGCTCAGGCGCACGATCACGCCGTCAACCGAGGAGGCCTCGGCCGCCGGCCGGGTCGAGATGTCGTTCATGGGAGATCCTTGACGCGCACTATTTGCGAACGATTATCATTCGAAGGCCGGCGCGTCGAGAGCCGACGGCGCCTTGGTGCGCCCAAGGCCGCGCTTTTTGGCCTTAAAAATCATCATGTCCGCGGAGTGTCGGCGTGCGTTCGCGCGGAACTGCAACGCCTGCGGTGTGGTGCCCCCTCCCGGACTCGAACCGGGATGCCTTTCAGCGCGGCATTTTGAGTGCCGTGTGTCTACCAATTCCACCAAAGGGGCGTGAGCGATCATCTACGTCAGAGCTCGGCCTGGATCAACGGGACAAGTGAACTGGCGCGTCGGGAATACGCCTCAGCGCCCGCGAACATGGGCGCTCTTTGGTTCGACGGGCGAGCTGCCGCCGGTCAGATCGGCGAGGATCGGGCAGTCGGGGCGCTCATCGCCGGCGCAGCAGTGCGACAGGTGGCGCAGGGTGTCGGCCATGGTCTGCATCTCGGCGATGCGGGCGTCGAGTTCGTTCACATGCCTTTCGGCGATGGCCTTCACCTCGCGGCTCGGGCGGTCGCGGTCCCGCCATAGCGACAGCAACTGGGTGATCTCCGGCATCGAGAAACCCAGCGAGCGGGCGCGGCGGATGAAGCGCAACTCGTTGATCTCGCGCTCGTCGAACTCGCGATAGTTGGACTCCGTCCGGCTGGCCGGGCGCACCAGTCCGATCTCGTCATAGTAGCGGATCATCTTGGTGGAGACGCCCGAGGCCTTCGAGGCTTGGCCAATGTTCATGTCGTCCTCCTAGTGACGGGTCGCGACGGGCGGGCGGAAAGCCTTCAGCCGCAGGGCGTTGGTGAGCACGCTGACGCTGGAGAGCGCCATGGCCCCTGCCGCGAACATCGGCGAAAGCAGGATGCCGAAGGCCGGAAAGAGCAGGCCCGCGGCGACCGGGATCAGCACGACGTTGTAGCCGAACGCCCAGATCAGGTTCTGGCGGATATTGTTCAAGACCGCGCGGCTCAGCGCCATGGCCGTCGCCACCGCCCGCAGGTCGCCCCGCATCAGCACGATGTCGGCGCTTTCGATGGCGACGTCGGTGCCCGCGCCCATGGCGATGCCGATGTCGGCCGAGGCCAGGGCCGGGGCGTCGTTCACACCGTCGCCGACGAAGGCGATGGCGCCGTAGCGCTCGCGCAGGGCTTGAACCGCCTGGACCTTGCCGTCGGGCAGCACCTCGGCCACGACCTCATCGAGGCCGAGCGAGGCGGCGACCGCGCGGGCGGTGGCGGCGTTGTCGCCGGTGATCATCACCACCTTCAGGCCCATGGCGTGCAGGGTGTCGAGCGCCTCCTGGGTGCTGGGCTTGATCGGGTCGGCGACGGCGATGATCGCCGCCAGCTTGCCGTCGATGGCGGCGTAGAGCGGGCTCTTGGCCTCGGCCCCTAGCCGGGCGGCGGTCTCCTGGAAGACCCCGACGTCCAGACCGAGTTTGCGCATGTAGCGGTCGGCGCCGACCTGCACGCGGCGGCCCTCGACCAGCGCCTGGGCGCCAAAGCCGGGGACGGCCTCGAAGGCGTCAGGCGAGGCGATGGTCAGACCCCTGGTCTTGGCTTCTTCGACGATGGCCTCTGCGATCGGGTGCTCGGAACGGGTTTCCACGGCGGCGACCAGGGACAGCACCTCAGCTTCGTTGAAGCCGTCGGCGATCTGGAGGTCGGTCAGGGCCGGCCGGCCGAGCGTCAGGGTGCCGGTCTTGTCGAAGGCCACGACCTTGACGTCGCGCAGACCTTGCAAGGCCTCGCCGCGCCGGAATAGGACGCCCAGTTCGGCGGCCTTGCCGGTCCCGACCATGATTGAGGTCGGGGTGGCCAGGCCCATGGCGCAGGGGCAGGCGATGATCAGCACCGCCACGGCGTTGACCAGGGCGAAGGCGAGCGCCGGGCTCGGGCCCAACAGCCACCAGGCGCCGAAGGTCAGCAGGGCCGCGGCGATCACGGCGGGCACGAACCAGCCGGTGACCTTGTCCACCAGCGCCTGGATCGGCAGCTTGGCGCCCTGGGCTGTCTCGACCATGCGGACGATCTGGGCGAGCATGGTCTCGGATCCGACCTTGGTGGCGCGGAAGCGGAAGGCGCCGGTCTTGTTCACCGTGCCGCCGACGACGGCCGAGCCGGTGGTCTTCTCGACCGGAATCGGCTCGCCGGTGATCATGGATTCGTCGACGAAGGAGGCGCCCTCCACGACTTCGCCGTCCACGGCGATGCGCTCGCCCGGCCGGACCGCCAGGACGTCGCCGACGATCACCTCGGCGATGGGGATTTCGCGTTCTTCGCCATCGCGGACCACGCGGGCGGTCTTGGCCTGCAGGGTCATCAACCGCTTGATAGCCTCACTGGTCCGGCCCTTCGCCTGGGCCTCGAACAGGCGGCCCAACAGAATCAGGGTCACGATGACCGCGGCCGCTTCGTAATAGACATGGTCGGCGCCGGCCGGCAGGAGCTGCGGCGCGAAGGTGGCGAGCGTCGAATAGGCGAAGGCCGCGCTGGTCCCCAGCACGACCAGGGAGTTCATGTCGGGTGTGCGGCGGATCAGGTTGGGGCCGCCCTTGCGGAAGAACCGCAGGCCAGGACCAAACAGCACCACGGCCGCCAGGACGAAGCTCGCCAGCCGCCAGGGTTGTTCGCCGATGGTCGCGTCCAGCCAGTGGTGAACGCCAGGGATGAAGTGGCGACCCATCTCGACCAGGAACAGGGGCAGGGTGCCGGCCGCCGCGACCAGGGCCGCGCGCTTCAGCGAGGTGATCTCGGCTTGCCGGGCCTCCGCCTCGCGGTCGGCCATGTCGGGCGTGGCTTCGCCCACCGCTTCAGCCTGGTATCCGGCTTGCTCGACGGCGGCGATGAGGGCGGGAAGCTCGGCCGCGGCGGCCAGGGCGCTGATGTGGGCCCGCTCGGTCGCCAGATTGACGTTGGCGCTCAGCACGCCGGGCACGGCTTTCAGCGCGCGTTCGACGCGGCCCACGCAGCTGGCGCAGGTCATGCCGCCGATCTTCAGATCAACTTCGCGGGCCAGGGGTTCGTAGCCGGCCTTGCGGATCGCCTCGACCACGGCCCCGGTGTCGCCGCCCGCGCCGAACTCGACGTGGGCCCGCTCGGCGGCGAGGTTGACGGACGCCTTGGCGACGCCGGGCACCGCCGCGATGGCTTTCTCCACCCGGCCCACGCAGCTCGCGCAGGTCATCCCCAGCACGGGAATTTCCAGCGGTTTCAAGATGGTGTCGGACATTTGGAGGGCCTCCTAGGTGGTAACGCCCAGCCTAGATGGACTTTCCCATCATGGGAGGGTCAAGGGGCCAAAACACCTTTTCCGACAGGCTTGACCCTCCCATGGTGGGAATCTCTATCCCTCCCGCCAGTGAAGTCAGAACAGGAGAAGTCCATGCTTCGTTTTCAGGTCCAGGGCATGTCGTGCGGCCACTGCGTCGCGGCCATCACCAAGGCGGTGCAGGCCGTCGACGCCAAGGCTCAGGTGCAGGTCGACCTCGCCGGCAAGAGCGTCAGCGTCGAGGGCAGCGATCTCAAGGACGCTATCGCCACGGCGATCGCGGATGCGGGCTATGAAGTGCTGGCCGCTTAGAGGGCTATCTAGTCAAGCTTTCGCCAGGCGACGCCCTTGACGACGTTGTCGCGGCCCAGCGTGAATAGTCGTTTCATGCTGGCCGCGTCGAAGTTCAGGCTGCCGCTCTCGGCGTCGTCCGGAACCATGGTGATCTTGAAGTCCAGGTCGTTGCGTTCGGCGAAGGCGCGGGTGGCGGCGATGTGAGTGCGCGCCGTCGATTTCATCATGCTGTCGAAGGTTCGAGCCAGCACCGCCGAGATGCGCCCCCGGGTGACGGCGAACGCCGGGTCGACCTGGCCATTGACGATCACATGGACCTGGCTCTTGACCTCGCGGCCATCGGGCGCTTGCCAGAAGAACATGCCTTCCGGGATCGACACGAAGGGCGCGGTGACCGCGCCGTCGACGTGCATTTCCCGGATCGGGTTGCGCCCCGTCTCGTCGAGCGGGATCATCACCGGCGGGAAAACCCCGGGGATGGAGCTTGAGGCCACCAGCACGTCCCTGAACAGGGCCAGCGCCTCAGGCGTCTGGCGGGTGGCGATGGCGCCCATGTCCCAGATCACGGTCTGCTGGGTGTCGAGATTAGTGGTGACGATCAGCAGTCGGCGGCCCTTGGCGTGCTCGACGGCGACTTCGCGCAACATGGTCGGGGTGACATAGGCTTCCACCAATTGGCGTAGGCGATTGGGACTGAAGAGGCTGGAGGAGAACAACACCCCCAAGCCGCGCCTTTGCAGGATGTCGCTCGCCTTGCCGCCGGCATAGGCGGCGGTGAGTTCGTCATCCCAGCTCGGACCGAGGAACGCGAAGGGAGCGATCAGGGCGCCGGTGCTGACCCCGGTGACGACCGCGAAGTTTGGGCGGGTTCCTGTGCGCGTCCAGCCGACCATCACACCCGCGCCATAGGCGCCGTCGGCTCCTCCGCCCGAAATGGCCAGGAGGTCCCGCTGTTGAGCCCCGCTTTGATCGAGCTGGGCCCGCGTCCTGACGGTGAAGGCCACTCCGGCGTTCGGGTCGTCGGCATTGAACCGGATGTCCGAGCCGCGGCTGAGGGCGGCGCGCTCGGCCTCGGCCGCGGTGAAATCCTCACGCGAAAACGAGGCGCAGCCCGTGAGCTGCGTCCCCATCAATGCGCAGGCCGCCAGCACACCCAGGACGCGCAACATGCTCTCCAACTCCGACAAAGCTCGAGCTGGAGCTTAACGCACTTCGCTTGCAAACGCCTCAGGCTGTGCTCGCCGCGATTGCAGTTTCGCGGCGAGTTCGCAGGCGGGCCTAGGGCAGCAGGATCGCCTGGGCGACCATGCCAAGCCCGACAATACTGACCAGCCAGGCCAGCGACCGCACATGTCGCACGCCCCAGGCGTAGAGCGGGACATAGGCCACCCGCGCCCAGAAGTAGATCTGCGCGCCAAGCGCGGTGATCTCATTTTCCTTGCCGGCCACGTGTGCGATCAGCACCGCCCCGAGGAACAGCGGCAGGGTCTCGAACAGGTTGTCCTGGGCGCGCTTGAGCCGTTCGGCCCGGGCGCTGAGCGGCGGCATCTCGCCATCACGGGGTCCGGTGTTCCACTTCAAGCCGTACTGGCCGGTTCGTGCGATATCGAAAAGCAAGATCTGCGCAAACGCCAGGACCAGGGTCCAGGCCGCCATCATCAGTCCGATCGTCATCGCCGATTCCCTTAGTGAGCAGATGAGGGAGGTTGCGGCGATTACGTCACGTCAGGCCAGTCTTTCTCGCAAGACCCCGTGGCGCCTATGGCGTGGGAGACCGCGCGCCTCTAAGCGGGGTTGAGAGGAGAGACCATTGCCTGCGCAAGCCCCAGCCCACGCCGTTCTGCAGCGCAACGGCTTGGGGATCATCCTGCGGGTGGCGGCGATGGCCTGCATGGCCGGGCTTGCCGCCCTGGTGAAGGCGTGCGCCGAGCGCGGCGCGCCGGTGCTGGAGATCATCTTCTTCCGCAACGCCTTCGCCTTCGTGCCGGTGCTTCTCTACATCTCGCGGACCAGCAGCTTTTCGGTCCTGAAGACCAGCCGCCCGGGCGGTCATGCGACGCGCGCGACGGTTGGGTTGGTCGGCATGGTCTGCGGCTTCACGGCGGTTTCGATGCTGCCGCTGACCGAGTCGACGGCCCTGTCCTTCGCCGCGCCGCTGTTCATGACCGCGTTGTCGGCGCCGATCCTGAAGGAGCGGGTGGGCATCCATCGCTGGGGGGCGGTGATCGTCGGCTTTATCGGCGTGCTGATCATGATCCGGCCCGACCCCGCACACATGGCGACGGTGGGCACGATCTTCGGCCTCGCCGGAGCGGTTGGCGCGGCGGGCGCGATGATCGCCATCCGTGAGATCGGCCGCACGGAACCTGGCCCGACCATCGTCTTCTATTTCACCCTGGCGGGGATGCTGCTGGGCTTGGCGAGCCTGCCGTTCGGCGGTTGGGTCATTCCGGATCTGACCACGCTGATGATGCTGGTCTGCACCGGCCTCATCGGTGGAACCGGCCAACTCTTGTTGACCGAAGCCTTGCGCCGCGCGCCCGTGGCCGTGGTGGCGCCCTTCGACTACACCCAGCTCATCTGGGCCTGCATCCTGGGCTATGTGTTTTGGGACGAGATTCCGCGCACCGCGACTCTGGCCGGGGCGCTGGTGGTGGCGGCCAGTGGTGTCTACATCCTGCTGCGCGAGACGCGCCGCTTCCGGATCGGGAAGACGGGTTGAGCGCTGGGTGCTGAGCAGTTGACGGATACTGTGATCGCCTTGCGGCACATCTCCGGTTTCGCTGTGACGCCGTTGCGCCCTAGGGTGGCGATGCACCTCGGCCGGGGCTAGGCGATAGCTTGAACGACACTGCGTCCTCCTCCACCCAACACGCGCCGGGGCTTCGCGCCCGGCTGGTGGTGCTGGTGCTGGCCGTGCTCATTCCGGCGGTCATAGCCGGCGGTCTGCTGATGTGGACGGTCTATCGCCAGCAGCGCGATTTCGTCGAACGCCAGATGACCGAAACCGCTCGCGCGCTGTCGCTGGTGGTCGATCGTGAGATCGGACAGAAGGAAGTGCTGCTCGAGGTTCTCGCCTCCTCGCCCTATCTGCGCAGCGAGGACTGGCCCGCGTTCGACGCCCAGGCCCGCCAAGCCACTCGCGGGACCGACACCTGGATCGTCGCGTTCGGTCCAGACGGGCTGCAGAAGGTGAACACGCGCTTGCCGCCGGGCACGCCGCTGCCCAAGGGGGCCGGCCGCGCCCCTGGTCTCAGCTGGACGAATACCGATGGCGGGCGGATGCAGGTCTCGAACCTGTTTCACGGCGCCGTGGCCAAGGAAGCGATGATCTCGTTCAACGTTCCGGTGGATCGCCCGAACGCGCCCTCGCTGTTGCTGGCGGCGGGCGCGACCGCGGAGTCCTTCGGCCAGGTCTGGATCGATCAGCACTTTCCACAGACCTGGACCGGATCGATCACCGATGCCCGGGGTGTGATCGTGGCGCGCAATCGAAACGCCGCCGAGATGGTCGGGAAATCCGCCTCTCCGCTCATGCTCGGTCACCTTCGGAGCGGTCCCTCGGGCGTGGCCAGCACCCGGACGCTTGACGGCGTCTCCAGCGTCACGGCTTGGAGCACGTCGCCTGACTACAGCTGGTCCTTTGTCGTCGCCGTGCCGCTCTCGGAAATCGGAGGCCGGGCGCGCCAGTCACTGTTTTTGGGAATGGCGCTGGGGCTGGGCTTCCTTGGGTTCGGCGCCTTGCTGGCGATCTACGCGGCCAGCAGCGTGGCCAAGCCCGTCGAGCGCTTGGCCGACACAGCCTTGGCCTGGACTGAGAGCCGTCCGCCAACGCCGTTCCCGACCGGCACCAAGGAGATCGACGCCCTGGCCGCGGCGCTGAACGAGGCAGGCAACAAGGTCGCTGACCAACGGGCCGAATTGCTCAACCTCAATGCGTCGCTCGAGGCTCGCGTGACCGACCGGACCCGCGAACTGGCCGAGGCGATGGAGAGCTTGGCCCAGGCTCAGAAGATGGAGGCGATCGGCCGGCTGACCGGCGGTGTGGCGCACGACTTCAACAACCTGCTGATGGCGGTGCTCGGAAATCTCGACCTGCTTTCGCGCAGGCTGACCGATCCCAAGCATATGCGCTACGTCGATCAGGCGCGGGCCGCCGGCGAGCGCGGCGCCAAGCTCACTGGCCAACTCCTGGCTTTTTCCCGCCGGCAGCGGCTGGAGGTGAGGGCCATGGACATCGGCGAGGCGGTCGAGGCGGCGGCCGCGCTGCTCAAGCCCACGATCGGCGGCGCCCATCGGCTGGAGGTCAGTGTGGCGCCCGACCTGTGGCCAGCCTTCGGCGATGCCACCCAGGTCGAGTTGATGGTGGTCAATCTCGCGCTGAACGCGCGGGACGCCATGGCCTCGGGCGGGGTCGTGAGCATATCGGCCGGCAATGTCACCGTGGCGGCGGGCGGGCGACGGGCCGAAGGGCCGGCGGCCGGCGACTATGTGATGATCGCGGTGGCCGACACCGGCGAAGGCATGACCCCGGCGGTCGCGGCGCGGGTCTTCGAGCCGTTCTTCACGACAAAGCCGGTAGGCAAGGGATCGGGCCTCGGTCTGCCGCAGGTCCTGGGGCTGGCCAAGCAACTGGGCGGCGGGGTGGAGATCGACACCGCGCCCAGCCGGGGCACCACGGTCAGGGTCTATCTGCCGCGCGCCGAGGTGTTCGACGTCGTCGCTCGAAGCGCCGAGGACGCGCCGGGCGACACGGCCTTGAGGGGGTTGAAGGTGCTGCTGGTCGATGACGATGCCGGCGTCCGCGCTGTCACCGTCCAGATGTTGAGGGATCTTGGGTGTCGGGTCACCGTGGCCGAGAGCGGCGAGCAGGCGCTTGAGCGGATGCGCGAGGATCCGGACCTTCAGGCGGCCCTGGTGGACTTCGCTATGCCAGGCCTCAGCGGCGGGGAGACCGCCGCCGGCCTTCGCTGGGAGCGGGCCGATTTCCCGGTGGTGATCATGACCGGCTACGCCGATCTCGAGGAACTGGCGGAGACCTGGGCGGGGCCGGTGATGCACAAGCCCTTCAGCATGGCTGATCTCGCCCGCGAGATGGCTCGCGTGATTCCAAAATAACCTCTCGAAAACAGTATCTTGAACGATATTTGCGTAGAAAATCTACGTTGACGGATCGGCGCTACAGGAGGACTCTGGAGTCGAAGGTCGGACCTGCGCCGGACCCTTCACTCCGACCTACGGCGCCGGAGATTCAGCCATGCCCAAGCTGCTTGTGGCTATGAGTGTCGCGGTTCTGAGTTGGATAGCTGCTGGCTCCGCCCACGGCGCGGTGACTGTGATCGGCGGCGGCCTCGCCCAGGCCTGTTCGAAAGCAGCTATGAGCGGGGAAGACGACGTCAAGTTCCAGGAGGTCTGCACCCTGGCCTTGGACACCGAGTTCATGAGCCCGCGAGACCGGGCCGGGACCTACGTCAATCGGGGTGTCTTGAAGCTGCGGCGAACATCCTATTCCGACGCCGCCCGCGATTTCGACCAGGCCGTCCGGATTCAGCCCGATATGGGCGAGGCCTATGTAAATAGGGGCGCGGCCTCCATCGGCCAAAAGCGTTACGCCGACAGCTTGCCGGACATCAACCGGGCCCTCGAACTCGGGGTCACCGAACCCGCCAAGGCTTACTACAACCGAGCCCTTGCCTATGAAGGGATGGACGACCCCAAGTCGGCCTATTTCGACTATCGAAAGGCTGTCGAGATCGCCCCTGAATGGACGGCGCCGCGTGAGGAGCTCACCCGCTTTTCGGTTTCCACTCGCTAGGGAGCCTTGGCCCCAGTTTCGCGTTTCATCACCATGAACCGGCTCATCATATCCCTGGCTGTGCTCGCGGTTTCCGCCCCCTCGGCTCTTGCTCAGGTCGATCATCGGGCGGCGATGCGTGATTTGGACCTGACGGCCCAACAACAGATGCAGCAGCAGCGGTCGATTGCGCTCGAAAATCAGTTTAACGCCCTCGACGCCAAGGTGCAGACCGAGCAGCGGATCAGGGAGGTGGACATCATGCGGACTCGGCCGAGTCTGACCCTGCCACCCAAGGCGGCGCCAGCCGCGGATCAGGTCGGCATGGCCGGATTCGCCTCAATGCCTGACGACATGCTGGCCGGCTCCAACGCCCGCGTGCGCGAGGCTTCGCAAAACAGACGCTGACAGTTGGGCTGATCGGCCTCATCCTGCACCTCGCCCGTGCGCCTAGCGCGAGGCGTTTCGGGAGGATCAAGTCATGCGTTGGCAGGGCGGCCGCAGGGGCGGCAATATCGAGGATCGACGCGGCGTCAGCGCAGCTGGCGTTGGCGGGGTCGGCATGGTGGGCGTGATCCTCGCCCTCGTCGGCTACTTTGTCTTTGGCATCGATCCTTCTACCACCATGTCGGTTGTCGAAGGCGGCGCGCAACAGACTGAGCAACAGGCCGGCGTGCGCGGCACGACGGCCGATGAAGGCGGTCAGTTCGTCGACGTCATCGAACAGTCGACGACCGACGTCTGGACACCGATCTTCGCCCAGGCCGGTCAGCGCTATCAACGGCCAGCCTCTATCGTGATCTACGACCAGGCGACCGGCACCGGTTGCGGCATGGGTCAATCGGCGATGGGGCCGTTCTATTGCCCAGCCGATCAGAAGGTCTATCTCGACCTCGCCTTCTGGCGGGAACTGGAGACCAAGTTCGGCGCCAAGGGAGAGGCCGCGCGGGCCTATGTCATCGCCCATGAGATCGGCCACCACGTCCAGCACCTGACCGGCCAGACCGCGCAGGTCGAGCGTGGCGCGCGCGGGGCAGACAGCTCAGCGGTGCGTCTGGAACTTCAGGCCGACTGCTACGCCGGCGTTTGGGTCGCGCATGCGCCGAAGGTGTCGGCCGGCGAGGTTTCGCTCGATCCCGCCGATATCGAGGACGGCATGCGGGCCGCCGCGGCGGTAGGCGACGACGCCATCCAGAAGCAATCCCAGGGCCGAGTGATGCCCGACGCCTTCACCCATGGCACAAGTGAACAGCGCATGCGCTGGTTCCGCATCGGCCTGGAGAGCGGCAATCCCGGCGCCTGCGACACCTTCAAGGCGCGGCGGCTGTAGCGGCCTAGACCGGAAGCGGCGCCAGCCCGAGGCAAACGGCCACGCAGCGACGGGCGAGGGTCTCGCTGGCGTCGATGAACGGCAGGCGGGTGGCGCCGGCTTCGAACACCAGCGGGACCTCGGTGCAGCCGGCGATGACCGTCTCCGCGCCGCCCGCGGCCAGGTCGGCGGTCAAGGCGGCCACACCGGCTCGAACCTCGCGGCTCTTGTCGCCGCGTTTGATTTTGTCGATCAGGTCCATGAAGATCGCCTGGCGATCCGGCTCGAGGGTCACCATGCCCATGCCCTGAGCGGCCAGATATTCCCGATAGAGCTTAAGCGCCGGGCGGGAGCCCAGTACGCCCGCGCGCCGGGCTCCGGTCTCGCGGGCGGCGACCGAGGCGGTGGTGATCATGTCGATCAGCGGCAGGCCCGAGGATCGGCTGATCAGGTCGGCATAGGTGTGGGCGGTGTTGCAGGCGATGGCCAGGACCTGCGCCCCAGCACCTTGCAGCGCGCCGGCCATCTCAGCCAGCACCGGACCTGGCTTGACCAGCGGGTCGCTGAAGTCGGGCACCTGCGGGTTGATGTCGACAATGGTGCGGATGTGGTCCTGCTCCCGATCGGCCGGGGTCAAGGCCTGGAGCTTAGCCAGGAAGTCGATCGTGGCCGCGGGACCCATGCCGCCGAGAACGCCGAGGATCAGTGTCACGCCAGGGGCCTTTCAGTTGCGATATTAGGAGTCCATGGCCGCTTGACTACCATGCGCCCAAGGCCCGCCGCGAGCCCTGGCCTGTCGTCTAGGGCTTCACCTTCGGGGGCAGAGCGGCGACCTGATCGGGGGTCAGTTTGGTGATCTCCTTGATGATGCAAGGCGACACTCCGACATTCCCTGTCTTGACCTTAAGATTGAGATCGATCGGCCGACAGATCAGGTCCGTTCCGCCGACCGTTTCCATGATCAGTGGATCGCTGGAGCTTGTGCCCGCCAGGCAGGCGCCGGACATGTCCAGGCGATAGACGTCGCGCGCGCCTACGCTGAAATAGAGCGTTTGGCTGTCGGCCTTGGTGTGGTTCCGGATCTGGCTCATTCGGAAACACTGCGAGCCAGTCTCGGGTTTGGCTTGGTCGGCGGCCAGGGCAGGGAAGGCCGCGGCGACCAGAGCGACGGTCGAGGTGACAACGAGCAAGCGCTTCATGGCGGTTCTCCTTAGGCGCCGGACTATGCGCGCATTTTAATGCCGGATGGCGTGCTTTCCATCGGTCTCATTCGCGCTTAAGAGTCGGGCTTGTCCTCGGGGGGCCGCGCATAGGCGGCTGAGAGGCGGGCGAGCCCGCGACCCGTAGAACCTGATCCGGGTCATGCCGGCGAAGGGAAGGCGTTTCGGGTGCGGTCTTGCGCCCGGATTCCCGTTCGCCGGCATAGCCTTTTGGCCTAGAGGAGCCGCGCCGGTGAACATCCAGACGCCCATCAAAGACGCCATTCCCACCGGCGAACGTCCAGGTTCGCGCAAGGTCTACCAGCCCGGCGTACTGTGGCCCGATATCCGTGTGCCGTTCCGCGAAGTGGCGGTGCACCCCTCGGCCAATGAGCCGCCAGTGACGATCTATGATCCGTCCGGCCCCTATACCGACCCCAATGTGAAGATCGACATCGACCAGGGCCTGGCCCGTACCCGCGAGCCGTGGGTGGTGTCGCGCGGCGACGTCGAGATCGTCGAGAACCCCCGCGAGGTGAAGCCCGAGGATAACGGCTTCGCCAAGGGTGAGCACCTGGCCCCGCAGTTCAGCGCCCCACGGCGCGTCTACCGCGCCAAGGCTGGCGGGGCGGTGACCCAGCTGGAATATGCTCGTCGCGGGATCATCACGCCGGAGATGGAATATGTCGCCATCCGCGAGAACCTGCGCCGCCAGGAGAACGACGGCGCGATCCGTGACGGCGAGGACTTCGGGGCCTCGATCCCGGACTTCGTGACCCCGGAGTTCGTGCGCGACGAAGTGGCTCGCGGCCGGGCGATCATCCCGGCCAACATCAACCACACCGAACTGGAGCCGATGGCGATCGGCCGGAACTTCCTGGTTAAGATCAACGCCAACATCGGCAACTCGGCGGTACTGTCGACCGTCGCCGACGAGGTCGACAAGATGGTCTGGTCGACCCGCTGGGGCGCCGACACGGTCATGGACCTGTCCACCGGCCGCAACATCCACAACATCCGCGATTGGATCATTCGCAACAGCCCGGTGCCGATCGGCACGGTGCCGATCTACCAGGCCCTGGAAAAGGTCAACGGCGTTGCCGAGGACCTGAACTGGGAAGTGTTCCGCGACACCCTGATCGAGCAGGCCGAGCAGGGCGTCGACTACTTCACCATCCATGCCGGCGTGCGTCTGGCCTATGTGCCGTTGACCGCCAAGCGCGTGACCGGGATCGTGTCGCGGGGCGGCTCGATCATGGCCAAGTGGTGCCTGTCGCACCACAAGGAGAACTTCCTCTACGAGCACTTCGAAGACATCTGCGAAATCATGCGGGCCTACGATGTGTCGTTCAGCCTGGGCGATGGCTTGCGCCCCGGCTCGATCGCCGACGCCAATGACGCGGCCCAGTTCGCCGAACTCGAAACCCTGGGCGAGCTGACGCCCATCGCCTGGAAGCATGGCGTTCAGGTGATGATCGAAGGGCCCGGCCACGTGCCGATGCACAAGATCAAGGCCAACATGGACAAGCAATTGGCCGTCTGCGGCGAGGCCCCCTTCTACACCTTGGGCCCGCTAACCACCGACATCGCGCCCGGCTACGACCACATCACCAGCGCCATCGGCGCGGCGATGATCGGTTGGTACGGCACCGCCATGCTTTGCTACGTGACGCCGAAGGAGCACCTGGGCCTGCCCGACCGCGAGGACGTGAAGCAGGGGGTCATCACCTATAAGATCGCCGCCCATGCCGCTGACCTCGCCAAGGGCCATCCGACCGCGCGGGCCTGGGACGACGCGCTCAGCCGCGCCCGGTTTGAGTTCCGCTGGGAGGATCAGTTCAACCTGGGTCTCGATCCGGAAACCGCGCGTGAGTACCACGACGAAAGCTTGCCGAAGGAGGCGTTCAAGACCGCCCACTTCTGCTCGATGTGCGGCCCGAAATTCTGCTCGATGAAGATCAGTCAGGAAATCCGCGAAAGCGCCGCCAAGCAGAACGACGTGGCGACCGCGGGCATGGCGGAAATGAGCGAGAAGTTCCGCGCCGAGGGCGGCGAAATCTACGTTCCGGCGGCTCCGAAGGCGTAGGGCCGCGTCCCGGGTGCTATGGGCGCGCTCGGGACTTCCCTACGCCGCTCATCCAGGCGAAAGACGGGGTCCAAGCGGCCTGTCCGCATTGCGACCGATTGCGACGTAAGCGCGATTGATATTCTGCTTGGGTCCCGGCCTTCGCCAGGATGAGCGGAGAGTGGCATGTCGATCGAAATCAAGGCTGGCTCGCATCTCAAGAGTGTCGATCTTTCCGATGTCGATTGGACGGATCTCGATCTGCTCGACCTCGAACTGACGGACTGCACCATCAAGGACGCCCAGTTCTCAGGCGTTGTCCTACAGGGCGGACGCTTCAAGGGCTGTCGGTTCATCCGTTGCCGCTTCGCCCATGCCGACCTGCGCGAGGCCGAGTTCGCGGACTGCGTGTTCGCTGACGACGCGGGTCATGTCGGGGCTCAGTTCGCCTTCTGCCGCCTGGAGGCGGCGTGCTTTGCGCGCTGCGACTTGTCGTTCGCGCGGTTCGAACGCTCCAGCATGTACGGGCTTGAGATGGAGGCGTGCAATCTGCGTGGCTCGGCCTTCATGCGCGCCGATTTTGGCCGCACCTTCGGTCGCAACGTGGTGAAGCACTCGGGCGTGCTGAAAGGCTGCAATCTGGAGCTCGCCGACCTGACGCAGATCCGGCTGCCCGACTGCGATCTCAACCGGTCCAGCTTCCGCGAGGCGGTGCTGGTGGACGCCGATCTCGAAGGCGCCGACCTGCGCGAGTGCGATTTCTTCCAGGCGTTGACCGTGGGCGTGAAACTGGCCCGCGCGGATCTACGCGGCGCTGAGGTCAGCGGCCTCAACCTGGCCGAACTGGCCACGCTGGACGGGATGAAGGTGTCGTCCGAGCAGCAGTATCGGCTGCTGACCGCCATGGGCCTCGACGTCCACGCCGACTAGCCCTAGTCGCGGTCGACGCGAACCTTGGCCTGGCTCGGTTCGTCCTTCCAGACCCGCACCGCGACGGCGGCGGTGATGGCGGCCAGGATCGCGGTGATCGCCCCGCACCATTGAAGGGTGTTCATGCCCTCGGCGGCGAAACGGCCCACGGCCGCGCTGACGAAGAACACCAAGCCAGCGGTGCCCCACTCGGCGCCCCAGCTCGAAAACAGTAGCTTCAGCATGAGAAATTCCAACGGATTGCGGCGTGCGGGCAGGACCTATTCGCAATCAGATGACGCTGAAATGTGACATGCCGTCGCCTTCAGGCCGCCGCGGCGACGGCCTGGCGTTCAGCGACGCTTTGTAGAACCCCGAACAGTTTTGGCGCCTCGATGGGCTTGGCCATGTGCAGGTCGGCTCCAGCGGCGAGGCTCGCGTCGCGGTGTTCGGGCAGGGCGTTGGCCGTCAGCATGACGATCGGTGTGCGAGTGAAGCCCCGCTGCCGCTCGCGTTCGCGGATGACACGCACGGCCTCCAGGCCATCCATGACCGGCATCTGCATGTCCATCAGCACGAGGTCGAAGCGCCGCGTCGCGAAGGCTTCGCAAGCTTCCCGCCCATTCTCGGTACAGACCAGATCGACGTCGAACTCGGCGAACAGAACCTGCACGACCTTGCGATTGGTGGGGTGGTCGTCGGCCAGCAGGACACGCAACGGCCGGCCTGGGCCGCTGTTGGCATCCGTGTCCGTCCGCGCCTGCGGCGTGGCGGTGGACATCGGCAGGGGCAGGCGGACGCTGAAGGTCGCGCCCTCGCCTGGCGCGCCATTGGCGTCGATCTCGCCCCCCATCAACTCTACCAGCTGCTTGCAGATGGTCAGGCCAAGACCCATGCCGCCATAAGAACGGGTGGCCGAGCCGTCGCCCTGCTGGAACCGGCCGAACAGGCGGTCCTTCTCGGCCGGATCGAAGCCGATACCGGTGTCCTGGACGTCGATCCGCCAACGGTCCTGACCCTCGGCGCGGATGGCGATGGCCACATAACCTTCGCTGGTGAACTTGAGCGCATTGGAGATGAGGTTGGTCAGGATCTGTTTGACCCTCACCGCGTCGCCGGTGACGGCTGCCTCGGCCATCGGATCGATGTCGATGATCAGGTCCAGCGCCTTTTCCCGCGCCCGCGCCCCGGCCAGGGCGGCGACGGAGCGGACGGTGTCGCCTAGGTGGAATGGCTGGCGCTCGACCTTGACCGCGCGGGTGTCCATGCAAGAGACGTCCAGCACGTCCGACAGCACGCGCGTCAGGGTCTCGCCCGAGCCCTGGATGATGCCGACCATCTCGGCCTGGGCCGGCGACAGCGATGTGCGGCCGAGAGCCGCGGCGATGGCGTTGACCCCGTTCAGCGGAGTTCGGATCTCATGGCTCATATTGGCCAGGAATTCGGCCTGGGTGCGGTGGTTGACCAGGAGCTGCGCCGCCGCGCGGCGGATCCGGGTGATCATCACGAAGCCGACGAGGCCGAAGACCAGCAGCACCAGAGCGACGGGAAGGGCCGCGGCGCGCGCGAGATCCGCGCCAGGCGTCTTGGGCGACCAGCTCAGCACCAGCGGCTGGTCGCCGCCGCTGACCGGCAGCGCGACGTGGGCCCGGCCGTCGCCCAGATGGGCGAGGCCAACATCGGCCTTCACGTCGTCCAGTTGGAACCGGTCCTTCACACGCGAGAGGGCGGCGGCGTTCATTCGCAGGGCCATGACGACAATCGGCGCGAAATCGCCCTTGGGCGTGACTGTCGCGAAGTCCGGCTGCACCAGGGTGGCCGAGACCAGATAGACCTTGCCGTCGTGCATGACGAAGTCGCTGGCCTGGATCGCGCGCGACTTCAGGGTCCTCAGAGCGCCAGCCTTATGCTGGGCGATGGGTCCGCGCTCGGCCTCGGCGTGACGCACGGCGGCGATCAGCGGGGCGGCGCCGCTGAAGTGGCGATAGTCCGCCGCCGGGGCGGCATCCTTGTGAAAGCGGCCATAAATCGCCCGATTGTCGCCGTCGAGCACGAACAACTGCTCGAAATCGATGTTCTGAGCGAAGTAGTCGTTGAGGTTGGCGTTGGCCCAGGCCGGATCGAAATGGTTGTCGAGATTGGCGACCGCTTCGTCCCAGTTCGTCTCGGGCAGGATCGAACGCTCGATCTCGTAGATGCTGGCGAGCAGTCCACGGCGAACGAGCTCTTCTTCCTGTTTGCGCACGTCGCGATCGACCTGGTTGGCCCAGATCAGCAGGCTTGCGACGAACACAGCCATCGCGCCCAGGGCGAGCCCGATCAGCGGCGCGAGTAATCGAAACTCAGACTCCCGCCGCATGCCCTCGGTCCCGACTGGTGGGTTACGGGCTGATACTGGGTCAAGGTGGTTAAGGGACGGTGTGGTTGAGCTAGGAATGAAATAGGCGGCCGCGTCGCCGCAGCCGCCTATCTCACTGAATGCGCCGGCCTTTAGGGCGTCGCGGGCTCCGGGGCTTCGAGCGCCGGCGTGGCTGGATCCTGAACGCTGGGCTTAGGCGTCACGGTGGGCGCAGGCGTCGTTTCGGCAGGCGCCGGAGAGCGTATCATCGGCGGTACCATGATCGCGGCAGGGGCCGGCGCAGAGGTCTGTCCCAGGGCCGAGTATGGAATTGGCGCAGCTGGCGACGTGACGCTGGCGTCGGCGGCGAAACTGGTCGCGTCGTCAGCCGTGGGCGCGACGCGAGCGCGCGCAACACGTGCCGGCGCTTCGGTGCGGGCGGCAGGCGCCGGTTTAGCGGCGGGGGTCGCGGCCGCCTGCGTCACAGCGGGCGGCGAGGCTTCCAGGGAGGCCAGCTCGGTAGGCGCTGGCGTGGCTGTGAGCGGTTCGACGACGGCGGTCGCGGGGACCGGATCGGCGAAGATCGTCTGGCGGGGCTGCATCGCGAAGTATGCGACGCCGGCCGCCAGCACGACCGCGGGCACGCCGACCATCAGCGCCGGAGGGATCGAACGGCCGGCGCTCTTCGCCTTGGCCGAGCCCGCATAGATTGTGGTCCCGGCGAACCCCGGCCCATCCTGCATAGGGGTGGGTTCTCTGGGATCTTGCACGGCGGAACTACGCGACTCCGTATTGAGAAGCCGCTCATCAAGGGTGTTGATGGCAGGGGCGTCGCGCTGGAAGTCGGCGGCGCTAAATGTAGGCTTAGCAAACGGGCTGTATTCGGTACTCATATTATACCTCCCAGGTTATTGGTCGGTATAAGAACGAGGCTGTCTTTCACATGTTCCGATATTTTGTGGTCAAGTCGTGGTTAGGAGGGCATTCCCCTCTAGGGGAGGCGAATTTTGATATCAAATAATTCGCCAATCTCTTCGTTTTTCTGAGGGGGGATAAAAATTATCTCCGCAATATCGTCTCGATATTCATTTTTCCGCCGTGAAGTCGCCCAAATCCGGCATCTCAGTCCAGCAGTTCGACGATGGAGCGGACGATCCGGTCGGGCTTGATCGGACTGCCCGGCGGCAGGCCCTCTCCCAGATGGTCGTGCCAGACCGCGTAGATCCCCAGCCGCTGCGGCGCGACGACCTCCCACTCCAGATTGTCGCCGACCATCCAGGTCTCGTGCGGCTCGACGCCCAAAGCCTGCATGGCGTGCAGATAGGCCTGTTCCTCGGGCTTGCCGAACCCGGCTTCGCCCTCGATCTGCACGTGCTCAAAGAGGCGGGCGAGATCAAACCGCTCGACCTTGGCGCGCTGCGGCGCCGCCGCGCCGTTGGTCACCAGCGCCAGCTTCACCCCCCGCCGCTTGAGTTCCTCGACGGTTTCCAGCGCCCTGGGGAACAACTGGCCTTGATCCTCCCGGTGGTTGTGGAAGCGCTCGCCAAACGTCGCGGCGAAGTCGGGCGTCAGGCCCGGGGCGCGAGCAACCAGGCTCTCGAAAGTGGCCGCCACGGCCAGCTTGCGCCCCTCCATCAGGTTCTGGCGCCAGTAGGTGGCGCGGACCTCGTCGGCCCAGAAGGCGCGGAACCCCGCCTCCAGCGCCTCGCCGGCTTCCTCCGGTGTAACCGGCCCGAAAATCTCCGTAAATTCCTCGACCACGGCCTGCAGAATCAGGCGGCGTGAGCCGAAGGAGATGATGGTCTCGTCGAGGTCGAACAGAATCGCGCGTGGCAGCATGACCTCATCCTAATCCAGCGTTTCCCGGCCCGCACTGAGTCCCCGGCGCCACGGTCACGCTCGCCTGACGCGGGTGTGACCCGCCGCGCTCATGGCTCAGCTTGACCCGTCCGGGCGGCCACCGCCAAGGTGGCCCTGCGTCGGAGGATTGTATGCGTATCAGGGCCCAGCTAGAGCGTGATTGGCGTTTTATACGGGGGCTCAATCGCACCCTTAAGCGCGTGAAGTCGATCGCGCCCACGTCTGATCATCTGGTGTGCGACGATATCCAGGACGCGGTCGAAGAATGGCGCGACCGCCCGGCGCTGACCTTCGAGTACAAGACGCTGACCTATGGCGAGATGGACGCCATGGCCAACCGCTTCGCCCATTGGGCCAAGGGAATCGGTCTGCGCCGCGGCCAGACTGTGGCGTTGTTCATGCCCAACCGGCTGGAGTATTTTCCGGTCTGGTATGGCCTGTCGAAGATCGGGGTGGTCACGGCCCTCATCAACAACCAGCTCAGCGGCCAGCCTCTGGCTCATTGCCTGAACATCTCGGGCGCCGCCCATGTCATCGTCGATGGCGACACCTCGCCGCTGTTCGAGCAGGCCAAAGGGCTGCTGGAGCAGCCGATGAAGCAGTGGGTGCTTGGCGGCCAGGCGCACGGCGACCAGCGCGACCTGACCCAGGCGCTGAAGAGCTGTAGCCAGCTTCCGCCGGACAAGGCGGTCCGCGACGGCATGACGGCCAAGGACATCGCCCTGCTGATCTTCACCAGCGGCACCACGGGCCTGCCGAAGGCCGCACGCATCACCCATGTGCGGGCCCAGCTCTACATGCGCGGCTTCGCCGGGGCGACGGGAGCCAATGAGAACGACCGGATCTATGTCGCATTGCCGCTCTACCACGCCACCGGAGGGCTCTGCGCGCTCGGCGCGGCCCTGCTGAACGGCGGCTCGGTGGTGGTGAAGAAGAAGTTTTCCGCCAGTCACTTCTGGGAAGACATCGTCGCCGAGAACTGCACGATGTTCGTCTATATCGGCGAGCTTTGCCGCTACCTCGTCAATCACGAGCCAAGCGAGGATGAGGGCCGCCACAAGGTCCGCCTGGCGTTCGGCAACGGCCTGCGGGCCGATGTCTGGGGCGAGATGAAGCGCCGCTTCCGCATCCCCGAGATCCTGGAGTTCTACGGATCGACCGAGGGAAACATCTCGATGTTCAACTTCGACGGCCGGGAGGGCGCGATCGGCCGCTCGCCCAAGTGGCTGCGCGAGAAGGTGAACTATCGGCTGGTGCAGTTCGACGTCGAAAAGGAAGAGCCGATCCGCGGCCTGAACGGCCTGTGCATAGAGTGTGGTCCCGGCCAGATCGGCGAGTGCATCGGCAAGATCGGCCACGACGCGCGCAGCGAGTACACCGGCTATGTGGACAAGGCCGCGTCGGACAAGAAGATCCTGCGCGACGTGTTCGAAAAGGGCGACGCCTGGTTCCGGTCGGGCGATCTGATGCGCACCGACGCCGACGGTTACTTCTATTTTGTCGATCGGATTGGCGACACCTTCCGCTGGAAGGGTGAGAACGTCTCCACCGGCCAGGTGGCTGAGCAACTCCAGGCTATCCCGGGCGTCGTCGAAGCCAATGTCTATGGCGTGGCGGTCGAGGGCGCCGATGGCCGTGCCGGCATGGCCGGGATCGTCGTCGATGATACATTCGACATCAAGGCGTTCGGCGAGGCGGTTGCGCGTGACATGCCGGCATATGCCCAACCGGTCTTCGTGCGCATCCTGCCGGCGATCGAGACCACCGGCACCTTCAAGTACCGCAAGATCGACCTGGTCGCCGACGGCTTCGACCCGGCGATCATCAAGGGCGCGGTGTTCTACAAGGAAGGCGCCAAAAGCTATGTGAGGCTCACCAAGCCCGGCTTCGCGAAGATCATGGCCGGCGGGGTGAAGCTGTAGAGGGCTCCCTCCTCAGCCTGCGCCACCATTTCCCGAAGATCGTCATCGCCGGGCTCTTGTCCCGGCGATCCATACGCGTCGGACTCTCAGACCAATCCCTGACCGCCGAGTTTATGAATGGCCGACACAAGCGGTCGGCCATGACGAACGGGGGTGGGGTGAAGCTGTAGGCGTCCGTCCCGCCTCATCAGCTAAACCGCGAGCCATCGCCTACGCTTAGTCGCGGACTCGCCTATATTGGCGACATGCCGACCGACGCGACACTCCAGGCGCCCTTGCAGGGCGCGGCCTTGATCAAGGACGAAGTCCGCCGCCTGCCCGATGCGCCCGGCGTCTATCGGATGATGGGCGAGGACGGCGAGGTCCTCTATGTCGGCAAGGCGCGCAGCCTGAAGAAGCGCGTCTTGCAGTATGCGCAGGGCCGGTTCCACACCCAGCGCATCGCCCTGATGGTGGACCTGACCCGGTCCATGGAGTTCGTCACGGTCCGCACCGAGACCGACGCCCTGTTCCTCGAAATCAACCTGATCAAGCAGCTGAAGCCGCGCTTCAACGTGCTGCTGCGGGACGACAAGAGCTTCCCCGAGATCGTCATCCGGCGCGAACACCCGGCCGCCCAGCTGCGCAAGCATCGCGGCGCCCACACCATCAAGGGCGACTATTTCGGCCCCTTCGCCAGCGCCTGGGCGGTGAACCGCACCCTGAACACCCTGCAGAAGGCCTTCCTGCTGCGGTCGTGCTCCGACAGCGTCTATGAGAGCCGCACCCGGCCCTGCATGCTGCACCAGATCAAGCGCTGCGCCGCGCCCTGCACCGGGCTCGTCAGCCTGGAGGACTACGGCGCCCTGGTGGAGCAGGCCGAGGACTTCCTGCGCGGCAAGAGCCGGGCGGTGATCTCCAGGATGTCGGGCGAGATGCAGGCGGCCTCCGACGACATGGAGTTCGAGCGGGCCGCGCGCCTGCGCGACCGCATCCGGGCGCTGGCCTCGGTCGCCCAGGAACAGCAGATCAATCCCGAGACCCTGGACGAGGCTGACGTCTTCGCCCTGTTCGCCGAGGGCGGGCAGGCCTGCGTGCAGGTGTTCTTCTTCCGGGCCGGCCAGAACTGGGGCAACCGCGCCTACTTCCCCCGCGTCGACAAGTCCGACGAGGACACGGACGTGATGAGCGCCTTCCTCGGCCAGTTCTATGACGACAAACCGATCCCCCGCCTGATCCTGACCAATGTGGAGCCGGCCGAGCGCGAACTTCTGAACGAGGCCTTCACCCTGAAGGCCGGCCGCAAGGTGGAGATCACCCGGCCGCAGAAGGGCGAGAAGAAGGGGCTGGTGGACCACGCCCTGACCAACGCCCGCGAGGCCCTGGGGCGGAAGATGAGCGAAAGCTCGGCCCAGGGTAAGCTGCTGGCCGGCGTGGCCGAGGCCTTCGGACTGGACGGGCCGCCCGAGCGGATCGAGGTCTATGACAACAGCCACATCATGGGCACCAACGCGGTGGGCGGCATGATCGTGGCCGGGCCCGAGGGCTTCAACAAGAACAAGTACCGCAAGTTCAACATCAAGGGCACGGACCTCACCCCCGGCGACGACTTCGGGATGATGAAGGAGGTGCTGCGCCGCCGCTTTGGCCGGATGGTCAAGGAAGAGGAGAGCGGCGAGGCCTCCAGCCCACGCCCCGACCTGGTGCTGATCGACGGCGGCGCCGGCCAGATCTCGGCGGTGATGGAGGTGATGGCCGACCTCGGCGTCGACGACATCCCGGTGGTGGGCGTGGCCAAGGGGCCTGACCGCGACGCCGGGCTGGAGCGGTTCCACGTGGCCGGCAAGCCGCAGTTCATGCTCGAGCCCAAGTCGCCGGTTCTCTACTACCTGCAGCGCCTGCGCGACGAGGCTCACCGGTTCGCCATCGGCACCCACCGCATCAAGCGCTCCATCGACATGAAGAAGAACCCGCTGGACGAGATCGAAGGGGTGGGGCCGGGCCGCAAGCGCGCCCTGCTGCACGCCTTCGGGTCCGCCCGCGGGGTGAGCCGCGCTTCGGTGGACGACATCATGAAGGTCGACGGGGTCAGCGAACCCCTCGCCCAGCGCATCTTCGACTTCTTCCGCAAGGCCTAGGGACGGAAGCTGAGCTGGTGCGTTAGACTGCCATGATGAAGTCCCTGCCCAACATCCTGTCCACCGGCCGCCTGATCCTGACGGTCCTCATGTTCGTGGCCCTGGCGGCGGCGGCGGGCGGCGTGCCCTATGTCAGCGAGACCCTGACGCCCGATACGCAGTTCGCCTTGCAGCGGTTCGCCTTCTGGGCCTTCGTGATCGCCGCGGTGACCGACTATTTCGACGGCTGGCTGGCGCGCAAGCTGGACGCCGTTACGGTCTGGGGCGCGATCCTCGATCCCATCGGCGACAAGGTGCTGGTGGCCGGCGCCATCCTGGGCTTGATGGCGCTCGGCCCCCAGCCGGCGGTGGTGCTGCCGGTGGGGCTTAT
>NZ_JAURWM010000348.1 GCF_030654915.1 Phenylobacterium sp. | reverse complement strand
CGGCCCCCTCGCGGGCAGCGGTCGCCTCATGCTTTTCCGTCGAGATGACGTCGGTGAGTGGATGCTCTCTGGTCAATTCCCGCTCTGGGTTTCTTGACGCGCGAGGAAACATCCGAGAAGGGTCGAAAACTGAAGTTGCTGCTGTTGCCCAAAGCAGACCCGACTGGCGTCTGCTAGGCGCGGATTGCCGCTTACCAACCTCAGCAGCGGAAGCTTGTTCTTGGTCTTCGCGTCTCCGGCCCTGGCTCAATCCAAAATGGACAAGGCGGCCGCGCGAGCTGCTTCAGCGACGTTGATCGCTAAAGCTGACGCTGGAGAGATCTTTATGCCGGGGGCATGGGAGTGGGGGCCGACTGCCCGCCACGAGCGTAGTGGCATGCTGTGCTTGTTTGCGTCGAACGCGTCTGCAAACTCAGTCACGATCAATGATCCAGAACCCACGCGGGGTGACGACGTCAGTTGCCGCACGGTTGTCGGCGGCGCGATCTTCTCTCATTTCGCAAGCCGCGCATCACTTGTGGGAGGATACCCAAACGTTGTCGCGATGGCTCCGCAGGCGCTCAAGGCTCGACTGGGCGAGGTAAAATCCTATTCGGGCAAAACCTTTGATCTCCCGGGCAAGGATATGCCGCCACTACACATCGAGCGGTTCATGACCGATCAGCGGGGAGCTTTGCTTTACGAGCGAGTGGCGGTGATGGACATGGGCGATTGGGTGATAACTCAGCGCGTGACCGCCCCGATCGCAAGTGGTCCAGCGGCAGATCGACTGGCTGGAATAAATCTCGGGGCAATCGCAGCGAGCATGCGCTCTCAATAGTCATCAGGTTCGCGCCATTCGCGATCACCCTGCCATCCAGATCGAAAACGCTGTTCAGGATTTACATCGATTTGGCGATCGCTGAATGCTGCTACCGCCTTTAGGCGGCTCAGGTCGCGGGCCGTCCTCGGAGGGGCCGAGGTAGCCCCCTTGAACCCTTATGCGCGGGCGGCTTTTTGGGATCTTCGCATTAGCAGCCGGGCGGTCTCGATCCGGCCTAGGTCCCCAGAGTTTCATGGTTCAAGTCACCTGAATGTTGTGCACGAAACGGTTCGATCGGTTCGATCTGTTTCATTTCCCTCGCGCAATCCTAAGCGAAGCCGCCCACGGCGATGTGGTCGAGATAGCGCCAAACGGCCGTCGCATCTCCCGCTTTCACCATGGCTTCAGCGGTACGCCCGCCGAACGCCGGGATCGGTTGTCCCAGGTACCACGCCATTGCAGAGGGAGCGCCGCCCGCCCAGCTCTCGATCCGTCCGATGATCTCCACCAATTCGAGCACCCGCGCCTGCGTCGCCACAGCATCTCCAGGGTTGATCGCGTGAAACGCATCGGCCGGTAAACCGATGGCTGCGGCTAGCTGCGCCCGGGTGAGGCCAACGGCATCCGTGATGCGGTCGATGTCTGGTAGACCAGCTGGCATCATGGCCGCCGCGAATGGCGAGGGGGCGGCCGGCGGAAGCCCCTGGTCGCGGTCCTTTTTCACCTAACGCTCCCATGCTTGGGGCCGATATGCGGATGCTTAGAGCGTGGAATGGTGTCCGCCCGGAGGAGCGCAATTCGTTGCGCAGTGCGTAGCCCCGGGCGGGAAGGTATTGGGTAAGTCTGGTCGCCTGGCGGCGATCGCCCTACGCTCGCGGTCACGCGTAGGCTCCGCTTTGCATCTGCGCCAGGAATGTCGAGACCAAGTCTTGGCCTTCCATGGTGTCGATCAGATCGACTGGGCGTCCGCCGCAAAGCGCCGGTAGCGGCGACATGAGCCATGAAGACAGCCAGATCTCGGAATCGAAGCCTTCAGCCCGCCCGGACTCGGTGACCATGAACTTCATCTGACCGGCAAGCTTCGCGAGGCCGAGCAGCCGCTCGCTCTCGGGCGCTGACAAGCGTTTGTCCTGCGCAGCCTTCCGGGCGAGGGTCGCGCGAGAGATGTTGAGCGCCTTGCAAATCTCGTCTGCCGGGATTGGGAACCGGGCGAGCATGGCTTGGGCGTCTCGCGCCTTCAGCCCCTCTTTGGCGAGAGTGATGCGCTGAATTGGCTGCGCCAGGAAGACGGCGAGAAATGCGGTGGGGCTCAAGACGTCGGCGTCAGGGCGCGGCGAGCTTGCGGTTA
>NZ_JAURWM010000270.1 GCF_030654915.1 Phenylobacterium sp. | reverse complement strand
GAGAGATAACTTAGCGTGACCAGACGCGCGACAAGATTGACGAGATGTGAACGCGCGCGATCGCGAGCCCGTCCTTAGGGCCTTTGTGCGGTGGAAAGACGGCGCCCGGCGCGAGGCGCTTTCCAGGGGCGAAACCGGGGTGGGAGTGGGGTGGACACCGGATGGATCGCTGAGGGTCGTGGACGCAGACTGCGCCCGGGCGGCCCCAGTCCCACGGAGCGCACTTTTCATGGCGACCCCTCCAGAATCGAACGCGCCGAGGTGGAGCCGGCAACCGGTCCCGCCGATCCCAATCGTCGATGAAAGCAAGGCCGATGCGGCGTCGGTCACATTTTCCAAGTACCGGACCGGGCTCTCCAACCACCGCACCGACCTGTCGGAACATCGCACGGAGTTGTCGGAGCACCGGACCGGCCTATCCGACGATCGCACAGAGATGTCGAAGCGCCGCACCGGCATGTCGTTTCAGCGCACCCGGTTGTCGGCGGACCGGACCCTGATGTCGGTCATCCGCACATCGCTGTCGCTGATCAGCTTCGGCTTCACGATCTTCCAGGTGTTCCAGAAGCTGCGCGAGAGCAATGTCATCGAGAGCGCAGCGGCCCCCAGGAATTTCGGCGTGGCGCTGGTGGCCCTGGGCGTCGCCATGCTGGTGGTCGGCATTATATATGAGGCGCAGTTCATGCTCGCCCTGCGCGCCGAGCGCCGCAAGATGGCGGCTGAGGGCTATGTGCACGGTGAAGGGCCGTTCCCGCCCTCGATGACGTTGGTCACCGCCCTGCTGCTGCTGGTGATCGGGATCGCCGCCACCGTCAGCATGGTCTTCAGGGTCGGCCCCTTCTTCTAGACTCCGCCGCGCTCGCGCGAATTCGCGGCCATGGGTGGCCGAACGGCGTTCTGCATCCCTGCATTTTCGCATAGCCGCACTGCGAAAAAAGCAGTTGCCGCTGATCTTAACAGTGTTATCTTAGCGTTGCTTAGTTCAGCTCGTGCCGCCGATGGGGATATCGGTTGCGGACTTTCCGGTTTGAACCGAGCCGAGCCCCGCATGGGTTCGCCTTTTCTCCCCGAAACGCTGGAGGGCTTTTCATGAAGCTCCATACCCTCGCGGCCGCCTGCGCCGCTCTTGTCTCCGTCTCATTCGCCGGCGCGGCGCTGGCGGACGATCCGATCACCGCAAAGCTGCAAACCCCGGTCGCGGCCAAAACCAAGTTCATCGCCGGCGGCTCTGTCTTCATGTGTGAAGGCGACACCTGCCTCGCCGCGGCTCCGTCCTCGCGGACCTACGCCACCTCGACCTGCAAGGAAGTGGCGAAGGCTGTTGGAGCCGTGGCTTCGTTCGGCGGCGCGCGTAAGCAGCTCGAAGCTGAAAAGCTTGAGCAGTGCAATGTCGCGGCCCTGCCGGCCCAGCGGGTCGCCAACAACTAGGCTGCCGGCTTCGGGCTCGCGCCATCCCAGGCGAGCCTTCCCGCCGTCAGTCTCGCCGAGACTGCAATTGAAGGGCGCTGGAGCAAGTCTCCAGCGCCTTTTTCTTGGCCCCGTCCTTGGTCGCCCTTTGCCTATGGCGCGCATGCACGTATGAGACCGGCCGCCATGACAGACGACATCCTTCGCCGCCAAGCCATTATGCCCGCCGCGCCAGCCGCGGCCGCCAGCCTGATCGAGCCCTTGTTGGCGGAGGTCGCCGGCGCCGGCGCCGAGCCTGTCTCGCTCACGCTTGATTATGGACCCTTCGCGGCGGCTGGCGCGCGCGTCACGATCGAGGCTCAGGTCGAACGGGCGACCCGCACCCTGGTCTTCGCCTATGCCCGATTGCTGTCGTCGGAAGGCCAGGTTCTAGCGGCCGGTTCGGCTGTGTTCCGAAAGCCAGCCCCGATTATCAATGCCGGATAATACAAGGTGTCGCGGCCGGTTTGGTTGCGGCGCCCAAAAACGCGTGCTATCAGGCGCGCGGCTTCGGGCCAGGGGCTTTTCTAGTCTCGATGGCCATTGTGCTTTTTCAAGCGCTTTCAAGCCTTTAGGTCGCGGTGGAGAGTTCCTTCACAGCGGCTTTTTGCGCGCACCGGGCGGATAAATAAGTGGCGGACGATTCCAAGGCGTCGAATGTGGGCGGCAGATATGCCCAAGCCCTGTTCGATCTCGCGAACGATGAAAACAAACTGGCGGCCGTCGAGGCCGACCTGAAGGCGCTCAAAGCTATGTGCGCCGAGAGTAAAGACCTGCGGTCTTTGCTGGCCTCCCCGGCGTTCAGCGCCGAGGACAAGGGCAAGGCGCTGGGCGCCTTGGCCGTGAAGGCGAAGCTCAATCCGGTCACCCGGAAGTTCCTGGGGCTGCTGGCCGCCAACGGTCGCGCCTCGGCGCTGACCTCGGTGATCACCGGCTTCGAGGATCTGGCGGCGACCGCGCGTGGCGCGGTTTCTGCTCGGGTGACCACGGCCGTCCCTCTGACCGCAGCCCAATCCAAGGGTGTCGCCGCCGCGTTGCGAACCGCGCTCGGCAAGGACCCTGAAATCGAGACCCGCGTTGATCCCTCCCTTCTGGGCGGCATCAAGGTGCAGGTCGGTTCCCGTCTGTTCGACGCTTCGCTCCGTTCGAAGCTCGACTCCCTCAAGTTCGCCCTGAAGAGAGCGTAAGCCATGGACATCCGCGCCGCCGAGATTTCGGCAATCCTCAAGTCGCAGATCGCCAATTTTGGCGAGGAAGCCGATGTCTCCGACGTCGGTACGGTTCTGTCCGTCGGTGACGGCATCGCCCGCGTCTTTGGCCTCGACAACGTCCAAGCGGGCGAAATGGTCGAGTTCCCGAAGGCCGGCGTCAAGGGCATGGCCCTGAACCTGGAAAGCGACAACGTCGGCGTCGTCATCTTCGGCGACGACCGCGCGATCGCCGAAGGCGACGATGTGCGTCGTCTGTCGGAAATCGTGGACGTGCCGGTCGGCAAGGGTCTGCTCGGCCGGGTCGTGAACCCGCTCGGCGAACCGATCGATGGCAAGGGCCCGATCCAGAACGTGGCCGAACGTCGCCGCGTGGACGTGAAGGCGCCGGGCATCATCCCGCGCAAGTCGGTGCACGAGCCTGTGCAGACCGGCATGAAGGCCATCGACTCCCTGATCCCCGTCGGCCGCGGCCAACGCGAGTTGATCATTGGCGACCGTCAGACCGGCAAGACCGCCGTGGCGATCGACACCATCCTGAACCAGAAGTCGATCAACGCCGGCGATGACGAGAGCGCCAAGCTCTACTGCATCTACGTCGCCATCGGCCAAACGCGTTCGACCGTCGCCCAGATCGTCAAGACGCTCGAAGAGCGCGGCGCCCTGGAATACACCATCGTCGTCTCCGCGACGGCTTCGGAACCGGCCCCGCTTCAGTTCCTGGCCCCGTTCTCGGGCTGCGCCATGGGTGAGTGGTTCCGCGACAACGGCATGCACGCCGTCATCATCTATGACGACCTTTCCAAGCAGGCCGTCGCCTATCGTCAGATGTCCCTGCTGCTGCGCCGCCCGCCGGGCCGCGAAGCCTATCCGGGCGACGTGTTCTATCTGCAGAGCCGTCTGCTGGAACGCGCCGCGAAGCTGAACGAAGATAACGGTTCGGGATCGCTGACGGCTCTGCCGATCATCGAAACCCAGGCCAACGACGTGTCGGCCT
>NZ_JAURWM010000326.1 GCF_030654915.1 Phenylobacterium sp. | reverse complement strand
CCGCATCACCTGCCGCGACTGGTTCCAGCTGTGCCTGAAGGAGGGCCTGACGGTGTTCCGCGACCAGGCGTTCAGCGCCGACATGCGCGGCGAGGCCGTGCAGCGGATCAAGGACGTGAAGGCCCTGCGCGCCCGGCAGTTCCCCGAGGATCAGGGCCCGCTAGCCCACCCGGTGCGGCCGTCGAGCTATCTGAAGATCGACAACTTCTACACCGCGACCATCTACGAAAAGGGCGCCGAAGTAATCCGGATGCTCAAGACCCTGATCGGTCCTGAGAAGTTCCGCGAAGGCATGGACCTCTATTTCGACCGCTGGGACGGCCACGCCACCACGGTCGAGGAATTCATCCGCTGCTTCGCCGAGGTGACCGGCAAGGACCTCAGCGACTTCTTCGGCTGGTACGAGCAGGCCGGCACCCCCAAGGTCTCGCTGACCCACGCCTATGACGCCGACGCCCGCACCCTGCGGATCGAGCTGAGCCAGGAAACCGCGCCGACGCCAGGCCAGCCGGACAAGCGCCCGCTGCCGATGCCGGTCACCATCGGCCTGCTCGACGGTGAAGGCCGCACCCTGGCCTTCAAGCGCGACGGCGAGGCGCTCGATGAGACGATCGTCGTACTCAACGCCGCCCAGGCCAGCGTGACCCTGACCGATGTCGATTCCGCCCCGGTGATTTCGGCGCTGCGCGGCTTCTCGGCGCCGGTGACCCTCACCACCGACGCCCCGTCCAAGGACCGCTACGTCCAGCTCGCCTCGGACCCGGACCTATTCAACCGCTGGGAAGCTGGCCAAGACCTGGCCCGCGCGCTGATTGTCGCCCGCGCCAAGGACATGCCCGACGAGGTCGGCGAGGAACGCTTCGCCGAGGCCATGGGCCGGGCGCTGAACGACCAAGCCTCCGATCCGGCCTTCAAGGCGCTGCTGCTCTCACTGCCCAGCGAGTCCGATCTGGCGCTCGCCATCCAACCCGCCGATCCGGCGGCGATCCACACCGCGCGCGAGGCCCTGCGCACGCGCCTGTCGCTGCACCTCGTCGAGGATCTGAAGCGCCTTCATATCGGCCTTCAGGAATTGGCCGAGTTTTCGCCGGACGCCGCCAGCGCCGGACGCCGGGCGCTGCGCAACGCCGCCCTGGATCTGCTGGCCGCCAATCCACGCGCCGAGATCGGCGAACTGGCTGAGGGCCACTATCGCGCCGCGGCGAACATGACCGACGCCATGGGCGGTCTTTCGGCCCTGATGCTGGTCGGGGGCGAAGCCTATGAGAGCGCGCTCGCCGACTTCTTCGATCGCTGGAAGTCCGAGCCGCTGGTCATCGACAAGTGGTTCGCCCTCCAGGCGCGCGACCCCAATGAAACCGCGCTCGGCCGGGTCATGGGCCTGACCACCCACCCCGCTTTCGAGGAAAAGAACCCCAATCGGCTGAGGGCGCTGGTCTCCACCTTCGCCAACTTCAATCAGGCGCGGTTCCACGACGCAAGCGGCGCCGGCTACCGGTTCCTCGCCGACCAGATCCTGGCGGTCGACGGCTTCAATCCGATGACCGCCGCGCGGTTGGTCGAACCGCTGGGCGGCTGGCGGCGCTACAAGCCCGAGCTCGGGGCGTTGATGAAGGCTCAGCTCGCCCGGATCGCGGCGACCGAAGGCCTATCGAAGAACGTCTATGAACTCGCCACCAAGGCGCTCGCCGACTAAGGCGCGGGCGCCGGGAAAGAACAGAATCTTTACGCTAATTCCGCAACTTCACTCCCGAGCAGCTTAACTCGGGAGACAGCCAGTCCATGTCGGTCTCACTCAGCCGAGTGCGGTTCCTGATCGTCGACGACAACACCCATGCGGTGAACCTCGTCAAGGCGATGCTGCGGGGCTTCGGCGCCGATCAACTCTATGACGCCCAGACTATCGACGCCGCCCAGCGGCGGATGAAGATCACGCCATGCGACATCGTGATCCTCGACTATATGCTGGGCGCCGAAGAGGGCGTCACCTTCGCCCGCTGGCTGCGAAACGATCCCGACAGCCCCGCGCCCTACACGCCGATCATCCTGCTGACCGGCCACGCTGATCGTTCGAAGATCGTGGCCGCCAGGGACGCCGGCGTGAACGAGTTCTGCGTGAAGCCGGTTACGCCGGCTGACCTGATGAAACGCATCGCCTGGGTGATCGACCGGCCCCGTCCCTTCGTGCGCAGCAACACCTACTTCGGTCCCGACCGACGTCGCCACGACGACCCGAACTACCGTGGCCCGGAACGTCGTGCCGAACGCCAAAGCAAACCATGATGATCACAACGTGACGTGCCTCGTGACGCGCCGCGCGCGCTTGCGTAGACTCGGGCGCACGGGTGACTCGACTTAGGGCGCAAGGGAGCGGCGGGCTTTGGCCAGACGCGGGGGCAAAGACGCGACTGAGACTGAGGCGAGCCAGCCGAAGGGCGGCTCCGCGCCCAGCGCCCGGGCCGGCGTAAGTCCGAACGTCATGCGGATCGCGATCCTGACGACCCTGCTGCTGCTGGCGATCTGCACCGCGCTCGCCATCGTCAAGATCGGCCGCGAATCCCAGTCCGCGGCGCCACAGAACCTCACCCTGGGCAGCCGGACGGACGCGCTGGCGGCCCGTCTCGACGCCGAGGGCGCTGCGCTTCGCGGCGGGCTGACGGCGACGCAAGAGATCCTGCGGCGCAAAGCCGACCCGCCCCTGGACGCCGCCGAGACCGGACTGGCCGTGACCGATGGCGCGGCCATGGCCGTCGCCGTCTTGGACAACCAGGACGTCATCGCGGTCGCCGGCAAGGCTGGCGGCGTCGACTGGCGCGCCCTCGCCGTCAAGGCCGAACGCAGCGGGGGCACCATCTGGATCGGCGCCGCCGATCAAGACCCATCGTCCCTGGTGATCGTCGGCAACGTCAGCACCGACCAGGGCCGCCGCCAGATCGCGGTGGTCGGGGCTCCGAACCGTCTGGCGAATGCGTTGGATCCAGATCAGGTCGTGGCGACCGCGCAGGGCCAGATCATGGTCAGCGGCGGTCGGCCGAGCCAACTGACGCAGGCCTATGGCTTGTCCCCCGCCGAACTGCGCCGTTCACGCGACGTGGTTCGCGGAGCAGGACCCGATGGCGAACCACTCGATCTCGCCGCGCGCCCGGCCATGGGCGGTGCCTTGCTGGCGGTATCGGCGGCGACGCCGAGCCGGAACCTCAGTTCGACCGCCATCCAGCTGGCCTGGTTGACCATTCCGCTCGGGATCACCTTCCTGCTCGGCCTGCTGCTGTTCCATCAAAGCCGCAAGATGGAGGGCGCTCAGCAGGCGGTGATGGATTCTGAGCGTCGGTTCCGGCTGGCCGTCGAGGCCGCACGATGCGGCATCTGGGAATGGGATCTCACCACCGACCAAATGTTCATGTCCGACGCCACCGGCGCGATCTTCGGCTGGGGCGGCGGCGGGATCATGGCCGGCCAAGACGTGCTGGACCGGGTTTCGCCCGATCACCGCGAGCGCGTGCGTCAAGCGCTGTCGACCGCGGCCATCTATGGCGGTTTCGATGTGTCCTTCCGCATCCCGTCGCTGACCGGCGGCCGGCCGACCTGGATCGACGCGCGCGGGCAGGCCTTTGGACGATCAGATGAAGACGGCTATTCGCGGATCATCGGGGTGGCCCTCGACGTCACCGAGGAACGCATGGCCCAGGCCCGCGCCCAGGCCGCGGAGAACCGCCTGCGTGACGCCATCGAAAGCGTGTCGGAAGCCTTCGTGCTCTGGGACCGCAATGGTCGGCTGCTGCTCTGCAATCAGAACTATCGCAACGTCTTCTCGCTGGAGACCAAGCTGCTGACGCCCGGCGCCGGGCGCGAGGAAATCAATCGCCTCGCCCAACTGGCTATCCACCAGGAGATGCCCAGCCCCGACGGCCGCAAGGGCGTGCGGGAGGCCGAACTCTCCGACGGCCGCTGGATCCAAATCTCCGAACGGCGCACCGCCGAGGGCGGCCTGGTGGTCACGGCGGCCGACATCACCGCCATCAAGACCCAGGAGGAGGCCCGCCGGCTCAACGAGCATGAGTTGCAGCGGGCGATCGTCAATCTGGAGCGCAGCCAGGAACAACTCTCCGAGCTGGCGCGCAAGTACGAGACCGAGAAGGTCCGCGCCGAGGGCGCCAACAAGGCCAAGAGCGAATTCCTGGCCAATATGAGCCACGAGCTGCGCACTCCGCTGAACGCCATCAACGGCTTCTCCGAGATCATGGTGGGTGAGATGTTCGGCCCGCTCGGCGACGCCCGCTACAAGGGCTACGCTCAGGACATCCTCTCGTCGGGCCAGCATCTGTTGGCTCTGATCAACGACATCCTCGACATGTCGAAGATCGAGGCCGGGAAGATGGCTCTGAAGTTCGAGCCGCTGTGGCTGGAGGAAGTGGCCGAGGATGCGGTGCGCCTGGTCCGCAACCGCGCCGAGGCGGCGGGCCTGGCCCTGTCCATCGAATTCCCGCACCTGCCGGAAGTCGAGGCCGATTACCGCGCGTTGAAACAGGTGCTGTTGAACCTGCTTTCCAACGCCATCAAGTTCACCCCGCGCGGCGGCCGGGTGACGATCAGCGCCGAGGGGCGGCACGACCCTCTGGGCGAACGCGTTCGCATCAGCGTGCGCGACACCGGCATCGGCATCGCCCAGGACGACCTCGCGCGCCTGGCCAAGCCCTTCGAGCAGGTCGAGAACCAGCATTCCAAGACCACCCAGGGATCGGGCTTGGGCCTGGCGCTCACCAAGTCGCTGGTCGAGATGCACGGCGGCTCGCTCGATATGCAGAGCGCGCCCGGCGAGGGCACGGTGGTCAGCTTCTCCCTGCCCGTCCGCCAGAGCGGCGCGGTCCGCACCGCCCCGGGCTTCGCCGTCGCCTGACTATCGGCCCTTGGTCAGTTGTTCCTGAAAGAAGCGAACGACCTTCTGGTTGAAGTCGGCGTGGAACGCCCCTCGGTCGAACCCGCTCGCGCTCGTGCAAATCACCGGCTGAATGGCCGTCAGGGCCGGCGAGCAAGGGGCCAGGAAGTCGAAGTGCCCCGCTCCGGCGACCACATGCATCTCAGGCGCGTTCGGCAAGGCCACGCGCACGGCTTCCGCATAGAAGGGATTCGGAAGGATCATGTCGTTATCCGCCCGCCACAACTGGACCGGCGTGCGCACGCCCGCCAGGCCGTTCTTGCCGAACGTGAAACCCAGCGCCGGGGCGGCTGACACGACAGCCCGTATCCGCCGATCATGAACCCAATCCGGCGTGCCCGAAGCAAGCTCGCGCCCCACCAGCTTGCAGTCGAAGAAGGTTGGATGGGCTCGACAATGCTCGCCCAGTCGCGACAGATCAGGAACGCCGCCCGCCGCGGCCAGCACCGTGAAGCCGCCCGACGAGAACCCGAACGCCCCGATCTTCGTGGCGTCGAGCAAGGCATGCCCGGTCCAGTCGGCGAGCATATAGTCGATCAAGCCATGCAATTGCGCGGTGCGGAGCCACACCGCGGTCGCCTGGCTCTGATCGCGGAAATTATCGCCGGGATGGGTCGGCGCGGCGACGACAAATCCCGCCTCCGCCAAGGCCAGGGCGGTGTCATGATGACCCGACAACGATCCACCGTTCCCGTGCGATATCACCACGAGGGGTAGGCTCGCGCCGACAGGGATCGCGTCCGCCGCCACGACCTGAGTGAACAATTCGAGCCGTTGTGGTTTCGGTACGGCGTCGGCCGGATACCAGACCCCCACCTCCATCTGGGCTCCGCCGGGGACAGGAATGGATAGGTGCTGATAACCGACGGCGGCGAGAACCGGAGTCGGCGCGTAGAGAACGCAAAGGGCCGCAAGGGCCTGTTGAAATCGTTGAAACATCGGAACCTCGTGAAGAACTGGCAGCACCCCTGTTCGTCGAAGTGCGAGGTTTCGGCGAGGCCGGCTGCGCGAATGGGCGAACGGGTTCGCGAACGGCCGGATGGCGCTATGATCTCCATATGAGCAGAGGATCGCCGACAGCACCGCCCGCGCCGCGCATCTGGCTGATGACCTTGGCTGGCGCGGCGGCCATCGGCCTCTTCCTTGGCCTTATAGGACCGTTCGGCAGCTATCTGACCGGCCCCTCCTGGCAGCGCGTCGCCTATTGGGTCGCGACCCTGTCGCTGGGCGCCGTCGCGTTCGCGCTTCCGGCCCGCGTCATCCTGCATCGAGGCATGGGACGTCTGCGAACCTGGATCTGGCTCGCGGCGCTGATCTTGACGGCTTCCCTGCCGTTCGCCGCCCTTATCGCGGTGATCGCCAGCGCCGTCTGGCCACACCTGGCGTCGAGGGGACTGCTCGAGTGGTATGGGCAGGTGCTCGCGATCTCGACTCCGCTCGTGGTCGGGCAAGCCTTGCTCTCCACCCGAAATCGCGCCCAGCAGGCGCCGATCGACACCCCGGCCCCATCGGCCACGCCGACCAACCTCCTGGGGACGCCCCCGTCCGAGGTGCTGTGCCTGCGCATGGAGGACCACTACGTCCGGGTCTACACGCGCTCGGGCTCGCGGCTCGTCCTGGCGACCATGGGCCAGGCTATCGCGGCTGTGGCTCCGCGCGAGGGGCTGCGGGTGCACCGTTCATGGTGGGTGGCGCGAGACGGAGTCGATCAGGTGATGGTCGAGGGTCGCAATCTACGCCTGCGCCTGACCAACGGCGTTGAGGCGCAAGTCGCTCGCTCGGCGATCGCCCCCCTCCGAGCCGCGGGCTGGTTGGACGCTTAGCGTGCTCCCGCCCGCTCCGGGCGCGATGGCTTGTGCGTTCGCGGCGGCTCGGCCAGAGCCGTCGCCAGCTTCCGCCGCTCAGTTGGCGTCAGGCCGCCTGCAAAGTCGACGATACGGCCGTCGATCTCACCGCGGGTGGCGGCCTCGCGATCGCGGATCTCCGCCAGGCGTTGTTTGGTCGTCGCCGGGTCAAAGGGGTCGGCGCCGAGCGTGCGCCAGGCCTGAGCCCTGGCCTCACGGGTCTGGCGCATGACGGTTCGCGCCTCCATCCCCTCACCGCGCAGCATGGTACGATAAGCGCGCGCCTGTTCGGGGCCGAGCACTTGGGCGGCGGCCCAGACCGGCTGGTTCATCCGGGTCATCGGCGGACGGTCGGGACGCAGGCGCTGGCCGACCACCAGCCCGCCGATCACACCGCCAACCAGGAAAAGGTTCACCGCCAGCGAAACGACGAGCACGATCAGAAGTGTCTTGCGGCTCATCACGCCCCCTCCCCGATCACCACGTCGGCAAGATCGTCATAGCCGCTGAGCGCCGCGCTCAACGTATCGTCCTGTTGGACGACCACGTCCGATAGCCTCACCCCGACCACCAGCCCGGCCGCGCAGGCCGCCGCCAGCCCGGCGCCTAGCCCGGCCCGCCAGAACCATCCGCGCACGCCGCTCCGCCCGCGCGGGGCTGGCGCACTGGCGGTCACCGCCTCCCGGAGTTGGTGGCTGACAGGCAGCGGCGCCCAGGCGTCCAACACGGCGTCCAGATCAGCCGGCGCAGCCAGCGCCGCCTTGGCGAAATCCGGATCCGCCGCCATCAGCAAGGCCGCGCCGTCGCGTTCGGCCGCCGGCCAGCGCGCGATGTCGCCGCCATAGATCTCGGCCAGGTCCTCGAAGCGTTCGCGGGTCATGAGGTTAGCTTTCCACCATATCCGACAGGGCCACGCGCAGGGCGCGCCGTCCTCTTGCGAGCAGGCTCTCCAAGGCGTCGACACTGACGCCCATCAAGGCTGCGGCCTCGATATTGGAAAGCTCCTGATAGTGACAGAGGCTCACCGCCTCCCTTTGACGATCCGGCAAGGCGCGCATGGCCGCGGCCACCCGCAAACCCACGTCTCGCGCCAGCAGGCCTCGATCGGGGGCTGGGCCCTCGTCGGTCTGCTCCGGCGGCGTATCGGTCGCGACCTCGCGGCGACGGCGCAGGCGATCGTAGCAGAGGTTCAGCGCCACACGGTGCAGCCAGGTGTCGAACCTGGCCACCCCGGGCCGCCAATCGCGCGCCTGTTTCCAGGCCCGCACGAAGGTCTCCTGGGCGACATCCTCGGCCTCGGCCGAATCTCCGAGCATCCGCCCCGCCAAGGCGAGCAGGCGCGGCAGCTTGCGCGCCACCAGCGCGCGCACGGCGGCAGGGTCGCCCTCGCCCACCCGCGCCAACAGCGCCTCGTCGGGATCGCCTGGATCCAAGCCTCACCTCACCCTGGCGGGGTTCAAGCTTGCTATGAGTTTCAAGCGGCGTCACGGCCGTGGTTCTGGCGCAGGGTGAGGACGGCGGCCTGCGGAACGTGCGTCATGAATTTTTCTCCGGGCGGCCAGCGTCAATCATAGCTTCAACGCAACGCCCGGCGCTTTCCGTCGATCAAGACCGCACAATGGTGTCGTAGGCTTGGCGCGCGCCGGCTCGAGCGGTGTCGAGCTTGGTCTTTAGCGCCCGGAAATCCTTGGTCTCGCCCGCTCGGGCCAGCAAGGCCCTGAACGCCTTCGGCTCGTCGGTAGGGTCGGCGTTGTCGGCCAAGGCCACCTTTAGCAGTTGGGTCAGGTTTTGTTGCAGGGTCCAGGCCTTGCGCAACGCCGCCAACGACGTGGTGGAGGCCACTCCCGAAGCGCCAGCCGCGGCCAAGGCCTCGGCGGTGTTCTGGCTGAGCGGACCGCCCTCGGCGGCGTGGGCGAGTTGCAGGAACTGGGCGGCGAACTCGATGTCGACCAAGCCGCCAGGTGAGAGCTTCAGGTCCCACTCGCCCTTCGGTGGACGTTCCTGCTCGAGAAGTTCGCGCATCTCGCGGACATCCTTGGCGGTGCGGGCGCGCTCACGCGGGTGGCGCAGGGCCGTCTCGATGGCGCTGGCGGCGTCGGCGGCGAAGGCCTCGGAGCTCGCCCAAACCACCCGTCCGCGGGTCAGGGCCATCAACTCCCAGGTCTCGGCCTCGCGATCATAATACTCCGCGAAGGCTGGGAAGCTGACCGCCACCGGTCCCTTGGTCCCCGAGGGTCGGAGCTGCATGTCGACTTCATAGAGTTCGCCCTCCCCGGTCGGGATCGACAGGGCCGCGATCAGACGCTGGGTGAACCGGCCATAGAAGGTCTCGGCGCTCCACTCCTTGATCGTCGACACTGCTCCGGGCGCGCCCGCTCGATAGAGGGTCATCAGATCAAGATCAGACCCCGCGCTCATCTCGCGCGAACCGCACTTGCCGAGCGCGATCACCGCCACATCGCCCTCGAACCCCCCGCCCAGCCGTTCGGCCTCGGCCAAGGCCGCCGGCGCCAGGGTCTGGATGCAGATGTCGGCGAGGTTGGCGAAGGCGCGGCCGGCGGTCTCGGCGCTGGCCGCCCCGCTCATCACCTGTACGCCGACGCGGAAGGCCTGCTCGCGGTGCACGCGGCGCACGGCGTCCATGACCTCCTCGAAGCCGTCGGCCCGGCTGACCGCCACCGCCATCGCGCTGCGGTCTTCCTCCGAATCCAGATCGGCGAAGAAGGCCCCGTCCAGCAGGGCGTCGAGCGCCGCCGGCCGCCGGGCCAGAGTGTTGGCGAGGCGCGGCGCGAACGCCATCACCTGCACCATCAACTCGAACAGCTTCGGCTGAGCCAGGAACAGCGACTGAAGCTGGACCCCCGACGAAAGCTTGGAGAAAAAATCCTCGAACCGGGTGAAGGCGGTGTCGGCCGCGCCGGAAGCCTGGGCGGCGTCGAGCAGACGCGGCGCCAGGCGGGTGAGCAACTCGCGCCCACGTTCCGTGCGCGTCGCCTGGATATGGCCATGGTGCCAATTGCGAATAGTCTGCGAAACGCGCGCGGGGTTGGAGAACCCCATGCGGCCGAGCGTCGCCAGCGTCTCCGGATCGTCCTCGACCCCGGTGAAAATCAGACTGCCAAACTTCGAGGAAAGCTGCTCTTCATCGGGGAACAGCTCGCCATAGCGACGATTGACGGTCTTCAAGGTCCGCTCGATAGCGGCGTCGAAGCTGCGCACCCGGTCATAGCCCGACAGCGCCGCCACCCGTTTGCGCTCGCCGTCGGATTCCGACAGCCGGTGGGTCTGTTCGTCGGCCAGCATCTGGATGCGATGCTCGGCGGATCGCAGCTGCTTGTAGGCCTCGGTCAGTTCGTCGGCGGCCTGGCTTGAAACATGGCCCGAGGCCTCGAGCGCGCGCAGGGCGTCCAAGGTGCGCGGCGAGCGAAGCTCGGGATGGCGGCCACCCAGGATCAGCTGCTGGGTCTGGACGTAAAACTCGATCTCGCGGATGCCGCCGCGACCAAGCTTGAGGTCCACGCCCTTGGCCGTCAGCCGGTCGTCGACCTTATGGACGTGGATCTGGCGCTTGATCGAGTGGATATC
>NZ_JAURWM010000324.1 GCF_030654915.1 Phenylobacterium sp. | reverse complement strand
CGCTTCGATGGAATAGGTGGCTTCCGCACCGGGAAAACGCTCGTTCTCCGGCTTCTCGCCGGCGATCACCGGCATGGCGAGCACGGTCTCGGAGAACTCTCGGTACATTTCCAGCGCCTGAAGCGTAGAGGCCAGGGCGTCCTCACGGCTGACGTGGGCGGTGTGGCCCTCCTGCCAGAGAAACTCCGAGGTGCGCAGGAACAGGCGGGTGCGCATCTCCCAGCGGACCACATTGGCCCACTGATTGATCTTCATCGGCAGATCCCGATAGCTCTTGATCCAGCGCGAGAAGGCGTCGCCGATGATCGTCTCCGAGGTCGGGCGGACGATCAGGGGCTCTTCGAGCTTCGCGTCGGGATCAGGCTGCAGCTTGCCGTCGATGTTTTTCAGCCGGTGGTGGGTGACGACCGCCATCTCCTTGGCGAAGCCCTCCACGTGTTCGGCTTCCTTGGCGAAGAAGCTGAGCGGGATGAACAGCGGGAAGTAGGCGTTATCGACGCCCATCTCCTTGATCCGGCGATCCATGGTCTGCTGGATGCGCTCCCAGACACCATAGCCCCAAGGCTTGATGATCATGGACCCGCGCACCGGGCTGACCTCGGCCATGTCCGCCTCACGGACAATGGCTTGATACCAGTCGGGGAAAGTCGACTTGTTGCCGGTCATCCGGCTGACGCTGAGAGCTCGTTGCATAGGGCGCTCTTTAAAGTCCCTTTCGGCGACGTCAAAGCCGTTGCTCAAGGCTGGGCAACTGCTAGACGTCGAACACCTGTTTCAATTCGATTTGGGAGAAAACGATGAACCCGGTGGAGTTCAAGGACCTTGCTGGCCTGGTGGGCCAAGAAGTCGGCGTGTCGGATTGGGTGGAAATCACCCAAGAGCGCGTCAATCAATTCGCCGAAGCCACCGGCGACCATCAATGGATCCACGTCGACGTTGAGCGCGCCACGAAGGAAATCGGCGGCCCGATCGCTCACGGCTACCTGACCCTGTCGCTGATCCCGTTCCTGGGCGCCGGCATGCTGCCGATCAAGGGCGTGACCCGCGGCATCAACTACGGCTCCGACAAGGTGCGCTTCATCAACATGGTCCGCGTCGGCAAGCGCGTGCGCATGCGTCAGAAGCTGATCGGCGCCGAGGCCAAGGCCGGCGGCATGCAACTGAAGAACGAATGCACCATCGAGATTGAAGGCGAGGCCAAGCCCGCCTGCATCGCAGAGACCATTTCGGTCGTCTACGGCGCCTAAGACGTGGCCGCCGCCCTTCCCGTTGGCGGGAGGGGCGGCGTCATCTCATCTAATATTCCCGTGAAACCGCCTCTTCCGCCGACGCCGCCTTGGCGCCGGTGACAACTTCGTTGCGCGCCTGGGTGATCGGGGCGTGCGGATTATCCATCAGCGCCATGGTCTCGCGGATAAACTTGGCGTGGGTGACGATGCCGATCTCGAGCCGCTCGCTGTTCAGCTCGACCTGCTGGGTCAGCAGGCCGGCGATGAACTGAACATCGCGGCCCTCATCGGCGCCGACGCGACGACGCGCGGCCTGGGACATGAAGACCGGGCCGCCCGAATTGCCAGGAAACACCGTGAAGTCGAGCAGGAAGGTCGGGAAGACCTGGGCCGGCGCGATCGGGAACGAGGCCACCCGGCCCGAACGCAGAATCGGGAAGCCAGCCTGATTCGCGGCCAGCCCGCGCGGGAAACCCAGGGCCATCATCTCATCGCCGGCGCCGACCTGGTTGACCTGAAACGTATCATCCTGCGCCAGCCAACTCAGCGGGATAGCGGCCTTGGCGAACTCGTTAGGCGCCTTGATCGAGATGGCGGCCACGTCGCGCGAGGGGTGTTGGGTCCAGAGCTTCGCGCCATCGGCGTCGCGGATCCGCAAGGTTTGGGGCGAATAGCTCCAACTGCCGTCGGGATTGGCGATGCGATAGCCGATACGCGCCTCGGCGCCAGGCATCTTGGCCAGCACGTGATTGGCCGTCACCAGCACGGTTCGCGGCGTGCCGTCCGGCGCCGTTTCCGCAATCAGGAAGCCGGTGCCGACGGTGCGCGTACCGTCGCCCAGTGGTTGTTCCAGCTGAACCGTCGCATGGATCAGCTCCACCGCAAGGTCCCAAGCCATCGACGCCCCTAACTACTGAATTCGTAACTACCCGACACTTGCGATATTTAGTTAAGAACATGGTTAGCGCAAAGGATCTTCGTCGTGGGATAGATGCGCCCGATCGCCGCGCGACCTGGCTGCGACGGCCCAGAACGCATGCGCAATGTGCGTCAAACCTTGAGCCCGGAACGCCGTCATCGCATGTAGTTGGGCATGACCGTTTCCAAGCCCCCCGTCGCCCGCCGCGATCCCAAAGTCATCGAGCAGCTCGGGCGTACGCGCACCGACGACTATGCCTGGATGAAGGACGAAAACTGGCGCGAGGTTCTGCGCGACCCGAAGGTGTTGCGCGCCGACATCCGCGAGCATCTGGACGCCGAAAACGCCTACACCAAGGAGCTGCTGGCGGGCACCGAGGCGCTTCAGGCGCAGTTGTCCGCCGAGATGAAGGGCCGCATCAAGGAGGACGATTCCTCCGTGCCCGCCTCCGACGGCGCCTGGGACTATTATGTGCGCTACGAGATTGGCGCCGAGCATCCCATCCACGGCCGCCGTCCACGCGGCCGCGAGGATGGCGAGGTCGTCCTGTTGGACGAAGTGGCCCAGGCCAAAGACAAGGCCTTCTTCCAGGTCGGCGCGGCCCATCACAGCCCCGACCACCGGCTCTACGCCTGGGCCGCCGACGAGCAGGGCTCGGAGTACTACACGATCCGGGTGAAGGACCTCGCCACCGGCGAGACCCTCGAACACGTCATCGACAGCGCCTATGGCGACTTCACCTTCTCGCCCGACAGCCAGTGGCTGTTCTGGATCTGGCGCGACGAGAACGCCCGCCCCTCCAAGATCTTCCGCCGCCCGGCGCGCGGCGGGGAGGACGTGCTGGTCTATGAGGAAGACGACGAGGGCATGTTCATGGGGGTCGGGACGACCTCCGACGACAGTCACGTCGTCATCCATGTCGGCAACCAAGAGACCACCGAGATCTGGCTGATCCCAGCCGCTGAACCGGAACGACCGCCGTTCGTCGCCGAGCCCCGCGAGGTCGGCGTGAAGTACGATCTCGACCACTGGACCGACCGCTGGGTGATCCGCACCAACGCAGATGACGCGGTGGACTTCAAGCTGTCGACGTCGATCGCCGAGATCCCGGCTCGCTCCACCTGGACCGACTTCGTCCCCCACGAGCCGGGCCGCTATATCACCGGCTTCGCCGCCTTCGCCGGCCATCTGGTCCGAGCCGAGCGGGTCAACGCCAACGACCGCATCATCATCATGCCGCGCGACGGCGACGAGCATGAGATCGCCTTCGACGAGGAGGCCTACGCCCTCTCGCTGGAAGGCGGCTATGAGTACGACACCGCCCTCACCCGCTTCGTCTACCAATCGCCGACCACGCCCCGGCAGTGGTTCGACTACGACATGGCCACACGCGAACGCACCCTGCGCAAGACTCAGGAAATCCCCTCCGGCCACGATCCGGCCCGCTATGTCGCGCGCCGGCTCTATGCGGCGGCCCAGGACGGGGCGCAGGTCCCGGTGACCGTCCTGATGCTGAAGGACACCCCGCTCGACGGCTCGGCGCCGCTGCTGCTCTACGGCTACGGCTCCTATGGCCATGCGATGGAGCCCAGCTTCTCGATCCGCAATCTCAGCCTGGTGGACCGCGGATGGATCTGGGCCGTGGCCCACGTCCGAGGCGGCTCGGACAAGGGCTGGGGTTGGTTCCTCGACGGCCGCAAGGAGAAGAAGACCAACACCTTCACCGACTTCATCGCCTGCGCCGAACACCTGTCGGAGCAAGGCTACGGCAAGGCTGGCCGCATGGTCGCCTATGGCGGCTCGGCCGGCGGCATGTTGATGGGCGCGGTGGTCAATCTGCGCCCCGATCTGTGGTCCGGCATCATCGCCGCCGTACCGTTCGTCGACGTGCTGAACACCATGAGCGACACCTCCCTGCCGCTCACCCCGCCGGAATGGCCCGAATGGGGCAACCCCATTGAGGATCCGGAGGCCTATGACCGGATCGCCAGCTACAGCCCCTATGATCAGGTCAGCGCACAGGCCTATCCGCCCGTGCTCGCGACCGGCGGCCTGTCGGACCCCCGGGTCACCTATTGGGAGCCGGAGAAGTGGGTGGCCAAGCTGCGCCAATATTCGACGGGCGAGGCCCCGATCCTGCTCAAGATCAACATGGAGGCCGGCCATGGCGGCGCCTCGGGCCGGTTCGACTTCCTGAAGGAGATCGCCCTCGACTACGCCTTCGCGATCTGGGCAAGCGAGCGGGGCTGGGAGCAATGATCGTCAGGCCATCGACACCCGACGACGTCGCGGCCCTGACCGCGATCTACGGCCATCACGTCCTGAACGGCCTCGGCACCTTTGAGGAAGTTCCGCCATCGGCTGAGGACATGGCGGCGCGCCGCCTGGCCATCATCGAGCGCGGCCTACCCTATCTGGTGGCCGAGGATGCGGGCCAGGTGCTGGGCTTCGCCTATGCCGGCCCGTTCCGACCGCGCGCGGCCTATCGATACACCGTCGAGGACAGCGTCTATGTCGCCCCAGGCGCGACCGGACGCGGGGTCGGCAGGGCGGTGCTGTCAGCGGTGATCGAAGCCTGCGAGGTGTTCGGCATCCGCCAGGTCGTGGCGGTGATCGGCGACAGCGACAACGCCGGCTCCATCGGCCTGCACACGGCCCTGGGCTTCGAGCCCGCAGGCGTCGGCAAGGCCCTCGGCTGGAAGCACGGCCGCTGGGTCGACATCGTCTGGATGCAGAAGGCCCTGAACGGCGGCGTGGCGACCGCGCCGGACACGCCCGGCCTCATACTAGGCGGAGCCTAGAACCCCCCAGGAGAGCGGAGTCTCAAACGACACCATCCATGGCGGTGCAACTCGCGGGCGGATTTATGGCAATCCCGCCGCTTCTCCGCGATCGCCGCCCAAATTCCAAGGGTGGCCTATTGCACAACGGTTTAATCGAGATCGAAGTCACGGACCTTTAGAACGACAAAAAGCCCGCGCCCAGTGAAGGAAGCGGGCCAATTTCGTCGAAGTCAGGTCGGCAGACTAGGCGGCGCTGAATGCGTTGCGGCGCGCGGCGCGAACCATCGAACCCACCGCGCCAAAGCCGATGATCATCATTGCCCAGGTCGCAGGCTCAGGGACGGCGGTCTGGAGCGATGCGATGGTTTGCACGCCGCTATAGGTTTGAGAAGCAACGGGGTTAGTTTGATCGTGGCCGATCAATAGGCCCTCGGCCCGCGCACCGTCGGTGTCGAAACACCCCGTCGCCTGCAGGCACCAGAAGGTCTGCGACGAGCTGATGTAGGGCGCTTGGATCAGGAAAAGTCCGCTCCCCGAAAAATCGAACAGCAAATCATTGGCGGTCGCCGAGAGAGCAGAGCCCAGCACCAGATGGTCCGAGTTTGCGCCGCTCACGGGACCCTTTAGGACGAAGACGTCGCCGCCGTGGGTGAGAGTGATGTTCCAGTCCACGATATTCGCGGACTTAAGTATCCCGAGCGTTCCGTCAGTGGTGACGGAGATGTTGGCGTTACCGCCGCCGATGGCGCGGTTGGCGATGTAGGTCGCCGCTTCGGCAAAACCGGCCGCCAAAAAGGACAGGGCCGCGGACATCGCCACGATGTTGAGCAGTTTTTTGATTTCCAAGCCCTCCTGTGTGCCGTCCCGAACTGGGACGAGACTGACGACTAGCTCGCCTTGCAACTGGCGGTCCACATTTTTTCACGATCAAAGCGAATGCCAATGTCAGTTGAGGCGGATAGGTCGACACGGACATGGGCGCTCGCCGGGCGCTCGAACTTGACTGCAACTGCGCTTGCGAGCCTTGCTGAATGAAATTCCGCATCGCGATGCCTCCTTACCTCGTCCCGCAACCGGCCCTGGACCATCAGCAGGATCTCCACAGCCCTACGCCGCGCCCGCCTGGATGCGCTCGCGAAGAAGACAGGAGGGGGGGGCGGACACCAAGTCAGAGATCGAAGAGCTGCGCTGGCACAATCCGCGGGGCGGACGGGTGCCACGAACTTCATCCTCGGCGGCCTGACGCTTGAGGAGGTCGCGCTGATCCGCGGCAGGAAGATCGCCGCCGCTACGTGTCGTAGCGAAGCGATGGGGGCCAGCGATAGGCAACCGGCTCAGCCGAAACGCTTCGAAAACGAAAGCTGTAAATGGCCGCTCGAGCGGAGGCCGGAAGTCCGGCTAAGTCTTTGAAAACGTGTGGCTGGGGAACTAGGACTCGAACCTAGAATGACGGTACCAAAAACCGCAGTGTTACCATTACACCATTCCCCAGCAGGAACGGCTCGCGGGATAGTCGCCCCGCGGCGAGGGCGTGGAGATAGCCTAACAATTCGCCGG
>NZ_JAURWM010000305.1 GCF_030654915.1 Phenylobacterium sp. | reverse complement strand
GCCAGCATCTGGGTGGTCAGCTCGATCGACACCTTGTCGACCCAGTCGAACTCCTCGCCGATCGGCAGGGCGTCGAGCGTGGCGCAGATGCGTTGGCGGATCAGCGGTTCAAGCTCGTGCAGATTGGCCGGCGAGACGATCGGGCTGACCGTCTTGCGCTGAATGTCATGCTTGGGCGGGTCCATGGCGATGAACATCGGCATGACGAAGTCTTCTTTGGGATCGAAGATCGTGATCGACGGTTCCGACGAGTAAACCTCGTGGTTGGTGTCGACGCTCATGATGTCGTTGTACTTGGTCACCGACCAGTACGGGCCGTCCTCGTGGCCGACCGCGTTGTAGTGGACGGGGTCTTCTTTGCGCAGGCGCTCGAAGTAGGGCCACATGGTGTCGGTCCGGAATAGCTCCGGGTCGGCCACGTTAATCTCCTCAAGCGGCATGGCGTAGGCCTTCGCGCGCGCCTCAGCCTTGAGATCGATCGCACCATCGCTCATGACAACTTCCTCCGTGTCGGGTCTTTGAGTGACCGCTGTTCACCTGACAATGGCGCCGTATGGCCTTCAGGGGAAGTTGCGGGCGGGCAACAGAAAATCTTAACTGACAAAGCGACCGGTCGTGCTTTATTTGGCGCAACGAACATTCGTTTGAATCCGGAGCGCCCATGTCGGCCGACGCCCTCTTCAAGCCCTTTGATTACAAGGGCCTGCATCTAAAGAACCGTATCGTCATGGCCCCCATGACCCGTTCGTTCTCGCCCGGCGGGGTAGTGACGGACGAGGTGGCCCAATATTACAAGCGCCGCGCGGCGGCCGAGGTCGGGCTGATCGTGTCGGAAGGCACGGGCGTGGATCGCCCTGCCTCGCTCAACGACAAGAACGTTCCGCGCTTCCACGGCGAGAAGGAACTGGCCGGCTGGAAACATGTGATCGATGAGGTCCACGCGGTCGGCGGGGTGATGGCGCCCCAGCTCTGGCACGTCGGCAATGTCCGCACCCGCGACCCGGAATGGGCGCCGCCCGGCCCCTATGACAGCCCGTCCGGCCTGTCGCGTCCTGACAAGGCGTTTGGCGCGCCGATGACTGAGGAAGAGGTGGCCGACGCCGTTCGCGCCTTCGCCGAGGCGGCCGGCGCGGCCAAGAAGCTGGGCTTTGAATCGATCGAGTTGCACGGCGCCCACGGCTATCTGATCGACCAGTTCTTCTGGGACGGCACCAATCTGCGCGAGGACGCCTATGGCTCCAAGGACCTGCCCGGTCGGGCACGGTTCGCCGCCGACATCCTGAAGGCCGTGCGCAAGGAGGTCGGCCCCGACTACCCGGTGATCATCCGCATCAGCCAGTGGAAGCAGCAGGACTACGACGTGAAGTTGGCCCAGGATCCGAAGGCGCTGGAAGCCTGGCTGGGAGCCCTGGTCGACGCGGGCGCCGACATCCTGCACTGCTCGCAACGGCGATTCTGGGAGCCGGAATTCGAAGGCTCGGATCTGAACTTCGCCGGTTGGGCCAAGAAACTGACGGGCGTGCCGACCATCACCGTCGGCTCGGTCGGCCTATCGGGAGAGTTCATCGCCGCGTTCGCGGGCGAGGGCTCCAAGCCGGCTTCGCTGGACGAGTTGGAGCGCCGCCTGGACCGGGGCGACTTCGACCTGGTCGGCGTCGGCCGCGCGCTGCTGCAGGACCCTGACTGGGTGCTGAAGATCCGCGATGGCCGAACTGATGAACTGAAGAGCTTCGAACGCGACGCGCTGGCGAAGCTTTACTAGGAAGGTTCCTCTCCCTCGGGAGAGGCTAGGTGAGGGGGCGGCTCGCCGCTCCTTCACGAACATCGCCGTTTGCCCGCCAGGCCGGATGTCGCCGCTGGCGCGCCGAACCCCTCACCTAACCTCTCCCCGCAAGCGGGGAGAGGAATGGCGCGACCGCTAGGCGTTGAAGTTCAGCTTCAGGCCGGCGCGCGGCCAGGTGGTCTTGTAGAGCTTGCCGGTCGACGAGGCGGTGATCCAGGCGGTCATCATGTCCGAGCCGCCAAAGCAGATGTTGGTCACGATGAGGTCGGGGACGGGATAGTGCTCCGTCGTGCCCGAGGGATCGAAGGCGGTGATCCCGCCGTTCAGGATCGTCGCCACGCAGACCTTGCCGGAGGCCTCGACCGCCAGGCTGTCGAGGAACTGCACGCCGGGCAGGTTGGCGACTGAACGACCTGCGCCAAAGCCGGCCTGCGGAGCCAGGACGCCCGGCTCGACGACGTCGAAGGCCCAGAGCCGCCCGAGTTGGGTGTCGGCCAGATAGACCGTCTTCTCATCGGGCGACAGGCCGACGCCGTTCGGCGAGATCAGGTGGTCGCGTTGGCGGCTGACGTGGCTGCCGTCGATCTTGGCGTAATAGAGCGCGCCGAATTTGCGGCCCTCCGGCGTCGAGCAGCCGTGATCGGAGAACCAGAACCCGCCCTGTTTGTCGAACACCAGGTCGTTGGGGCCGACGAAGGGCCGGCCATCGCAGGTCTCGTAGAGGGTCGTGAGTTCGCCGGTCTTCAGGTCGAAGCGTTGGATGTAGCCGCCCTTGTGGGTGTCGGGCGTCGGGCCTGGAATGGTCAGGCCGTCTTGCTGGGGCCAGGTGAACGAGCCGCCGTTGTTGGTGATGTAGATCGCGCCGTCCGGGCCGATGGCCGCGCCGTTCGGGCCGCCGCCGGTCTCGACCACGGTCTCCTTGCGCCCGTCGGGATAGACGCGGGTCAGCCGCTGGCCCTTGATCTCGGTCAGGATCACCGAGCCGTCGGCCATGGCGATCGGGCCTTCCGGAAACTCGAAACCTTCGGCGACTAGCTGCATGTCCATGGTCATCTCCCTGGCGGTTCGCCGCACGGATCGGCGGCGTTGAGGAGCGACTATGACCGATCAGCGCCGCTGCAACAGCCGGAATTTAAACGGCCGTTCGTCTTCCGTGGCGGCAGGTCGCCGGCCTTAGCGGCGCTCCAACACCCGGAAGGTGAAGGCGTACTCGTCGTCTGGGCCAGCGGGATGTTCCTCGCGGCGAACCTCGGTCCAGCGGGTTTCGTCGATGGGCGAGAGCACCACGTCGCCCTCGACTTCAGCGTCGACGTCAGTGAGGTAGAGGCGTTTGGCGCGCGGCAGGGCGAGCTCGAACAGCGAGGCGCCGCCGATGACGCAATATTCGTCGCGGCCATCCTCCTCGGCCTGCTCGCGGGCGATGGAGACCGCCTCGGCGAACTCGTCGCAGACCACGGCCTGCTTGGGCTCGAACGATCCGTCCTTGGAGAGCACGATGTTGGTGCGGCCGATCAACGGCTTCTTGGGCAGGCTGTCCCAGGTCTTGCGGCCCATGATGACCGGCTTGCCCATGGTCACGGCGCGGAAGATCGCCATGTCGGATTTCAACCGCCAGGGCAGGCCCCCATCGCGCCCGATGACGCCGTTGCGGGAGCGGGCGATGGGGCCGGCGGTGAGGATCGGTGAGGTCATGCCAGCCTCATAGCAGCTTCTATGGGGCGTCGGCCAAGTCGATCACGACGCGTAGCCCCGGGCCGGCGTCCTCCAGGTCCAGCGACCCGCCGTGCAGCTTGGCGCAGGCCGCGGCGATGGCCAGGCCAAGGCCGCCGCGGGGCGCCGATCGGGCCGCGTCCAGCCGCACGAAACGCTCGCGCACCCGCCCGCGATGCTCAGGCGCGATGCCGGGGCCGGAATCGGCGGCGATGATCTTCACGTGGCGATCAGATTACGCATCAGGCTCTCCATGTGTTCAACCGGTCGATGCCAGTGAACAGGAGAAGGCCACCGCAGGCCTGCGTCTCCCGGTCTTGCTTCGCAAACCGGGATGACAATTAGGGACGTCAGCGGAGAGCGGCTCAGACCGCGATGGGGGCGGCGATCTTCTCGTGGGCTTTGTAGCCGCGCAGTTTGAAGTCTTCGTATTCGAAGGCGAAGAGGTCGCGCTTGTCGGCGATCTCCATGGTCGGGAAGGGCAGGGGCTCGCGCCCGATCTGCTCTTTCGCCTGCTCCAGGTGGTTCAGATAGAGGTGGGCGTCGCCCAGGGTGTGGACGAACTCGCCGGGCTCCAGCCCCGTCACCTTGGCGACCATCATGGTCAGCAGGGCGTAGGAGGCGATGTTGAAAGGCACGCCCAGGAAGACGTCGGCCGAGCGCTGGTAGAGCTGGCAGGACAATTTCCCGTCCGCCACGAAGAACTGGAACAGGCAATGGCAGGGCGGCAGCGCCATGTCGTCGACGTCGGCCGGGTTCCAGGCCGAGACAATGTGGCGGCGCGAGTTGGGGTTGGTCTTCAAGCTCTCGACGACATTGGCGATCTGGTCGATCACCCGGCCGTCGGGCGCCGTCCAGGAGCGCCACTGCTTGCCGT
>NZ_JAURWM010000303.1 GCF_030654915.1 Phenylobacterium sp. | reverse complement strand
TCATCGGCGCCCTGCTGACCGGCGTCCTCGCCGACCCGGCCGTCAACGCCCTGGGCGAAGGCGCGAGCCTGATGACCCAGTTCTACGGTGTGGCCATCACCATCGCCTACGCCTCGATCGCCACCTTCATCATCCTGATGATCGTGAAGTACACGGTCGGTCTGCGTGTCAGCGAAGAGGCCGAGGTCGAGGGGCTGGACATGTCCCAACACGGCGAAGCTCTGCACGACTAAGCAGCGGCTTCACCTGCGAACGACGAACGGGGGTCCTTCGGGGCCCCCGTTTTCGTTGGGAGATAGAGCGCCGCTTTGCGTCCTCGCCTCACCTGCCTCTCTCGATGGAGAGGAACGTTTTCGTGCTCCCGCCCATCAGTTCGTCATGGCCGACCCTTTAAGCCGGCCATCCATAGACTTAGCGGTCGGGGATTTACCTGGGCGGGCGGCGCGTATGGATCCCCGGGTCAAGAGCCCGGGGAGGACGAACTTGGAGGGAGGGCGCGGGCCTCCTCTCCCGAGGGAGTGGCGTCAGTCGGGCCAGGGGCCGCCGAGGCGGCAGCGCTTAACCCACCAGGTGGGCTGCATGCTGGCGACACGTTCGGCCAAGGCGTCGGCCTCGATGTCGGAGGCGCAGATGGCGAAGCAGGTCGCGCCCGAGCCTGACATCCGGGCGAAGAGCGTCTCAGGTTCGCCGGCCAGGGTCTCGACGACATCGCCGATCTCTGGAGCCAGGGCGATCGCCGGCGCCTGCAGGTCGTTGCGCATCATGCCCAGCCAGGCCGAAAACTCCTCGATGCTCTCGAAGGCCTCGGGCATGGGCGGCGGCGCCACCTCGCCAAAGGCTTCGCGCTCATCCAGGGCGCGGTAAACCGCAGGGGTGGAGACCCCGACGCCGGGATTGACCAGCACGGCCTCGATTATCGGCAGGCGCGGCGCGGGCGTCAGCCGCTCTCCCCTTCCCTGCGCCACCACCGGACGGCCCCAAAGACAGGCCGCGCCATCAGCGCCCAGCGAAGCGGCGAGCGCCTCCAGGGCGTCATCGTCGATATCGACGCTCAGCGCCGAGCGCACCAGGCGCAGGGCCGCGCCAGCGTCGCTGGAGCCGCCGCCGAGCCCCGCCGCGACCGGCAGGCTCTTCTCCAACGACAGGCACAGCGGCGGCTGGGGCCCTCGCGTATGGGCCAGCAAGGCCCGCGCGGCGCGCAGCACCAGATTGTCGTCCTCGTCCGCCAGAGCGGCGGCGAACGGCCCATGGACCCGCACCGACAGGGCGTCGGCCTCGTGGATCACCAGCTGGTCGCCGATATCGGCGAACGCCATCAGGCTGCACAGCGGATGATAGCCATCGTCGCCAGGCGCGCCGACGTGCAAAAACAGATTGATCTTCGCAGGCGCGAAGGCGACCGGCCCCATGACTGAACCTATTGCCCGGCGACGCGTGAGGTCGCGGCCGGCCCCTTGGGACCTAAGCCCCCGGTCAGCTTGGCGTCGACGTCGGCCTTGATCTTGTCGTCGGGATCGAGCGTCAGGACGCGGCGCCACTGGTACTCCGCCTCGATGCGGCGGCCGACGCGCCAATAGGCGTCCCCCAGGTGGTTGTTGATCTCCGGGTCGCCGGCCTCAAGCTCGACCGCCTGCTCCAGGAATTCGACGGCCTTCTTGTAGTCGCCCAGGCGGTAGTGCGCCCAACCGAGCGAATCGATCATGGCCCCGGACTGTGGATTGGCGGCGACCGCGCGCTGAACCATGCCCAGGGCTTCGGGAAGCCGCTCGCCCCGGTCGATCCAGGTGTAGCCGAGATAGTTCAGCAGCTCGGGCTCGTTAGGACGTTGCTTCAGCGCGCCTTGCAGGTCGCGCTCGGCTTCCGGCCAGTGGCCGGATCGCTCGTAGGACACGCCGCGAGCATAGAGCAGCCGCCAGTCGGGGGCGGGGTCTTGCCCGATCAGGCCCGACAGCACCTGCGCCGATTCCACGTAGCGTTCATTGGCGCGCAGCAGATCGGCATAGGTGATCTTGGCGCTCCGATCGCCGGTGGTGGCGGCGGCCTGGGCCATTTTGAGGGCGGCCTCCGGCTCCTTGGCGTTCTGATAGCTCCAGGCCAGCTTGGAGACGGCGGCGGGATATTCCGGCGAACCGGGCTTGGGCTTGCCATAAGCGGCGCGGGCGGACTCGATATCGCCGGCGCCCTCCATCAGGTCGCCGACCATCAGCCAGGCTTCGTTGCGAGCCGGGTCGAGCCGCAGCGAGAGGCGCAGATAGGCCAGGCCCAGTTGGTCTTGCTTGGCGCCCAGCATGCCGGCGGCCGGCGCGATCAGCGCCTGGGCCGCGCCCTGACGCAGGGTGGGCGGGGGCGGCGCGCCCTTGCCGCTGGCGGCGCGGGCCTTGGCGGCGGCCAACGCCTCATTGTTGGGCTGGGCCCGCAAGGCGCGATCGTAGAGCGCCACGGCGTCCGGGCCACGCTTGCGGCGCTCCAGGAAGGCGCCGTAAGCCAGCACGGCGATGTCGCCGGGGGTCTCGCCGCCGGTCAGCGCCTTATAGTCCGTCTCGGCCTCGTCATAGCGACGGGCGCGCTCGAAGAGATGGGCTTGGCCGAGTTGGCCGAAATAGTCGACGACGCGGTCGTTGCGGACCTCGGGGCGGACCAGCGAGCCGTCGACGTCGCCGGCCATGGCCGCCGCCCAGGGGGCCAGCAGCACGGCGGCCGCGCGATGAGGGAAGCCGATATTGTCGCCCGCCAAGGCGGCCTGGGCGGCCTTGCCGTCGCCATTGGCCATCAGCTCCACGGCCTTGACCAACTGGCCCATGCGCTTGGTGGATTCGGAGGCTTCCTCGCCCTGGGGCGCCAGCTGGGCGGCGCGGGGGATGTCGCCCGCCAGCACGGCGGCGGTGAAGGCGCGGTCCTGCAGCATGTCGCTGGCCCCGCCCTCGAGTTCAGCCTTGGCGAAATAGGCTGCGGCCTCCGCGCCCTTGCCGTCGTTCAGGGCGCCCTGGCCGGCCAGGAAGGCGCCATAGGCCGACCCACCCATGCCGTTGGGAATTGGCGGCGTCCAGCCCGCCTGCTGCTGTGGCGGTGTGGCGCAGGCCGCGACGAGGGCGAGCGGAGCGAAGGCGACTAGGAGACGGCGCATGCCTGGGAAACTCGGCGCTTTCGGGGGCGAGTTCAAGGCGCCAAGGGACCTGATCGGGGAAAGGCGGGTTTGCACCCCGGCGCGCGGCGGCTTCGGCGCCGTCCGCCGTGGTCAAAATGTCCGTACTCCAAGTTTTTGCGCGCCATGCACGCCAGGCGCAATCCAGGGGCTAGCGCACCCATAGTTGTATGTTTTACCTGTCAGGGGGGGAGCTGAGCAACAAGGGGGAGCGTATGCCCGACACGCCTACCAATTCGCGCCGTTCAGCAGGCGCCCACGCGCCTACCCGCCAAGAGTTCTCGGTTCGCCTTCCGACCCTGGGCGCACTCGCGGCCGCCAGCCTGCTGTTCTCCGCAGGGGCGGTCCAGGCTCAAGAGCTTCGGGTGGGCGCCGGCTATGCACCGCACGCCCCCGAAAAAGGCGCCTCGGTCGTGGTGGAGTATCTCTTCAAGCCGGTGGACATGCTGGAGTTCGCGGGCTCGCCCAGGCCCTATGTGGGAACGCAGCTCAGCCTGGACGGATACACCAACTATGCTCAAGCCGGCCTGATTTGGCGATTTGAGCAGAAGCGGACCTATATCGACCTGGGCGCGGGGCTGTCGGTGCACGATGGCGCGCTGTCTCTGCCACGTCCGACACCGGGGCTGTCGGACGAAGAAAATCAGCGCCGCCGGAACGACCGCGACAAGTACATCGAGTTCAACGAACGCTGGCTGTTCCACGCCACCTTCGCCTTGGGCCTGCGGTTGAACGAACGCTGGGCCGTGGAGATCGAGGGGCAGCATTGGAGCAACGGCCAGCTCGGCAACGAAACCCATGACGGCGCCGACAGCGTGGGGCTGCGCGCGGCCTATCGCTTCTAAGGGTCGCGCCGACGCGCCACGAACGCGCGGGGCCTGCCTGCGTCGGCGTCGCGGCCGGCGATCTCCTCCCCCGCCGGGCGGGGGAGGAACACCTTGATTCTACATGTTCGGGTAGTTCGGGCCGTCGCCGCCTTGGGGCGTGGTCCAGTTGATGTTCTGCGACGGATCCTTGATGTCGCAGGTCTTGCAGTGGACGCAGTTCTGGAAGTTGATCTGGAACTTCGGATTGTTCCCCTCGGCGTCGTAGAGCACCTCGTAGACGCCGGCCGGGCAGAACAGACGCGCCGGTTCACCGAACCGGGGCAGGTTCACGTTCACCGGAATGCTCGGATCGGTGAGCTTCAGGTGGGCCGGCTGGTTCTCGTCGTGGTTGGTCGAGGACAGGAAGACCGATGACAGCTTGTCGAAGCTGAATTCGTTGTCCGGCTTCGGATAGACGATCGGCTTGTAGTCCTTGGCCAGGCCGGTGGCCTCGGCGTCCGACTTGCCGTGCTTCAGCGTACCCCAGGGCGACCAGCCCTTGAGCATGGTGGCCATGATAGCATCTACGCCGCCCAACAAGATGCCGGGGATGGTGCCGAACTTGGACCACAGCGGCTTGAAGTTACGGACGTTCCACAGCTCCTTGGCGATGGAGGACTTCTGGTAGGCCTCCTCGTAGGACACCAGTTCGTCGCTGCTGCGGCCGCCCTGGATCGCAGCGAAGGCCGCCTCGGCGGCGAGCATGCCGCTCTTGACCGCGTTGTGGCTGCCCTTGATGCGCGGGACGTTGACCATGCCGGCCGAGCAGCCGAGCAGCACGCCGCCCGGGAAGTACAGTTGCGGCAGCGATTGCGAACCGCCCTCGGTGATGGCGCGGGCGCCGTAGGAGATGCGCTTGCCGCCTTCCAGGTAGCCGCGGATCGCCGGGTGGGTCTTGAAGCGCTGGAATTCGTCGAAGGGCGAGAGCCAGGGGTTCTTGTAGTTCAGGTGCAGCACGAAGCCGATGGCCACGTAGTTGTCCCCGAAGTGGTACATGAACGAGCCGCCGCCGGTGGCGTTGTCGAGCGGCCAGCCAAAGGTGTGCTGGGTCAGGCCAGGCTCGAAGTTCTCGTCCGGAACCTGCCACAGCTCCTTGATGCCGATACCGAACTTCTGGGGTTCGCGGCCG
>NZ_JAURWM010000287.1 GCF_030654915.1 Phenylobacterium sp. | reverse complement strand
TGATCATCCCCATCGGCGGCGCCGACATGCCCGTCGTGGTCTCCATGCTGAACAGCTATTCCGGCTGGGCGGCGGCGGCGCTGGGCTTTACGCTTGAGAACGTCACCCTGATCATCACCGGGGCCCTGGTCGGTTCGTCCGGCGCGATCCTGTCGTACATCATGTGCAAGGCGATGAACCGCAGCTTCATCTCCGTGATCCTGGGCGGCTTCGGCGCCGAGGACGCGGCGGCTGGCGCCGGCGGCAAGGTCGAGACCCGGCCCGTCAAGCAGGGCTCGGCCGAGGACGCCGCCTTCATCATGAAGAACGCTTCCAAGGTCATCATCGTCCCGGGCTACGGCATGGCCGTGTCCCAGGCCCAGCACGCCCTGCGCGAAATGGGCGATCGGCTGAAGGAAGAAGGCGTCGAGGTGAAGTACGCCATCCACCCGGTCGCCGGTCGGATGCCAGGCCACATGAACGTGCTGCTGGCCGAGGCTAACGTGCCCTACGACGAGGTCTTCGAACTGGAGGATATCAACTCCGAGTTCTCGACCGCCGACGTGGCCTTCGTCATCGGGGCCAACGACGTCACCAACCCGGCGGCCAAGACCGACCCCACCTCGGCGATCTACGGCATGCCGATCCTCGACGTCGAAAAGGCCCGCACGGTGCTGTTCGTGAAGCGCGGCATGTCCTCGGGCTATGCCGGCGTCGAGAACGAACTCTTCTTCCGCGACAACACCATGATGCTGTTCGGGGACGCCAAGAAGATGGTCGAGGGGATCTTGAAGAACCTCTAGTCCTTCCACCCACCACCATCGCAACAGCGGCGCGCCCAGGTTCTGGGCGCGCCGTTTTCGTTTCCGGCCGCCGCTTTGAATCGAGCCTCGGTATTGGCCGCCGTAACCGCTTCTTCAGGAAATTACGGCAAAGCCTGTTGCATCGCGCGACAATACGCGCCGCCAATAAAGGTTTTCGACGCCACGTTTTCGTCTAGAAGGGCGGGCAATTAGCGCTCGCATCATATCTATAAACCGTCGTAGCTCGCCGCCTAACCTCTAGCGGACTCCAGTAAGGCTCGACTGTACTGGAAGAGGTTCTTTTTGAATTCAGTGACTTTGGCCGGGGCTGGTCGTCTGCGCCATTTCTGGGTCGAAGCTGTCCTGGCGACGGCCCTGACCCTCGGCGTTGTGACCGCCGCCTACGCCACCACTGCGCTTAGCCCCTATATCGCCAAGCCTGAACCGGCCTACGCCAAGGTCGAGGCCCAGGTCGTCCCGGCGCCGCCGCCCGAACCGCCGCCGCCCGAGTTTGCCTTCGGCGAGCCGGTGCCCGGCTACAGCGTCAACTCCCCCTTCGGCCTGCGCCGAATGCCCTGGGAGCGGCATGGCCGCCTGCACGAGGGCGTCGATATCGCCGCGCCGTCCGGCAAGCCGGTCGTGGCGGTCGCCGACGGCGTGATCACCAAGGCGGGTCGCAGCCCCTCCTATGGCCGCTATGTCGAGGTTCGGCACGGCGAAGATCTGGTCAGCTTCTATGCCCACCTTGGCCGTATTGACCCCCGCGCTAAGGCCGGGGTGGCGGTGAGCGCCGGGACGATGATCGGCAAGATCGGCTCCAGCGGGACCTCGACCGGGCCGCACCTGCACTTCGAGATGCGCCAGAAGGATCGACCGTTGAACCCGGTGTCGTTCATCGATCGCCAGTTCGCGACCGCGCAGGATCT
>NZ_JAURWM010000269.1 GCF_030654915.1 Phenylobacterium sp. | reverse complement strand
GGCTATCGGCTGGGCAATCTCACCCACGCCATCCTGAAACACCTGATCCGCACGCCTTACATCACGCTGTTCAACATCGCGGCGAAGGACTTCGTCGCCCCGGAGCTGGTGCAGGACGATTGCAATGGCCAGGCCCTGGCGCGCGAGGTCGGCAAGCGGCTGGACGATCCCGAACTTCGGCGCCGCCAGATCGAGGCGCAATCGGCGGCGCTTCTCAAGATGGGCCGTGGCGGTCCCGATCCGTCGGAGGTCGCCGCCGACGCCATCCTGAAGCTGCTCGCTAAGACGGCTTAGTCTCTCGCCGCGGGCGGTAGGAAGTATTTCTCCAGGCTGGGCGAAGCCGCCACGAGATGAAGATCCGTCGCCTTCGGTGCAGCGTCTGGGAGCTGCAGGATCTTCAAGGCCGGATTGAAGCGCTTGGTCAGATAGGCATCCAACTCCGCCTGCGAGTCCCAGATGTCGACGGTGTGGAAACCGGCATCGTCGAAATAGGACATGTGGAGCAGGCATCCCGCGGGCGGGGCGTTTTCCCAGCCTACCTGCGTCCGCACCGCGTCGTAGTCCTCGCGGGTGACATTGGGCTCGTCATACGTGACCATGAGCGCCATCACTGTGCTCCTGTCTTGCAACCCGTCGGCAGTTTCGGGCGGCCAACACTACGAGCGCTTCGCCATATTGCAATGTATTGGTGTGGTCGCGGTTTGGAATCGCACAGAAAAAAGCCCCGTTGGCGAACCAACGGGGCTTTGTCTATTCGTGGGCGACGCGCGCTTAGCGCTTGTCGACGGGGACGTAATCGCGGGCCGGGGCGCCGGTGTAGAGCTGACGCGGACGGCCGATCTTCTGCGACGGGTCCTCGATCATTTCCTTCCACTGCGAGATCCAGCCCACGGTGCGGGCCAGAGCGAACAGCACGGTGAACATCTCGGGCGGGAAGCCCAGGGCGCGCAGGGTGATGCCCGAGTAGAAGTCGACGTTCGGGTAGAGCTTGCGTTCGATGAAGTACGGATCGCTCAGGGCGACCTTTTCGAGCTCCATCGCGACCTTCAGCAGCGGGTCATCCCCGTGGCCGACTTCGGCGAGCACTTCGTGGCAGGTCTTCTGCATCACGGTCGCGCGCGGGTCGTAGTTCTTATAGACGCGGTGACCGAAGCCCATCAGGCGATAGCGACGGTCCTTAACGCCTTGCACGTACTCAGGAATACGATCGACGGTGCCGATCTCCTTGAGCATGTTCAGCGCTTCTTCGTTCGCGCCGCCATGGCTGGGGCCCCAGAGGCAGGCGATGCCGGCGGCGATGCAGGCGAACGGATTGGCGCCCGACGAGCCGGCCAGACGGACGGTCGAGGTAGAGGCGTTCTGTTCATGGTCCGCATGCAGAATGAAGATGCGGTCCATGGCGCGCGTCAGCACAGGGTTCGGAACCCAGTCCTCGGCCGGGACCGAGAAGCACATGCGCAGGAAGTTTTCCGAGTAGGACAGGTCGTTGCGCGGATGCACGAACGGCTGGCCACGGAAGTACTTGAAGGCCCGCGCCGCGATCGTCGGCATCTTGGCGATCAGCCGATGCGACGAGATCATCCGTTGTTCCGGATCATCGACGTTGGTGCTGTCGTGATAGAAGGCCGACAGAGCGCCGACGGCGCCGACCATGATCGCCATCGGGTGGGCGTCGCGGCGGAAGCCCATGAAGAACCTATCGAACTGCTCGTGCAGCATCGTGTGATAGGTGATGTTGTGTTCGAACTTCTCGAATTCCTTGGCGTCCGGCAGCTCGCCGTTCAGCAGGAGGTAGCAGACCTCCAGGAAGCTCGATTCTTCAGCCAACTGGGCGATCGGGTAGCCGCGATGCAGCAGGATGCCCTTGTCGCCGTCGATGAAGGTGATCTTGCTTTCGCAGCTGGCCGTCGACGTGAAGCCCGGGTCGTAGGTGAAGACGTCGGCTTCGGCGTACAGCTTTCGGATATCGACGACGGCAGGACCGTCGGTTCCCTTCAGGATCGGCAACTCGACGGACTTGCCATCGAAATTCACTTTAGCCGTATCGCCCATGCCATCCCTTCCGCATGTAATATCAAACGCCTGTTCGGCGAGCCTTATACCGCCTTAAGCGGCCTGTGAAAGCGCGTCGTCAAGGCGCCCTAAACTTTCCGGTTTCCCGAGGCTCACAAGGGCCCCGGCCAGGTCCGGCGCGGGCGATCCTCCGGAGAGAACGCCGCGCAGGGCCGGGCCGAACTTGCCCATGCCGACCCCTTCGCTCTCAGCAAACCCACGCAGGGCCGCTTCGAGGTCTGAAACTTCCCAGGCAAGCTGAGCCCCGAGGGCCTGGCGCAGGCGTCCTAGCCGCGCACGGGTCTCTTCGTTCAGCATGCCCTTGATCTTGTCGGTCAGTTCCAGCGGCCGGCGCTTCAGCGCAAAGACCGTGGCGTCAGCGAGCTCGGGCATGGTCTTGGCTCCGTCCCGCACCAGCGGGATGGTGCGCAGCAGGATGTCCTGGTCGCCGTCGTGGAGCGGGAAATCGCGGCTCACGTGGATCTTGGTCACGAGGTCGGCGAGGCGGCCGATCTCGGCTTGCCGGATATAGTGGTTGTTCAGGTGGTTGAGCTTGTCCCAGTCGAGACGGGCGGGAGCGCCGACCACGTCTTCCAACTCGAACCAGGACGCGGCCTGTTCGTCGGTGAAGATCTCGTCGTTGCCGTGACCCCAGCCCAGCCGCGCCAGATAGTTGCGCATGGCTTCGGGCAGGTAACCCATTTCGTCGAACTCGCTGACGGCCTGGGCGCCGTGGCGCTTCGACAGCTTCTTGCCGTCCGGGCCGTTGATCATCGGCAGGTGAGCCCAGACGGGGACCTCCCAACCAAGCGCTTCGTAGATCTGGGTCTGGCGGGCGGCGTTGTTCAGGTGGTCGTCGCCGCGAATGACATGGGTGATCCCCATCTCGTGGTCATCGACGATGACGGCGAGGTTGTAGGTGGGGGTCCCGTCGGTGCGCAGCAGGATCAGGTCGTCCAGATCCTTGTTCTGGAAGGTGACGTCGCCCTTCACCTTGTCGCAGATCACCGTCTCGCCCTCTTGCGGGCTCTTGAAACGGATCACGTGCGGACGGTCGTTGACGTTTGCGTCAGCGTCGCGCCAAGGCGAGCGGATGGCGCGGCCCTCGGCGCGCGCGATCTCGCGCTCGGCCGTGGTCTCTTCGACGCTCATGTAGCAGCGATAGGCATTGCCCTTGGCCAACAGCTCCTGGGCGGCCAGCACATGGCGCTCGGCACGCGCGAACTGGAACACCGGCTCGTCGTCCGGGGTGAGGCCCAGCCAGGCCAGACCATCGAAAATCACCTGGACGGCGGCCTCGGTCGAGCGCTCGCGATCGGTGTCCTCGATGCGCAGAAGGAACTTGCCGCCGGTGTGCTTGGCGTAAAGCCAGTTGAAAAGCGCCGTCCGCGCCGTGCCTATATGCATAGCGCCGGTGGGCGAGGGGGCGATCCGGGTGACGACGGGACGGTCGGGCATCGATCTCGAGGCTGAAGCTGGGGCGCCAGATGTGCGCGCGGCGCCTCTTAGCACGGCCTTTCGCGAGCGTCCTAGCTTTCGCCGCATCGCAACATGGTTGGCCGATCAAGCTCTCGTGCAGTCGGATCGGTGGACCTTGTGGGCGCCGGTGGCCTTCGGGATCGGGGCGGCGCTCTATCTGTCCCTGCCGGCCGAACCCCTTGTCGCCGTGGCGTTCGCCGCGCTGGCGACGGCCGGAGCGCTGGTGCTTGCGGTCGGGCGCTGGAGCCTTGGCAAGCCCCTGACCATCGCCTTCACCCTGACCGCCTTTGTATTGGCGGGGTTTGCTGCGGGAAAGTTGCGAACGCAAAGCGTGCGCGCACCAATCGCCCCGGCTGGCGGCGGAGTGCGGGCGATCGAGGGATTCGTCGTCGATGTCGCCAGTCCGGGGCAGGGGGGACCCCGGCTGTTGTTGGCGCCCATCCAGATCAGCGGTCTTTCACCGGAAGAGACGCCGATCCGGGTGCGGGTGACGCTGCAGGACGATGACGTGCTGCCTGCGCCCGGAACGGCGATCACGCTGCGCGGCATGCTCAATGCGCCGCCGCCCCCGGCCAGTCCGGGATCCTACGACTTCGCCCGCGACGCCTTCTTCGACGGGATCGGCGGGGTCGGATTCGCCCTGACGCCGGTGCGGGAGGCCAAGGCCGAGCCGCCGCCCTGGGGCCTGGGCCTGGAGATGAAGGTCAACGTAGCGCGTTGGGCGCTGGCCAAGCAAATCGTCGACGAAATGGGCGCGGAGAGCGGCGGCTTGGCCGCGGCCATGGTCACCGGCCACGAAGCCTTCGTGCCCAAGGAGCAAGTCGAGGCGCTCCGGGCCTCGGGTCTGGCGCATATCGTCTCGATCTCCGGTCTGCACATGGCCATCGTCGGCGGCTTCACCTTCGCCTTGGTCCGCTTGGGCGTGGCGGCCTGGCCGTGGGCGGCGCTGCGGGTGTCGTCGAAGAAGGTCGCGGCCCTGGTCGGGTTGGCGGCGGTCTGCGGCTATCTGGTGTTGTCGGGGGCGCCGAGCCCGGCTGAACGGGCGGCGATCACCGCCGGCGCGGCGTTCTTCGCCATCTTGGTCGACCGTCGGGCGATCAGCCTGCACACCCTGGCGATCGCCGCCCTGGCGATCATGATCTTTCAGCCCGAAGCGGTGACCGAGCCGGGCTTCCAGATGTCGTTCGCCGCCACCACGGCCTTGGTCGCCCTCGCCGAAGCCTGGCCGCGGCCGGCCAAGGAGATCAACACGCCCTGGCCGATCCGCATCGTCCAGGGCGTCGGCGTCTGGATGGCGGCCAGCATCGGGGCGAGCTTCGTCGCGGGGCTCGCGACGGGGCCGTTCGCCATGCAGCACTTCAACCGCGTCGCGACCTTTGGCTTGGCCGCGAACCTGCTGGTGGCCCCGATCTCGTCGTTCCTGATGATGCCGGCCCTGGCGATCGGCGCGGTGCTGGCGCCGCTGGGCCTGGGCGGGGTTCCGTTGTCGGCGGCGGGCGTGGCCATCGACACCATGAACAGTATCGCCTTGGCGGTGGCCGGACTGCCCAACAGTCAGTTGATCGTGCCGAGCGCGCCGGGCTGGACGCTGGCGGCGTCCTTCATCGGCATCCTGTGGCTATGCCTTTGGACGGGGCCGTTGCGGTGGCTGGGTTTGCCGCTTGCGCTCTCCGTGGCGCTCTATCCGCGCCCGCCGGCGCCTGACGCCTGGATCGCCGCCGACGGCTCGACCGTGGCGGTCCGCGATGGTGGGGACGCGATCCTGTTCCGGCCCGACGCCAAGCTCTTCGCCGCCGAGCTTTGGGCCAGGCGCCGGGGCCTGAGCGTGCCGGAAGACGGTCTGGCTGTGCGTGAGGTGAGTTACGACTGCGACCGCTGGTCGTGCACGCCGCGGGCCGGCGTCACCGTCCCTAGGGTGGCGGCGATCATGACCCGTCGGGCGTCCACCATCGAGCGCAAGCTGCCGCTGTTCTGCGAATGGGCCGAGGTGGTGGTGGTGCGGGGCGAGGCCCCGCCTTGTCCTAAGGCGTTGACCCTGACCCAAGCCGACTTCGCGCGCGGCGGATCAGCCGAACTCTATAGGACCGACGCCGGCTGGAGGGTGGTCTGGGCGCAGGACCTTCGCGGCCAGCGCCCCTGGACCGGTCCTAGTGGTAGCGGCGGATAAGGCCGACGAGGCGACCTTGAACCTGAACCTGATCGGGTCCGAAGATGCGGGTTTCGTAGGCCGGGTTCGAGGCTTCCAGAGCGATTGACGCGCCCTTGCGGCGCAGGCGCTTTAGGGTGGCTTCCTCACCCATGATCAAGGCCACGACGATGTCGCCGGAATTGGCCGAGTCAGTGCGCCGGATCACGACATAGTCGCCGTCGAGAATGCCGGCGTTGATCATCGAGTCGCCCTGGACCTCCAAGACGAAGTGCTCGCCCGCGCCCAGCATGGTTTCGGGCACCGGCAGTCGGTCACGCTCCTGCTGGATCGCCTCGATGGGCGTGCCGGCGGCGATGCGGCCAAGAATGGGTAGTTCGCGGGTGTCGTTGGCGATCGGCATCACCGGTGCGTCGCCTGAATCAACCAGCTGCGGCTTGAACGGCGAACGCCCCTTGGGCGGCGCCGTGGTGGTCGCCTGCTGCGGCAACTTCACCACTTCCAGCGCTCTGGCCCGGTGGGGCAGGCGGCGTAGGAAACCGCGCTCCTCCAGCGCCGTGATCAGGCGATGGATGCCGGATTTGGACGCCAGGTCGAGCGCCTGCTTCATCTCGTCGAAGGACGGGGAGACGCCGGTTTCTTTGATCCGCTCATGGATGAACATGAGAAGTTCGTGCTGCTTACGGGTGAGCATGGCCTAGGAGCCCTTGGAGAACAAAGCGCAAACGTTATGAATGTTCTCTAGGTGTTCCGCATTAATGTCAAGTTACCGCTGAGCCGTTGAAAGGCTTAGGTTTTCCAGAGCGATAACGCGCAGTCCGAGCGACTCAGCCCAGCAGGGCGCGGGTGGCGGCGGTCACATCGGGCTGGCGCATCAGGCTCTCGCCGACCAGCATGGCCTTGGCGCCCGAGCGTTCAAGCCGGGTGACGTCCAGGGCCGTGAAAATGCCGCTCTCGGTGACCAACAGGGCGTCGCCAGGCGTCGCACCGGCCAAGCGCTCGGTGATGCCGAGGTCGGTTTCGAAGGTGCGCAGGTTCCGGTTGTTGACCCCGATCAGCTTCGCGCCAAGCTTGCCAGCCCGCGCCATTTCGTCCTCGTCGTGGACCTCGACCAGGGCGTCCATTCCGAGGCGCGCCGCCTCGGCCATCAGTTCGGCGGCGACGCTGTCGTCGATCATGGCGAGGATCACCAGGATGGCGTCGGCGCCCAGCGCGCGAGATTCGGCGACCTGCCAGGGATCTACCAGGAAATCCTTGCGGATCGCGGGCAGGGCGACGGCATCACGGGCGGCGGTCAGGAAGCTGTCGGCCCCTTGGAAGCTTGGTCCGTCGGTCAGGACCGAGAGGCAGGCCGCGCCGCCGGCCTCGTAGGCCTTGGCCTGGGCCGGGGGATCGAAGTCTTCGCGGATCAGGCCCTTGGAGGGCGAGGCCTTCTTGATCTCGGCGATCAGGGCGAGCTTGCCCGGCGCGTGGGCGCGTTCCAGCGCCTTGCGGAAGCCGCGCGGCGGGGAGGCGGCCTGGGCGGCGGCTTCCAGGTCGGTCAGGCTGCGCGCGGCTTTGCGCTCGGCGACCTCGTCACGCTTGTAGGCGGCGATCTTGTCGAGGATGTCGCTCATGCCACGCCTTCTTGCGCCGAGGTGAGTTCGACGAGCTTGGCCAGGGCGGTCTTGGCGTGGCCGTCGTCAATGATCTGGCCGGCCAGGTCGACGCCGTCGCGCAGGGTCTCGACCCGCTCACCAACCAGGAAGGCGGCGGCGGCGTTGAGCAGCACGATGTCGCGATAGGGGCCCTTGGCGCCGTCCAGCAGTTCGCGCAGGGCCGTGGCGTTCTGAGCCGGCGAGCCGCCGGTCAGGTCGGCCAGGGCCGCGCGCGGCAGACCCACGGCCTCTGGCGTGATGGTGAACAGCCTGACCTGGCCGTCGCGATACTCCGCGACACTGGTTTCTGCCGTGGTGGTCATTTCGTCCATGCCGCCGCCGTGGACGACCCAGGCGCGCTCGGCCCCCAGGGCCCCCAGCACGCGGGCCAGCGGTTCGACCCAGCGATCTGCGAATACGCCCATGACCTGGCGCTGGGCGCCGGCCGGATTGGTCAGGGGGCCGAGCAGGTTGAAGATGGTGCGGAAGCCGAGCTCGGTGCGGATCGGAGCCACATGGCGCATGGCGCTGTGGTGGGCGGGCGCGAAGAAGAACGCCACATTGGCCTGATCCAACGCCTTGAGCTGCTGCTCGGCCGAGGCGGCGACATTGACGCCCAACTCGCTCAACACATCAGCCGCGCCTGAGCGCGAGGAGACGGCGCGATTGCCGTGCTTGGCTATCTTCAGACCGCCGCCCGCGGCCACGAAGGCCACGGCGGTGGAGACGTTGAGCGTGTGGAGGCCATCGCCGCCAGTGCCGCAGACGTCCATCACCTGGAACGGATGATCGAGCGTGATGGCGGCCTTGCGCATGGCGCGGGCGCAGGCGGTGATCTCGCCGGTCGTCTCGCCGCGCATCCGCATTGCGGTGACAGCGGCGGCGACCTGGGCCGGGGTCGGTTCACCGCGCAGGCAGGCGGCGAAGAAGTCGCCGGCGTCTTCCTCGGTAAGCGTGCCGCCGTCGGCCAGCCGGCCCAGAAGCGGTTTGAAAGCGTCTGACATGACTTAGGCGACAGTCAGGGGCTCGACGCCCGCGAGCTTGAGGAAGTTCGCCAGCATGGCGTGACCGCCCTCGGTGGCGATTGATTCTGGGTGGAACTGCACGCCTTGGATCGGGCGATTGCGGTGTTGGAAGCCCATGATCTCGCCGTCTTCGGTCCAGGCGGTCACTTCGAGCACCGGCGGCAATGTCGACTTCTCGACGGATAGGCTGTGGTAGCGGGTCGCGGTGAACGGGTTGGGAAGGCCAGCGAAGATGCCTTTGCCCTCGTGGAACATCGGACTGGTCTTGCCATGCATCACCTGCTTGGCGCGGACAACGTCGCCACCATAGGCTTGGCCGATGGCCTGGTGGCCAAGGCAGACGCCCAGAATCGGCAGGTCGTTCGGCGCAGCTTCCAGCAGGGCCAGGCAGATGCCGGCCTCATTCGGCGTGCAGGGGCCGGGCGACAACAACACGCCTTGGGGCTTGAGGCCGAGCGCTTCGTCGACGCTGAGCGCGTCGTTCCGATAGACCAGCGTCTCCGCGCCCAGCTCGTTCAGATAGTGAACCAGGTTGTAGGTGAAGCTGTCGTAGTTATCGATCACCAAGATCATGCGATTTCTCTAGGCTCCGCTTGGCTTGCCGCCAAGGCCCCGGATTGCGGACGAGGCCCGTTCACCGGATGTTGTGGTCATGTCGCCAGCCGATTCTGTCCTCGACCCTGAACAGATGGCCTATGCCAGGGCGCTCCTGCGAGCGCCCGTGGCGCGTGAACGCGTGTGGCCGGCTCTGGCGGCGGCTGGGTTCGCGGCCTTCGCCGCCCTGGCCCTGGCCGGGGCCATGATCATGGCCCCGCCGGTCACCACCCAACATGTCGTCGAGCGCACGCCCTAGACGAATCGCCAGGACTCTTCGGCGGCCTGTCGCAGGGCTCGGGCCTTATGGAGGGTTTCGTCGTACTCGGCGTCCGGATCGCTGTCGGCGACCACGCCGCCGCCGGCCTGAATGTACATCTGTCCATCCTTGAAGCAGGCGGTGCGGAGCACGATGCAGGTGTCGACCGAGCCGTCGGCTCCGAAGTAGCCGACCGCGCCGGCATAGGCGATGCCGCGCTTTTCCAGTTCCAGTTCGTCGATGATCTGCATGGCGCGGACCTTGGGCGCGCCGGACAGCGTGCCGGCGGGCAGGGCGGCCATCAGCACGTCGATGGGGTCCAGGCCGTCGGGGGCGTCGCCCTCGACGTTGGAGACCATGTGCATCACGTGGCTGTAGCGCTCGATGAAGAACGAGTCGGTGACCCGCACGCGAGCCCCGCGCGAGGGCTGCGGCGGTTCATTGGAGCCGGTGGTCTTCAGCATGGCGACGCGGCCGACGTCGTTGCGGCCAAGATCGAGCAACATCAGGTGCTCGGCGCGTTCCTTGGGATCGGCCATCAGTTCGGCTTCCAGCGCTCGGTCCTGCTCCGGCGTGGCGCCGCGCGGACGGGTGCCCGCGATCGGCCGGATCGTGATCTTGCCGTCGCGCAGGCGCACCAGGATCTCGGGCGACGAGCCGGCGAGCTGGAAGTCGCCGAAGTTCAGATAGAACAGGAACGGCGAGGGGTTGGTCCGCCGCAGCGAACGGTAGAGCGCGAAGGGGTCATGGGCGAAGGGCGCCCGGAACCGGTGGCTGGGCACGACCTGGAAGATGTCGCCGGCCAGGATGTACTCCTTCGCCCGCGCGACGATCTGATGATAGTCCTCGCGGCTCACCGGCGTGGTGAAGCTGTCGGCCTGCGGCGTGGCGGTTCCAGCCAGCTGTGGGGCCGAGCCGCGTAGATCGGCGACCACTTCGGCCAATCGGGCCTGAGCCTCTTCGTAAGCCGCCTTGGCGCTGACCTCGGAAGGCCGAACGGTCGTGACCAGGATGATCTCCTGGGCGATGGCGTCGAAGATCGCGACCACCGAGGGCCGGATCATCAGGCCGTCAGGCAGGTCCAGCGGGTCTGGATTGACGTTAGGAAGGTGCTCGACCAGCCGGATCATGTCGTAGCCAATGGCCCCGAACACGCCGGCAGACATTGGCGGCAGACCTTCGGGCAGGTCTAGGCGCGAGCGGGCCACCAGGTCGCGGAGCGAATCGAGCGCCCCGCCAGCCTGGTTTTGGAAACGGCCGGCGGCGATGTCCGGACCCACCGCGATCTGCGCCTGGTCGCCCCGGCACCTCCAGACGAGGTCCGGCTTCATGGCGATCACGGAGTAGCGGCCCCGATGGGCGCCGCCCTCCACGGATTCGAACAGAAAGGCGTAGGGCCGTCCGTGGGCGATCTTCAGATAGGCCGAGACCGGGGTCTCAAGATCGTCGATCAGACGGGTCCAAACGACCTGCGGCGCGCCCTGAGAATATTTCGCCTCAAAGTCCGCAAACGCAGGGTCGATCGTCACTTGGGTTTCTCCGCCTTGCCCGCCTTGTCCGCGGCCTTTTCGCTGTCGGCAAGCGGCGCGAGGCCCAGGGCCGCGCGTGCTTTCGCCGGGAAGATCTTCACGCCCACCTCAGTACGGGCGGCCTTGCGTGACGCGGCGCCGATGTCGCGGAACAGGGCCATGGTCACCTGCGGACGGGCGTCCTCGGTGATCCGGGCCAGGGTGGGGCCGGAGGGCGCGTTGACCGCCTCCAGCTTGGCGACGATCAGCCCGAACTGCACGCCGTCGGCGGTGAAGACCTCACCGGGCTTGGCGTTGAAGGTCTTGACCAGGGCGTCACGCGACAGGGCGGTGTTCTGCGCCGCGTTCTGACGGTCGATGCCGGCGACATTGACCACCTTCGAACCGGCCGAGGCGGCGACGGTCGCGAGGCTCTCGCCCTTGCGGAGGCGAGCGGCGTACTCGTCGGCCTTGACCTGCAGACGCTTGAGCATTTCGGTCATCATCCAGACGCGGGTGAGGTCCGGCTTGACCTCGGCCAACGGCGGCAGGGCGCTGGGGATGATGCGCTCGACCCGGATGGCGAAGTACTCGCCATTGCCGGCGTCCTGGACCTCGCTCTCGCCGCCCGTCGGCAGGCTGAAGGCCAGTTCAAGCAGTTTCGGCGTCACGCCGGGGATCGGTTGAGCTTGGGGACCCTGGCCCTGTTGGGTCACCGGGCCGATGGTGATGACCGGCACGCCGGCCTTCTTGGCCGCGTCGGCGAGGTTGGCGCCGCTGCCGCGGGCTTCCTCATAGGCTTGGCTGAGGGCGTAGACCTTCTCGGCCGCGGCGTCCTTGCGGAGTTCAGCTTCGATCTGCGGGCGCACCTGGTCGAGGGTCACGGTCTGGCCAGGGGTGACCTTGGTGACCTTGACCACCGCGACGCCCAGGTCGCCCTGGATAGCGGCCGAGACGGTGTCGGGCTTGAGGGCGAAGGCGGCTGCGCCGACGCGCTTGTCGGCGATGGCGCTCTGCGGCTTGTCGACATAGTGGATCACCTCGACGCCCAGCGACTTGGCGATCGCGGAGGGATCCTCGCCCTTGGCGAGGCGGGCGGCGACGGACTGCGCGGCCGCGGCGTCCTTCACCGGGATCTGGATCAGCGAACGGGTCTCGGGTTGAGCCAGGGTGTCCTTGCGGAACGCAAAGCGCTTTTGAACCTCGGCCTCGTCGATCGGCAGGGAGCCGCTGACCATGGCCGGGCTGAAGGCGACGACCGAGATCACGCGGAACTCCGGGCGGATCAGTTGGGCGGACTTCTCTTTCATGAAGGCCGTGAGCTGGACGTCCGTCGGCAGGGTCGGCGCCACGACGCTGCGCGGATCGACGGTGAAGAAGCCGACGTCGCGCGCCTCCATCTCGAAGACTGCGCCGAGCGCGCTGTAGGCGCGGGGCACCCGCAGGCCGTTGACCATGGCCGAGGCGGCGTGGGACTCGGCGATCTGGTCGCGCATCAAGGTGTCGAAGCGGGCCGGGGTCAGGCCGTTTTCAGCCAACCGCTGCTGATACAGCGCCTTGTCGAACGCGCCTGAAATTGGATTGAAGAAGGCTGGAATCTTGCGCAGCTCGGCCATGACCAGCTTGTCGGAAGGCCGGATGCCGACCTTGTGCAGCATCTCACCGAAGGCTTCGCGGGTGGCGAGTTCTTCCAGGAGACGCTTGTCGAGGCCGAACTGGACGGCTTGCTCGATCGTGATCGGCTGTTTGGACTGCTCCTCTGCCCCCTTGCGGAAGTTGTCGAACTCCCGACGGAAGTCAGTGCCGGAGACGGTGCGCGAGCCCGCCTTGATCACATCGTCGGTGTAGTTGCCATTGAAGGCGTCATTGATGCCGAAGATCGCGAAGCTGATGACCAGGAGGCCGATCAGCACAGCGGCGACCCAGGATTTGGCGAACTTGCGGGTTGCGGACAGCATTTGACCTTCCGGAGCCTCTTCGGCGCGAACGTGGAAGGCGGGTATAGTGGAGGGGGCTTCCCCCCCGCAAGCGCGTGACAGAATGAACGGCTTGGCTTAACGCGCCTTTGTCCAAAAAATTGCGAGGCCAAGATGACTTCTCCGACCCCTTTGATCGCCGGCAACTGGAAGATGAACGGGCTGGCGGCGTCGCTGTCCGAAGCCCAGGCGGTCGCCGCGGCGATCGGCGGGGCCAAGGCCCGCGTGGCGATTTGTCCGCCGGCGACGCTGGTGGCGCGCGCGGCCTCGGCGGTGAACGGCACGGCCCTGCTGCTGGGCGGCCAGGATTGCCGCGCGGAGATATCGGGCGCCTTTACGGGTGATGTTTCGGCCGAAATGCTTGCTGACGCTGGGGCTAGCCTCGTCATCCTGGGCCACTCCGAGCGTCGCGCGGGCTATGGCGAGACCGATTCCCTGGTCGCCGCGAAGGTCGAGGCGGCGCTGCGCGCGGGTCTCGAGCCGATCATTTGCGTCGGCGAGACCTTGGAGGAGCGCAAGGCCGGCAAGGCGCTGGAAATCGTCACCGGGCAGGTGAGGGGCTCTCTCCCCGCGTCGCTCGCCGGCAAGGCGTTCTCGGTGGCCTATGAGCCGGTTTGGGCGATCGGCACCGGCCTGACGCCGACGACCCCGGAGATCGAAGAAATTCACATCGCCATCCGCGCGACGCTGGTCGAGGTCTTCGGCGACCATGGGAAGACCCCGCCGATTCTCTACGGCGGCTCGGTGAAGCCCTCCAATGCGAACGAGATTCTGCATGCGGCCGAGGTCGGCGGCGCCTTGGTCGGCGGCGCTTCGCTGAAGGCCGAGGACTTCCTGGGCATCATCAACGCCCTCTAGGCCGCTGACGGGCCTTTGAGCTCGACGGTGTTGCCCTCTGGATCGTGGATATAGAGCGAGGTCCCGTCGCCGTGCGCACCATAGCGCTCGCCTTCGTCAATGATGGCGACGCCGTGGGCGGCCAGGTGGCTGCGGATCGCCGCCTCGTCGAACGGCCGGATCGCTAGGGCGAAGTGGTCGAGGTTGCGAGCTTCTGCGCCCGGCGCCGCGCCGCCCATCTGGCCCAGCCTGCCGTCCACCGTCACCAAATCGATCAGCGAGGCTCCGGCGCGGATGTGGGTCAGGCCGAGTTCCGGACGGTCCCAGTCGAGCGTGCATCCGAGGACGTCGGTGTAGAACGCCACCAT
>NZ_JAURWM010000265.1 GCF_030654915.1 Phenylobacterium sp. | reverse complement strand
CTGACCGACGAGGTCGAGGTGGTGGTGATCGGCGGCGGCTTCGGCGGCTTGCTCGCGGCGGCGCGGCTGCGCGAGGCCGGTGTGAGCGACATCCGCGTCATCGAGAAGGGCGGCGACTTTGGCGGCACCTGGTATTGGAACCGCTATCCGGGCGCGGCCTGCGATGTTGAATCCTACGTCTATCTGCCGCTGCTGGAAGAGATCGGCTACATGCCGGTCGAGAAGTACTCTCGCGCCCCGGAGATCCTGGCCCACAGCCGGGCCATCGGCGAGAAATACGACCTCTATTCCAACGCCTGCTTCCAGACCGAAGTCACCGGCATGGTCTGGGACGAGGCGGCCTCGCGCTGGATCATCTCGACCAACCGTGGCGATGCGATGAAGGCCCGCTTCGTCTGCATGGCCAATGGCCCGCTGCACCGGCCCAAGCTGCCGGGGATTCCCGGCGTCGAAACCTTCAAGGGTCACTCCTTCCACACCAGCCGCTGGGACTACGACTATACCGGCGGGACCTCGAACGGCGGGCTGACCGGTCTAGCCGGCAAACGGGTCGGCATCATCGGCACCGGCGCGACGGCTGTGCAGTGCGTGCCGCATATCGGGGCCGCCGCCGCCCAGCTCTTCGTCTTCCAGCGCACCCCGTCATCCATCGACGTCCGCAACAATCGGCCGACCGACCCGCAATGGGCCGGAGAACTGACGCCGGGCTGGCAGCAGGCGCGGATGGACAACTTCAACACCCTGGTCTCCGGCGGCTTCGCCAAGGAGGATCTGGTCAATGATGGCTGGACCGACATCATCCGCAACCTGGGCATGATCGCCCGCACCAAGGCGGCGGGGGCGGGCGTCCAGGATCCCGACACCCTGGTCCAGCTGGCCGACTTCCAGAAGATGGAACAGATCCGCGGCCGGGTGGATCAGGTCGTCCAGGACGAGGCCACCGCTGAGGCGCTGAAGCCCTACTATAACCAATTCTGCAAGCGTCCCTGCTTCCACGACGAGTATCTCGACACCTTCAACCGGCCGACCGTCACCCTGGTGGATACGCAGGGTCGTGGGGTCGAGGCGATCACCGAGACCGGCGTTGTGGTGGACGGGGTCGAGTACGAGATCGACTGCCTGATCTACGCCACCGGCTTCGAGGTCGGCACCGAATACGCTCGGCGAGCCGGCTACGAGGTCCACGGCCGCGGCGGCAAAACCCTGACGCAGAAGTGGGGCGAGGGCGTTTCCACGTTCCACGGTATCCATGTCCGCGACTTCCCCAACTGCTTCGTGATGAGCAACAGCCAGTCGGGGTTCACGGTGAACTATCCGCACATGCTCAACGAACAGGGCAAGCACATCGCCTACATACTGGCCCATGCCCAACAGAACGGCGTGACCCTGGTCGAGACCTCTGAGGCCGCCGAAGCCGAGTGGGTGGAGACGGTGATCGCCTCGGCGCTGCAGCGCGCGAAGTTCGCGGAGGAATGCACCCCCGGCTACTACAACAACGAAGGCAAACCTTCGGCGCTGGCGGCCCGCAACGGCCCTTACGGTAAGGGCTCGATCGCCTTCATCCAGCTGCTGGAGGAATGGCGCGCCGAGGGGCAGTTGAAGGGGTTGGAGCTGACGGGGGCCTAAGCGTCGACGGCGCGCAGCACTTCCAGCACCGCTTCGCCGTAACGCTCCAGCTTGCCCTCGCCGACTCCGGAGATGGCGGCGAGCGAGGGCAGGCCGGCCGGTTTCTTGGCGGCGATCTCGGCCAGGGTGCGGTCGTGGAAGATCACATAGGGCGGCAGATGCTGGCGCGCGGCCTCGTCGCGCCGCCAGGCGCGCAGGGCGTCGAACAGCGGCTGGTCATGCGGGGCGATGACCGTCGCCGCGCTCGACCCGGCGGTCTTCTTGCGGGTCCGGGTCGACCTTGCGCCGGGCTCGGGATCGTCTAGCCCCTTGCGTAGGGCCACCCGACGCTCGCCGCGATAGACCGCCTTCACGTACTCGACCTCGCCAAGGCCGATCAGCGGATAGCCGTCCTCGTGGTTCTCGCGCAGCAGGCCGTCGAACAGCAGCTGATCGAACAGGTCGCGCCATTCGGCGGCGCTGAGCTCCTGGCCGACTCCGAAGGTGGACAGGCCCGCCTCGAAGGCTGACGGGGTCTTGGTCTTGCCGAGCAGGTGATCGACCAGCCGCACGCGGCCGAACCGGCCGCCCATGCGGTGCACGGCCGACAGCGCCTTTTGGGCGGCCTCGGTGGCGTCGACGGTCTCGACGGTTCCCAGGCAAAGGTCGCATTGGCCGCAGGAATCGACGCCCTCCTCGCCGAAGTAGCGGCGCACGGCGGCGGCGCGGCAGGAGCCGCCGTCCAGCATGGCGTAGAGTTGGCGGACCTTGCGGCCCTGGACCTGCTTGACGCTCTCATCGACATCGCGGCCGTCGAGGCGCCGGAACGCCCAGGCCATGTCGGAGGCGCCATAGAGGGTGATGCCCTCGGCCGGATCGCCGTCGCGCCCCGCCCGCCCGATCTCCTGCCAGTAGGCCTCGATGGAGGCCGGCGGATCGGCGTGGATCACAAAGCGGACGTCGGGCTTGTCGACGCCCATGCCAAACGCGATGGTCGCGACCATCACCGCGGCGTCGGCTTCCAGGAACTTCTCCAGCCGCTCGGCGCGCAGGTTCTTGTCGAGGCCGGCGTGGTAGGCGAGCGCCGGAACGCCTTCGCCGCGCAGGGTGTCGGCCAGCTTGTCCACGCCGTCGCGCGAGCCGGCGTAGATGACGCCGGAGCGGTCGGGCCGGGCGGCCACCAGCTCCAGCACCCGCTTGTGACCCGCCCCGCGCTTGCGCTCGGCCGATAGGGCCAATTCAGGACGTGCGAAGCTGGCGACGAACTCGGCGGAGTCGTGCAGCCGCAGCTCGGTGCGGATGTCCTCGCGGGTTCGGGTGTCGGCGGTGGCGGTGACGGCCAGTCGCGGCACGTTGGGGAAAATGTCGGCGAGCCGGCCCATCATCCGGTACTCGGGCCGGAAGTCGTGGCCCCACTGGCTGACGCAGTGGGCCTCGTCGATGGCGATCAGGGCCAGCGGCGTGCGTGACAACCGGTCCAGCATCGAGGGCTGCATCAGGCCTTCGGGGGAGATGTAGAGCAGGTCGAGTTCGCCGCGTTCGATCCGCTCCCAGGTCTGGGCGCGTTCCCAGGACTCGCCGGTGGAATCGATGCGAGCGGCGGCGACGCCGGATTGTTGCAGGCCCGCGACCTGGTCGGCCATCAGCGCGATCAGCGGCGAGACCACCAGGCCCAGACCCGGTCGCATCATGGCGGGGATCTGATAGCAGACGCTCTTGCCGCCGCCGGTGGGCAGCACGGCCATGGCGCTGCGCCCGGCCAGGATCTCGGCGATCACCTCGGCCTGGCGACCTCGGAACTCGGCATGGCCGAAAGTGCGGCGCAGGATTTCCCGCGCTTCATCGAGGGAAGCAGGCATGGGGCGCTACATAGCCATGCCCGCCGGTCATGGGGAGGGAAAGATGCTGCGGCCAATGTCCCATGGGGCATTCGCCGCGTTCCTTTCCCTCAACAGCCGGCCATCCATAGACTCGGAGGTCGCGGGTTCGCTTGGACGCTCCGCGCGTATGGATCCCCGGGACAAGCGCCCGGGGATGACGAACTGGTGGCGGAGCTACTCCGCCGCGATCGCCTGGGGCGTGGCCTGGGCGCCGCGCAGCAAGCGGCCGGGCAGGGCGCCGGTGGGTTCGCCGTCCAGATAGGTGATCTCGCCGGCGACGATGGTGGCCACATAGCCGTCGGCGCGCTGGACGAGGCGCCTGCCGCCGGCCGGCAGGTCGTAGGCGACGGCCGGCGCCTTCAGGGTCAGGCCCTCATAGTCGATCACATTGAGGTCGGCGCGGTAGCCGGTCTGGATCAGTCCTCGGTCGTGCAGCCCGACCGCCTGGGCGGTGTCATGGGTCTGCATGCGGACCATGGCTTCCAGCGTCAGCTTCGGGCCGCGTGTCCGATCT
>NZ_JAURWM010000264.1 GCF_030654915.1 Phenylobacterium sp. | reverse complement strand
TGGCCTCCAGGGCGAGGGGATCGTGACCCCTTAGATGGGAAGTGAATTCCAGGTTCGCAAAGTCTCGCCGAAGCGTGACCTTAGTGTGGCGGCAACCGGATGCATCAGGCTTGACCTGAGCGGGGCGGCGCCCAAATCTGCCCTGGGACGGGCGAGATAGTTCAACGGTCCAATGGAGACGACCAGTGGCGCATAAGTTCGAGATCTACAAAGACAAGGCTGGCGAGTTCCGGGTTCGCTTCAAGTACAACAATGAAGTGATCTTCGCGACCGAGGGCTATGCGTCCAAGGCGAGCGCTCAGAACGCGATCGAGTCCATTAAGAAGAACGGCCCGGAAGCGCCGACTGAAGACAACTCCTAGGCTGGTACAGCCGCCAGGCGCGTGAGTTCATCGCGCGCCTGGGCGGTGATCTCGAACGATCGCACCCGCGCGGCGTGATCATAGATCTGCGCCGTGACCATCAGTTCGTCGGCGCCCGTCCGCTTGACGAAGTCCGCCAGGCCCTGGCGGACGCGCTCAGGCGCCCCGACAATCGAACAGCTCAGGCTTTGACGCAGCATCGGCCCGCCGATCTCGTCCAATTGGCGGTGCGGGTCATCGACAGGACGAGGCAAGGGACCAGGACGTCCCTGACCCAGATTGATGAAGGCCTGCTTCAGCGAGGTGAAGAGCCGTTGGGCCTCTTCGTCGGTCTCGGCGGCCGTCACATTGACGCCCAGCATCACATAAGGCTTGGCCAGATGCTCCGACGGCCGAAACTGGCTGCGATAGATGGCCAAGGCCGTCTCAAGTTGAGTCGGCGCGAAGTGCGAGGCGAAGGCGAACGGCAGACCCAGCGCCGCGGCGAGCTGCGCGCCGTAGGTGCTGGAGCCCAGGATCCAGAAATTGACATCGAGACCGGCGCCCGGCACCGCCTGGATCTGTTGGCCGGGCTGGGCCGGCTTGAAATAGTCCATCAACTCGATGACATCGCGGGGGAACTGGTCGATGTCCCCGGCGAGATTGCGTCGCAGAGCGCGCGCCGTCGCCTGGTCGGAACCCGGCGCGCGGCCAAGGCCCAGGTCAATGCGGCCAGGATAGAGCGCGGCCAACGTCCCGAACTGTTCAGCGATGATCAGCGGCGCGTGGTTAGGCAGCATCACGCCGCCGGCACCGACGCGGATCGTCGAGGTGCCGCCGGCCACGTGCCCGATGACAACGGCGGTGGCGGCGCTCGCCACCCCGGTCATGTTATGGTGCTCGGCCAGCCAATAGCGATGGTAGCCCAGCCGCTCGGCGTGCTGGGCCAGATCGCGAGTATTGCGAAGCGATTGGGACGCATCGCCGCCTTCGACGATGGGCGACAAGTCTAGAACCGAGAGATCAACCATCAGCGCCATATAGGGGCTCTGAAGCCGAAGGCGAGGGGCGCCAGGCGCCAACCCGCTATCATCACGCCGCTGCGACGCTGACCGGCTGCTCGACCACGCCGGTGTTTCCGGTCTCGGGGTTGGTCGCGACGACACGCAGGCGATAGGCGCCAGCCGTCGGCCTCGGCAATTTTCCGGCAAAAGTGGATGGCTTTCCGGCGTAGGCGAGCGTGGCGGTGGAGATCGTCTGGTCACCGTCCAGCAGGGTGGCTCGCACGTCGTACTTGGCGGCGTCCCAAAGGCCGCCGGGCTCTATCGGGCACCCGCACATCAAGGTGACCTTGGCGTCGATCTTCAGAGCGTTGGTCTCGACGTCCCAAGTGGGTTCGACGACAAGGCCGGGAAATTCCAGCAGCCAGCCGTCGCCGACCAGAGATTGGCCCGGCAGTAGCCATTTCATGGACGTGACGGTGATCTGGGCGTGTGGCTTGCCAAGAGGTCCCACGGCCTCGACCTTGACCAGCGTCGGGCGGCCGAGATCAAGGGTGGTCCGGAAGGCGGCCGCTTCGGGCGTGGAAAGGGTGGCGCCGCGCTGACGCGGCGCGACCATGATCCTCTGGGTGTCGCCGGTCGTGCCGACGATCAGGCCCTTGGCCAGTTCGTGACCCGTCGCGACATCGGTCAAGGTGACCTGGACACCGCCCATGCTGTCGCCAATGAACTTGGCGTCCTTGCTGAGCGCTCGCACGACGACTTCTGTCGGCTCGGCTCGAACGGCGCTGGATACCGTCAAGGCTAGGAGGGTGGCGGCGACCGTGGCTGGGATGCGACTCATGGGGAGTTCCTGTCTGGTCTCCTAGACTAGCAAGCTCGTCGGGCCTCTGGCTTGGTTGCCGGTCAAGGAGGCTAAGCGCATGTTGGTGATCTTCGGGCGATAGTGGAGAGCGGTCTTGAGCGCACCTGGTGAAACAACCATCGCCTCGGTCGTCGGCGATATCGGCGACACGCCCTACACGGTCGAGATCGCAGCCGGTCACCATAGGCTTTTGGCGGATGAACCGAAGGGGCTGGGGGGCGGGGATACCGGCCCTTCGCCGTTCGGCTATGTCCTGTCTGGGCTCGCGGCATGTTCGGCCATCACGCTGCGCATGTACTGCGAGCGCAAGGAGTGGCCGCCGGTGGGCGTTCACGTTGGTCTGACGCTGCGGATTGTCGCTGGCCAGCGGGAGATCGAGCGCGTCGTGCGGTTTGGCGAGGGGCTCGATGAAGTCCAGGTGAAACGGCTGGCCGAGGTGGTGGAGAAGACCCCGGTCACCCTGGCCTTGAAGGCGGGCATGACCATCAACACCACGATCAAATAGGCCTCTGCGTTGGGAGTAGCGCTCCTGAAGCCGCGATCACCAGGGCGTGCTCTTGCCTCAACCGTGTCATAGGCTGGCGCGCGCCCTTGAAGCGGCGTGGTCTGGAAGAGGGTTTTCGTGAGCACGCGTGGTTCCAGGATCTTCCCCGTGCTGCTCTCCGGCGGGACGGGCGCACGGCTGTGGCCGGCGTCGCGCGAGAGCCATCCGAAGCAATTGTTGCCGCTGACGGAAGACCTGACGTTGCTCCAGTCCGCCGCCGCGCGGGTGTCGGACCCGGCGCGGTTCGAACCGCTGATCGTCGTCGCCAACGCCGAGCACCGGTTCACGATCGCCGAGCAGCTGCGAATTATCGGGGCCAAGGACCCGCTGATCGCTCTGGAGCCATGTGGTCGCAACACCGCCGCGCCGACCGCGGTGGCGGCCTTGCTGGCGCGGGACCTTGACCCCGCGGCCCTGATCCTGGTCATGCCGGCCGACCATGTGGTGCGCGACACCGCGAAGTTCCTGGCCTCGGTGGACCAGGCCGCGGCGATCGCGGCGCGCGGCGCCTTGGTGCTCTTCGGCGTCGATCCGACCTCGCCGATCCCGGACTACGGCTACATCCGTCCCGGCGCTGCTTTGGAGACCGACGCAGGCGCATACCGCGTGGAGCACTTTGTCGAGAAGCCAAGCCCGGCCGTCGCCGAGGCGATGGTGAAGGGCGGGGGGCATCTGTGGAACAGCGGCCTGCTGCTGGCGCCGGCCCAATTGGTGATCGACGAACTGGAACGCCATGAACCGGCGGTTCTGCTGGCCGCGAAGCGATCGCTGGCCGAGGCGCGGCGCGATCTGGATTTCGTGCGGTTGGACGAGGCCGCGTTCCAGGCGGGTCCGTCGATTTCGCTGGACCATGCCCTGACCGAGCGGACCGACCGCCTCGCGGTGATCAAGGCCGAGTTTGACTGGACCGACGTCGGCGCCTGGTCGGCGCTCTGGGCGCTCGGTGAGAAGACTTCGGCTGGAAATGTCCTGATCGGCGAGGCCTTCGCCGAGGCGACCACCAACTCGTATGTGCGTAGCGAAGGGCCGTTGGTGGCCACGTTGGGCGTCCGCGACCTGATCGTGGTGGCGACTCCGGACGCCGTGCTGGTGGCTGACCGTGGCTCCGAGCAGGACGTGGGGCGCATCGTCGAACTGCTGCGCGCCGCCGGTCGCGAGCCGGCCACACAGGCGCGCCAGGTACGTCGGCCGTGGGGCTGGTATGAGAGCGTCGTCAGCGGTGCGGGCTTCCAGGTCAAGCGGATCACCGTCGCCCCCGGCTGTAAGCTGTCGCTGCAGAGTCACGCGCACCGCGCCGAGCATTGGGTGGTGGTTAGCGGCGTCGCGGTGGCCACGATCGGCGACGAAGAGGTCGTGGTGCGTGCCAATGAGTCAGTCTTCATCCCGCAGGGCGCGCGCCACCGGCTGGCCAATCCCGGCGACCAGCCGCTCAGCGTGATCGAGGTTCAGTCCGGCGACTATCTGGGCGAGGACGATATCGTCCGCTTTGAGGACGACTACGCGCGGAATTAGGCGGTCAGGGCGGCCGGTCCGTCGTGATCGGCCACGCAGTGGCCGTGGTCACTCAAAACCTCGATCACCCGGCAGTCGGACACACGGCCCTGACAGGCGGCGGAAACCACCCGTTGGAGTTCGCCCCGCAGCGCTTGCAGCCGGATGATCTTGCTATCGACGGCGGCCAACTGTTCGGCGGCGAGGATATTGGCCTGCTCGCACGATTGGTCCGGATTGTCTGATAGCTGCAGCAGGGTGCGGATGGCGTCGACCGCGAACCCCAGTTGCCGGGCATGCTTGATGAAGGCTAGGCGGCTCAGCGTCCGCTCGTCATAGACCCGGCGATCATTGGAAGCCCGCAGCGGCTGCGGCAACAGGCCGATCTGTTCGTAGAATCGGATCGTGGTGACCTTGACGTCGGTCGCCTTGGCGAGGGCTCCGATGGAGAGAGCGGGCATGGATGGCGTCCTGTTGAGGATCTGAAAATAGGCGCTTGATCCTCTAGTGGCTAGAGGATGCAAGGTGGCGTCATGTCCAGTTGCTCCTCATCCGAAAGTACGTCGCCTGAGTCGTCCACCGGCGGAGGCTGTTGCGGCCATACGGTGGTTTTCGACGGTGCGTCCGTTGGCTATCGCCGCGCCTTGATGGGCGTCATCGCGATCAATCTCGTGGGCTTTGGCGTCGTGGCGGTGGGCGGCCTGATGGCCGGCTCGGCCTCGCTGGCCGCCAATACCTTGGACTTCGCGGCCGACGCGGCGACCTATGCGCTCAGTCTGTGGGCGATCGGCAAGAGCGTCCAGGTGCGCGCCGGCGCGGCCCTGATCAAGAGCGGCAGCCTGGCGTTGATGGCCGCTGGTATCCTGGGGTTCGCGATCTGGCGGGCGATCACAGGGGTGACGCCGGAAGCCGGCGTGATCTCCGGGCTGGGCCTTTTTGGGGCGGCGGCCAACCTGCTCGCGGCCCTGCTGCTGGTTCGCTATCGCAATGGCGACGCCAATGTGCGCTCGGTCTGGCTCTGCACCCGCAACGATATGATCCAGTGCCTGGCCGTGGCGGCGACCGGCGTGGCCGTGGCGGTGACCGGATCGCGCTGGCCTGACCTGGTGGTGGGGATTTTCCTGGCCGGGGTCTTCCTGCGCTCGGCCTGGCAGATCACCGTGCAAGCGCGGCAAGAGCTTCGGGAGGCCAATACCGCGCCCGAGAACCGTGATTTTGTAACGCATTCCCGCCAATCGACCGCAGAGCTATAGAGGCGTCGATGTCGGGTTTCGAAACATGGTGGCGCAAGCTGGGCGGTCTGGTGACCGTCTGCCTGCTCGCGACCCTGCTGGCCGGCCCGACCTTCGACGCCTTCCTTTGCAAGGAGGACGGCGGGAGCGTGGCTGTGACGGCGGCGCCCCTGGATGCTGTGCTCTCCGTCAGCGACCATCAGGACGACAACCATTCGGGCGGCTCCTCCGCGGCTTGCCCGCACGGACATTGCCACCACGGGGTCGGGTTCGGCGCGGCTGCGTTCGCGGCTGGGGCTGAGGTGACGACCTCTGGCGAAACTCATCTTGCGCCGCCGCCTTCGCGGCACGCCTCCCTGGCGCCTTCGGGCCTGGAACGACCTCCTCGCGGCTGACGGACTGCACGCGCGCGCTCGCGCGTCTCATCCGTCATCACGCGAGGACTCTTATGACTTCCCACCATCGCCGTGGGCCGCTGCGCGCGGTCCTGATCGGCGCATCCGCTGTCGCGGTTTGCGCGGGCGCGGCCTCGGCCGATCCAGCGCCGCCCTATGCCGAACTGCTCCGACAAGCTCAGACCAGCGCGCCGCGCCTGGCTGAGGCCCGGGCCGAAATCGCCCGGGCCACGGGCCTGGCCCGTCAAGCCGGAGCGCGGCTGAACCCGACCGTCGGCGTCGAGATCGAGAACTTCTCCGGCTCGGGTCCCTACAAGGGCTCGGACCTGGCCGAGGCGACCGCCTCTATCGAACAGACCCTGGAACTGGGCGGCAAGCGCGAGGCCCGTCTCGCCGCCGGCCGCGCCGAGGTCGACGCCGCCAAGCTCCGCGCCATCCAGGCCGGCGCCCAGTTCGCGTTCGACCTCGCCGACGCCTATGCCGGGGCCGAGGGGGCCGACCGGCGCGTCCAACTCGCCACCGAGGCGCTGAGCCTGGCCGAGGATGACGCCCGCGTGGCGACCGCGCTCGTCGAGGCGGGCAGGGAGGCCGATCTGCGCCGGGTTCAGGCTCTGGCCGGCGTTCAGGCCGCGCGCGCCGATCTCGATGAAGCTCGCGCCGTTCGGGCGACGGCGTTTGGCCAACTGACAGCTCTCTCGGGCGCGCCGGGTCAGATCAGCTCGATCCCCAATGGCCTGCTGGCGCAAGCCGACCGTAGGGCTTCACTCGCCCCGCCCGATCCCCTGGCGAGCCCGACCTATCTGGCGGCCCAAGCTGACCGTGAGGCGGCGGCTCGGCGGATCAGGGTCGAGCGGACCCGGGCGACCCCCGACCTCTCGGTCTCGGTGGGGCTTCGTAAGTTCCAGGAGGACGAATCCACGGCGATGGTCGCTGGGTTTTCGGCGCCGTTTCCGCTGTTTGATCGCAATCGCGGCAATATCAGCGCGGCCCAGGCTGAGCTGAGCGCCGCCGAGGCCCGCCTGGAAGCGGCCCGTCTGGACGCCCAGGCCGAGGCCATGGCCGGCGTCGCGCGTCTCGGCGCGACCGATAGCCGGCTTATCGCCGCCCGCGAAGGCGAGCGTGCGGCGGATGAGGCCTATCGCTTGACCCGCATCGGATATGAGGGCGGCAAGCTGGCCCTGATCGAGGTGCTGAACGCCCGCCGCGCGCTCGCTGACGCGCGCGCCCAGACCCTAGACGCAGCCCTGGAGCGCTTGGGCGCACAGGCCGCTCTCGCGCGCCTGCAAGGCCGCGCCCCGTTCGGAGAACAACCGTGAACAAAGACAAGTCCCGTCTTTATGGCGGCGTGGCCGCCGCGATCCTGATCGCAGGCGCTGGGGGTTTTGGCCTAGCCAAGATGACCGCTGGGGGAGGCGCTACGGCCGCCGCCGCAGGCGGCGAACACCAGGACGACGACCACAAGGAAGGTGAAGCCGAAGGCCTGGAGATGACACCGGAGGCCATCGTCGCCGCCGGCATCCTCGTTCAGCCGGTGTCGGTCGGCGGCTTCGCCGGCGAGATCCTGGCGCAGGGCGTTGTCGCGGCGACGCCGGGTGGTGAAGCCGTGCTGACGGCGCGGGCCGCTGGCGCTGTGACGCAGATCTTCAAGCGGATCGGCGATCCGGTCCGGGCCGGCGAGACCTTGGCCATTGTCGAAAGTCGGGAGGCCGCGCAGATCGCCGCCGATCGCGCTGTCGCCTCGGCGCGCGCCAACCTCGCCCAGACCGCGCTCGCGCGCGAACGACGGCTGTTCGAGCAACGTGTCTCCGCTCGCCAGGACTATGAGCAGGCACAGGCCGAGGCCGCGGCCGCCAATGCGGAGGCCCGCCGCGCGCAGGTCGCCGCGGGGACTGCGAATGTCACCGCCGATGGCCGCGGCGTCATCGTCGCCAGTCCAATCTCCGGGCGCGTCACCGCGTCCTCCCTGAACCTCGGCGCCTTCGTTCAGCCGGAGACTGAACTGTTCCGGATCGCCGATCCGAAGCTGGTCCACGTTGAGGTCTCGATCAGCGGCATGGACGCGCCCAGGATCGCGCCGGGCGATCGGGTGGTTGTCGAAACCGCCGACGGCCGCACGATCGAGGGCAAGGTCCGCTCGATCACCCCCGGCCTGAACCCGGAAACGCGGGCGGCGACCGCCATTGTCGAGGTCTCGCCTGCAGGGCTGCAGCCAGGGCAGTCTGTGCGGGCCAGGATCATTCCGACCGTCGCGACCGTCTCCAAGGTCATCGTGGTTCCGGACGGGGCGGTGCAGAGCGTCGAGGGCCGCGACGTGGTCTTCGTCCGCACCGCCAAGGGCTTTGAGGCGCGGCCGGTGACCATCGGCCAGCGCGGCGCTGGCCGGGCGGAGGTGGTGCGCGGCCTGACGGCCGGCCAGACCATCGCCGGCCGCAACGCCTTCCTGCTCAAGTCTGAGTTGGGCAAGGGCGAAGGCGAGGCGCACTAGGTCATGATTTCAGGTCTCATGGCCCTATCCGTCAGGGCGCGCTGGGCGGTCATATTCATCATCGCGATCCTGTCCGGGATCGGGGTCTGGCAACTGTCGAAGCTGCCGATCGACGCCGTGCCGGACATCACCAACAACCAGGTTCAGATCAACACCACCGATCCGGGCCTCTCGCCCATCGAGATCGAGAAGCGCGTCACCTTCCCGGTGGAGACGGCGCTGGCCGGCATTCCTGGGCTGGAGTCGACGCGCTCGGTGTCGCGGAACGGATTCTCCCAGGTCACGGCGGTCTTCAAGGAAGACGTCGATCTCTACTTCGCCCGTCAGCAGGTCAGCGAACGGCTGGCCCAGGCGCGTGATGACCTGCCTGAGGGCGTGCAGCCGCAGATCGGTCCGGTCACGACCGGGCTGGGCGAAGTCTTCATGTACACCGTCGACTTCGCGAACCCGGGCGGGAAGGGCGCGGCGGTCAAGGACGGCCAGACCGGTTGGCAGGCGGACGGCAGCTTCCTGACCCCGGAGGGCGAGCGTCTCACCGACGACACCGCGCGCAGCGCCTACCTGCGCACGGTGCAGGACTGGATCATCAGTCCTCAACTGCGCACCGTGCCCGGCGTGGCCGGGATCGATTCTATCGGCGGCTTCCAGAAGCACTATCTGGTCGAGCCCGACCCGGTGAAGCTCAGCGCCTACGGCGTGTCATTCTCCGAACTGGCCAAGGCGCTGGAGGCGGCGAACCTCTCGGTCGGCGCCAACTTCCTGGAGCGGGGCGGGGAAGCCTACCTCGTCCGCGCCGACGCCCGCATCCGCTCGATCAACGAGATCGCCGATGCGGTCATCGCCACCCGTGGCGGGGTCCCCGTGCGGGTCAGGGATGTGGCGCAGGTCAGGATCGGCGGCGAGCTACGGACCGGCGCGGCCAGCATGAACGGTCACGAGGTCGTGGTCGGCACCGCCCTGATGCTCATCGGCGAAAACAGCCGCACCGTAGCCAAGGCGGTGGGTGAGAGGCTGGAGACCATCCAGAAATCGCTGCCGGTCGGGGTGACGGTCACGCCGGCCCTCGACCGCTCGAAGCTGGTCAACGCCACCATCGCCACCGTGCAGCGTAACCTCTTCGAGGGCGCCTTGCTGGTCGCCATCGCGCTGTTCTTCCTGCTCGGCAACGTCCGTGCGGCGCTGATCGCCGTGCTGATCATTCCGATCTCGTTCTTGATGACCGGGATCGGAATGAACGTCCTTGGGGTCTCGGGCAATCTGATGAGCCTGGGGGCGCTCGACTTCGGCCTGATCGTCGATGGGGCGGTGATTATCATCGAGAACTGCCTGCGCCGACTGGCCGAGCGCCAGCATCGCGAGGGCAGATTGCTCGGCCTGCGTGAGCGGTTGGAAGAGACCATGCTGGCCTCGCAGGAGATGATCCGGCCGACCGTCTATGGTCAGGGGATCATCTTCCTGGTCTTCGCGCCGCTGCTGACTTTCACAGGCGTCGAGGGGAAGACCTTCGCCCCGATGGCCATCACCTTGATGCTGGCCCTGGCGGCGGCCTTCGTCCTGTCGCTGACCTTCGTGCCGGCCATGGTCGCGCTCCTCATCCGGGGCAAGGTCGCCGAGAAAGAGGTCTGGGCGATCGCCAAGATCAAGCATCACTACGAACCGGTCTTGCGCCGGGCGGTGGCGAAACCAGCCCCCTTCATCGGCGCGGCGGTCGGGATCTTCGTCCTGGCGGGGGTGACCTTCACCTTCCTGGGCCAGGAGTTCATGCCGCAACTCGACGAGAAGAACCTGGCGCTGGCCTCGCAGCGGATTCCATCGACGTCGCTGGAACAGTCGGTGCGGATGCAGCGGGGCGTCGAACAGGCGATCACCAGCCTGCCGGAGGTCGACTACATGTTCTCCAAGACCGGCACCGCCGAGGTCGCCACCGATCCAATGCCGCCGAACATCTCCGACGGCTTTGTGATGCTCAAACCACGGAAGGACTGGCCGAAGGGCGTCAACACCAAGGAGGACGTGATCGCCCGCGTCGAGGCTAAGGCCAATGCGCTGATCGGCCAGGGCTACGAGCTTAGCCAGCCGATTGAGCTGCGCTTCAACGAACTGATCGGCGGCGTCCGCGGCGACGTCGCGGTGAAGATCTACGGCGACGACCTGGACAAGATGAGCGCCACCGGCGCCCGGATCGCCGCGGCGCTGCAATCGACGCCGGGCGCGGCCGACGTCCGTGTCGAACAGGTCACCGGCGCGCCGACCCTCGACGTGCAGTTCGACCGCGCGGCGATCGGGCGGTTCGGGCTGACGGTGGAGGAGGTGGCCGACACCGTTGCAGCCGCCATGGCGGGCCGCGAGGCCGGCTTGCTGTTCGAGGGCGACCGTCGCTTCGACATCGTCGTCCGGGTTCCCCAGGCGAGCCGCAACGATCTGGACGCGTTGGGCGCTCTGCCGGTCATGCTGCCGGAGCAACCTGGTCAGGCGCGCCGGTCGGCGCCGCTCAGTCAATTGGCGCGGTTCAGCCACGCCGAGGGGCTGAACCAGATCAGCCGAGAGGGCGGCAAGCGCCGCGTGGTCGTTCAGGCCAATGTTCGCGGCCGCGATGTGGGATCCTTCGTCACCGAGGCGCGCCCGAAGGTCGAGGCCGTGGCCCTACCGCCGGGCACGTGGATCGAGTGGGGCGGACAGTTCCAGAACCTTCAGGCGGCTTCCCAGCGGCTGGCGATTGTCGTGCCGATCTGCTTCGCGGCGGTCTTCGCGCTGCTCTACCTAGCGCTTGGCGGTTTTGCTCCTGCGCTCGCGGTGTTCATCGCCGTGCCCCTGGGGCTCAGCGGCGGGGTCTTCGCCCTGGCCATGTCGGGGATCAATTTCTCCGTCTCGGCCGCGGTCGGCTTCATCGTTCTGGCAGGCGTGGCCGTTCTGAACGGCCTGGTCGTCATGACCAGCATCCGGCAGCGGCTGGCCGAGGGCATGGCTTTGGGCCAGGCGATCATCGATGGGGCGATGGCGAAGGTCCGTCCGGTCGTCATGACCGGCATGGTGCCGGCCATCGGCTTCATCCCAATGGCGGTTGCCACTGGCGCCGGCGCGGAGGTTCAAAAGCCTCTGGCGATGGTGGTGATCGGCGGCTTGATCACCGCGACCGCGCTCACCTTGCTGGTGCTGCCGGCGATCACCCAGGTCGTGCTGGGGATCGCCGCGCGCTGGCGGCGCCCTGACGCCGAGCCGGTTCTGGCCCCGGCTGAATAGGGAAGCTTGAGACCCGGCGGCGGAAGCGCCGGGTCTCGCCTAGGCGCGCGATCGGCTCTTTCGTTCGCCGATGTAACCCAGGGTAGTTGCGTGGTGAACCGCCTGAGGGCGTCCGGCGACCCCCATCTTGTCGGCGGCGTTGCGCATGTGGAAGCGAACCGTCGGGGTGGAAATCTTCATGATCTGCCCGATGTCGGCGTCGGTCTTTCCATCGGCGGCCCACTTAAGGCACTGGATCTCACGCCGGGTGAGCCGAACCTCCTCGGAGTCGGCCGCGACCCCCAGGTCGTTGTAGGCGGCGAGCAACTTCAGCGTGAGAGCGTGAAGGCCCGCGGCCTCGCGCTCGAAGGTGGGGCGCACGTCGAAGACTTCTGGCGAGGCCCACACCACGGCGCCGATGATTCCGCCCGGCAGGTGGGCCGGCGCGATGATCGCGGTTCCCACGGCAAGGCGTTCGGGGGCTTGAAGAACCTCGATCCGTTCCAGGCGAGGGGCCGGCCGCCAAGTTCCAAACCGGCCCGCCACGAAGAAGAACGGCTCGGCCGTGTAGCGAGCGCCGAAGACGAAAGGGGAGCGCAGGGCGAAGCTGCGATCCTTCCAGTAGTGCAGACCTGGATCGAGCCACTCGAACAGCGTTTCGGCAAACGGCCGCCCATCGGCGCCGAGCATCGGTTGCGGGTCGCCGATATCGGCGCTGACAGCAATGTAGGGCAGGCCGATCTTCGCGCCCTCGTCGCGCACACGGACGGCCAAGGCCCGCACAAGATCCTGCTCGGCCTGCGCCGTCGTACTCGTCATTCGCCCGCCAATGTCCTGATCGCGGAGGCGACCCTATCACTTCCGCTAGCTTGTCGTTCCTGACGGGGTTGCGCAACCATTGGGGGCAGAGCGGCGCCAGATCGCCGCGACATAACAAGCCGCCAACAAAGGGCGGCGCCGGGAGGGACGATGAGACACATGATGCGCAATGCCTCGTGGGCGATTTTGGCGGCTGCCTGCACGGCGGGGCCAGCCTTGGCCCAGGACACGGGCATGGTCGCCGAGCTGGTGGTGACCGCTCAAAAGCGCGAGCAAAATCTGCAAGATGTGCCTGTGGTGGTCACGACCTTGCCACAACGCCAACTGCAGGACGCGGGCGTTCGCGACATCAAGGACCTTCAGGTCCTGGCGCCTGGCCTCAGTGTGACCTCCTCGACCAGCGAGGCGCAGACCTCCGCGCGGATTCGCGGGGTCGGCACCATCGGCGACAATCCCGGACTGGAATCATCGGTCGGCACGGTCATCGACGGCGTCTACCGTTCGCGCAGCAGCGTCGCGTTCGGCGATCTCGGTGAACTTGAACGGATCGAAATCCTGAAAGGCCCGCAAGGGACGCTGTTCGGCAAGAACACCTCGGCCGGGGTCATCAACGTCATCACCAAGGAGCCTTCGTTCGAGTTCGGCGCCGATGCCGAACTGACCTTTGGCAACTACGGCGCTCGCGGGTTGTCGGCCGCCGTGACAGGGCCGATCGCGGGCGATCTGATGGCCGGCCGTCTCTATGTCGCCAAGCGCGAGCGTGACGGCTTCGCCGACGTTCTGGTCGGCGCGGGTCCACGGACCCGGACGGACGACACCGACCAGAACTACTACACGGTGCGGGGCCAGTTGCTGATCGCGCCCACCGACGCCGTGGTCGTGAAGGTGCTGGCCGACCTGTCCGAGCGTGACGAGCATTGCTGCGTCAACTTCGTGACCGTCGCCGGCCCTACCGCGCCGCTGGTGGATGCGCTGGCCGCCGACAATGGCGTGATCCGCCCGCCCAATCCCTATGACCGCGTCGCCAACGCCAACCGCGACATGGGTTCCAAGATCAGCGACCGCGGCGTATCGGCCCAACTTGACTGGGACATCAACGAGAACATCTCGCTGACCTCGATCACGGCCTATCGCGAGTGGCGCGCCGAGAACGGTTCGGACATCGACTTCTCCTCGGCTGACATCTGGTATCGCGACACCGACGGTTCGAGCTTCAGCCAGATCAAGACACTGTCTCAGGAAGTCCGGCTGGCCGGGGCCACCGAAAAGCTGAACTGGTTGGTCGGCGTCTTCTATTCCGACGAGGCTTTGAAGGCCCGCGCCGCCACGACCTTCGGTAGCGCCTATGAACCCTATTTCAGCCTGCTGCTCTCGGGCGGGACCAATCCGACCTTCGTTTCGACGCTGACGGGGCTGCCTGCCGGCACGAACTTCCCGGCCGGTCAGGGGCCGCGTGACAGCTATGACCACAGCTCGAAGGGCTGGGCGATCTTCACCAACAATAGCTGGAAGGTGACTGACGCCCTCGAGCTGACGCTGGGGCTTCGCTATTCCGACGACGAGAAAACCGTCGAGAGCCACTATACAAACTCGGTCCCCGCGGCGGCCTGCGCGGCGGCTATCGTCCGTCCTATCCCGGCCGCGGCGCGCGCCGCGCTCTGTGCGCCGCACTCCGACCCGGCTTTCAACAACGTCATCACCCACCAGAAGCAGGGCGAGGGCCGTTGGAGCGGTACGGTGAAGGCCGCCTACCGGTTCAACGAAGGGATCATGGCCTACGCCTCCTACGCCGAGGGCTTCAAAAGTGGCGGCTTCAACCTTGATCGCTCGCGCCTGGCTATCGGGGTGATCGATCCCAATACGAGCTTCCCGGCCGAGACGGTGACCAGCTACGAACTTGGCGTGAAGACCAACACGCTCGGCTACGGGCTGGTGGCCAACGCCACGATCTTCCACCAGACCTTTGAGGACTTCCAGCTCAACACCTATACGGGGATCAGTTGGCTCGTGGCCTCGATCCCGGAAGTCATTTCGCGCGGGGTCGACTTCGATCTGATGTGGCGCACGCCGGTCGAGGGCTTGAGCTTCTCTGGCGGGGTGACCTACGCCGAAACCCAGTTCGGCGATTTCACGCCGCCGCTCGGCGTTTCGCCGCGCCTGCCCAATACACGCCTATCCTACGCCCCGCTGTGGTCGAGCGCTGGGACGGTCAGCTACGAAACCCCGATCAGCGACAACCTGGAATTCCGCGCTAGCATCTCGGCCAAGTACACGTCGGAGTACAACACCGGCTCGAACCTTGATCCACTGAAGTCGCAAAAGCCGTTGACCCTGGTCAATGCGCGGATCGTGTTGGGCGCGCCCGACAAGCGCTGGTCGGCTGAACTATGGTCGCAGAACCTCACCAACGAGGATTATCATCAGGTTGTCGTCGACCAGCCCTTGCAGACCGGCACCTTCGCGACTTTCCTGGCTCCGCCGCGAACCTACGGCCTGACTTTGAGGGCCAAGTTCTAGGGGCGCGCCGGTGAATCTCGATCTTTCGACCGAGGAGGAGGCGTTCCGTGACGAGGTGCGCGCCTTCCTTGCGACCTCGCTGACCCCTGAGCTGCGGGAGGTCGGGCGCAGGGCCACCAGCGTCTTCACCGACAAACACCACAGCCTGCCTTGGCAGAAGATCCTGCATGCCAGGGGCTGGGCCGCGCCCAGTTGGCCCGTCGAGTACGGCGGACCCGGCTGGGACGTGATGCAGCGGCACATTTTCGCCGCTGAGTGCGCGCGGGCCGGGGCGCCAAGCCTCGCGCCCATGGGGCTGCGGATGGTCGGGCCGGTGATCATGGGCTTTGGCACGCCCGAGCAGAAGGCCCATTATCTGCCTCGGATCCTCTCGGGAGAGGACTACTGGTGTCAGGGCTATTCGGAGCCGCAGGCCGGCTCCGACCTCGCGGCCCTCGGGCTACGGGCGGTGCGGGACGGCGAAGACTATGTGCTGTCTGGTTCCAAGCTGTGGACGACGCACGCCCATTGGGCGAACCGCATGTTCTGTCTGGTGCGCACAGACGCCACCGGCAAGCCGCAGGCGGGGATCACATTCCTGCTGCTGGATATGACCGCGCCGGGCGTTCGAGTCCGCCCGATCATCACCTTGGCCGGCGAGCACGAGGTCAATGAGGTCTTCTTCGAGGACGTGCGGGTTCCGATCTCTGGCCGGGTCGGGGAGGAGAACAAGGGCTGGACGGTCGCCAAGTACCTGCTTGAGTTCGAGCGTGGCGGCAGTTCGGCGCCGGGGCTCCAGGTGATGCTCGAACGGGTGCGCGACCTGGCCTGGGAGGCCGGGCTGCTGACCGAAGCGGCGTTCCGCGCCAAGCTGATGGCGGCCGAGATCGCGGTCACCGCCATCGAGATCGCCGAGCAGCGGACCCTGGCGGCCCTGGCGTCCGGAGCCAATCCTGGTCCTGCATCCTCCATGTTGAAGGCGCAGGGGGCCGAGGCCCTGCAGATGGTCGACGAGTTGGCGCTGGAGACAGCGGGCTTCTACGCCGGTGTCGATCAGCCAGACGCCCGGCAGCCGGGTTCGAACGTTCCCCCCATAGGGCCGGACGGCGTTCTGAGCGCCATGCCACGATACCTGAACGATCGGGCGGCCACGATCTACGGCGGCTCGAATGAAATCCAGCGGGACATCATCGCCCGTCTGGTGTTGGGACTTTGAGAAAGGGACGCCCGATGGCGCTGGCCACGACCAATCAGCCCGACCAGACGATCGACTTCGAGGCCATGAGGACCTTGGCCGACGTGCCCCGCTATCATGCCCCGCGGCGGCCGACGGCCACGGCCCTGGTTTTCGAAGGGCGCGAAACCAGCTTCGCGCAGTTCGACCGGCGGACCAGCCAGGCGGCGCAGGCCTTGCTGGCCGAGGGCCTCAAGAAGGGCGACCGCATCGCCTATCTAGGCAAGAACAGCGACCACTATTTCGAGCTGCTGTTCGGCGCGACGAAGATCGGGGTGGTGATGGCCCCGATCGGATGGCGTCTCGCCCCGCCCGAGGTCGCCTACATCGCCGGCGACGCGGAGGCCAAGATGCTGTTCGTCGGCCCCGAGGTTGTGGACTGCGCCATCCAGATCGCGCCCGAACTCCCCGGCGTGAAGATCGTGGCGATGGAGGCGGGCCCCTCCGGTTGGCCCAGCTTTGAGGCTTGGCGCGACGGCCAGCCAGCGCAGGACCCGGAACTGCCGCTCGACGAGCACGAGGTCGCCGTTCAGCTCTACACCTCAGGGACTACCGGGCGGCCGAAGGGGGCGATGCTGAGCCACCTGAACATCCTAGGGGGAAGGCGTAAGGCCGCGGAAGCCGAGATGGCCTGGAACCGTTGGGGACCTGACGACATCAGCCTGGTGGCCATGCCTGTGGGCCACATCGGCGGCACCGGGTGGGGCATCGTCGGGCTGGTCAACGGCGCGAAAGGCGTCGTGGCGCGGGAGTTCGATCCGTTCAAGGTGCTCGACTTCATCGAGCACGACCAGATCTCCAAGATGTTCATGGTGCCGGCCGCGCTGCAGATCGTGGTGCGCCAGCCGCGTGCGCGGGAGGTGGACTACAGCCGCCTCAAATACATCCTTTATGGCGCGAGCCCGATCCCGCTGGATCTGCTGCGCGAGTGTATGGATATCTTCGGCTGCGGGTTCTGCCAGCAGTACGGGATGACCGAGACCTGCGGGACCATCGTCTATCTGCCGCCAGAGGATCACGATCCGAACGGAACGCCGCGGATGCGCGCCGCCGGCCTGCCCATGCCCGGCGTGGAGTTGAAGGTCGTCGACGAAGCCGGCGTGAGCCTCCCGGCGAACGCGGTCGGCGAGGTGGCCGTGCGCTCGGTCTCCAACATGGCCGGCTATTGGCGGCTCCCCGAGGCGACCGCGGCGACGGTGGGTGACGATGGCTGGCTGCGGACGGGAGACGCCGGCTATCTGGACGAAGACGGGTATCTCTTCATCCACGACCGGGTGAAGGACATGATCATCTCCGGCGCCGAGAACATCTATCCGGCCGAGGTCGAGAGCGCGGTCTATGGGCACCCTGATGTGGCGGAGGTGGCGGTGATCGGCGTGCCGGACGACGTCTGGGGCGAGGCGGTGAAGGCCATCGTGGTTCTCAAACCGGGAACCGCGCCGGACGCCGAGAGCATCATCGCCTTCGCACGCTCACGGATCGCGGCGTTCAAGTCGCCAAAGACCGTCGACTTCATCGAGGCTCTGCCGCGCAATGCTTCCGGCAAGATCCTGCGGCGTGAGTTGCGCGAGCCCTACTGGGCCGGGCGGGCTCGGCGCGTGAACTAGGCCGGCGCGTCAGACCCGCAGATCAAGGATGTGGCGCCCCTGCGCGCGTTCGGTCGCGCGCAGGTCCTCGGTCCAGCAGGCCGTTCTATAGAAACGCCCATGCACTTCCACCCCGCGCCGGGTTGGCGGGCCGAGCGCAAGCAGCGCCGCGCCAGGGGCCTTGGTCGTGGCGCGCGGAAGCGGTGGAAACTGCATGTTCTGATCCGTCGAGACGGCGGTGGCCCCACGCTATGCGCGCGGGGCCGGTCGAGGAGAGATCGGGCTCGGCCCAATCACCCAGCGCCACGGGGGGGATGTTGCACCAGGTCCGGACAGTGGAAGGCGGCTCCGTGCCCCCGAGGATCAGGTCTTTCCCGCTATCGGCGCGACGATTGACCCTAGGCGACCAGGTTAACTGATGGCCCCGATGCGCCTTAACGGGGGCGGAGACCAGGCGCCGTCTAGGGCCGAGGCCCTAGGCCCAAACAGCTGGAGAACCAGGGCGTATTCCCCCGAAGGCGAGGGCAACCAGTTGGCGGCCTGGTCTGCCGAGGGCGGCATGTGCTGGACCAGCAACCGCAGATCTCCGTTTGGCTCCGGCTGCAACCGATCGCGATCGCTCAGGGCGTGGCGGTGCAGCA
>NZ_JAURWM010000263.1 GCF_030654915.1 Phenylobacterium sp. | reverse complement strand
AGGAGATCGCCACGAACTATGTGTGGCTCCACAAGCAACACCGCTCGGCCTGGACGCATGAACTGGACCTGCGCCCCTGGTCCGAGAGCTGGTGAGAGAGGACATCATGGGAAAGACCGTCGAGTTCATCTTCGATTTCGCCAGCCCCAACGGCTACATGGCCCACTGCGTCCTGCCCGACATCGCCAGGCGAACCGGAGCGGAGATCAAGATCACGCCCTGCCTGCTGGGGGGGCTGTTCAAGCTGACCGGCAACCAGGCGCCGATGACCGCCTTCGGCGACATCAAGGGCAAGCTGGCCTATGAGGGGCTGGAGACCCGCCGCTTCATCGCCAAGCACGGCCTCAGCCAATACCGGCACAATCCGCACTTTCCGATCAACACCCTGCTGATCATGCGCGGACTAATCGCCGCACGCCGAATGGGCGTTGAAGGCCCCTACACCCGCGCGGTCTTCGCCGGCATGTGGGAGCGCGGCCTGAAGATGGATGACCCCGCCGTCGTCGCCCAGGCGCTGACCGACGCCGGGCTCGACGCCCGCGCGCTGCTGGAGGCCACCCAGGACCCCGAGGTGAAGGCCGAGTTGATCGCCAACACAGAGGCCGCGGCTGCTCGCGGAGCCTTTGGGATCCCCACCTTCTTCGTTGGCGACGAGATTTTCTTCGGCAAGGAACGACTAGGTCAGGTGGAAGAAGAACTGGCGTCTTAAAGACAGAACGACACGATCAATCTCCAGTAACTGCGGATCAGTTTTCAGCGATCGATATTAAATCGAACTGGACTGATCCGTAGGCTTTCACCGCCTACATCAACACACGAATTCGCGCCCAATTCGGCCGCTGGATTCAGCGAAATTTTCGGCGATGCCGGCGAAATCGGACCGCGTTCGGCCGAAATACGCAGACTTCTTCGCCCATTACCTATAGATGAATGACATTCGCCCCGACGTTCCAGGAGTCGCGCGTCAGCGCGCGCCCGAAGGCGTGGGATTTTGCCGCTGTCGCGCCTGACGACGCGCCGGCGTGGACAGAAGGAGTTTTCCGCATGGCCATCAGAGACTCAGCCGACCGGGCCATCTTCACCGTGGCGCGACATGACGGCCGTTGGGCTGTCGAGCACGGCGGCGAGTATTTCGATCACACCATCGACAAGGAAGAAGCCAAGGCCGCCGCCAACAAACGCGCTCGCGCGGCGCAGGACGCAGGCCGGCCATGCCAGGTGCGCGTCACCGGCGAACACGGCTTCTTCGCCGCCGCATAACCACTAGTCCCATAAGCCTAGGCGCGGGGGTCCCGTGGTTCGGCTCACTCAGTAGGAGCCTTGATAATGAACCCCGAGTTGCCCGTTCGCCGCCCAGTCCCTCCACGTGGCTCGCTCGCCACGAAGTTCTCCGGGGAGATCGAAGCCGCGATTCTGGCCGGCGTCGAACGCGAGGCGATGACGCTGCGCCTGACGCTCCGCGACGCATCCAACATCCGCCGCGACGGAGAGATTCCGGTTCAGGATCTGAGCTTCACGGGCGGCGAGATGCGCCTGTTGAACGTCAAGGTCGTGACCGGCGGCGTTGATGTGAGCAAGCTCGACCTCGGGTAATCAGTCCCAAAGACGATCGGCCGATCAGGTCCCAGCGGGCCTGTTCGGCCGATGACCTCGCAGGTGTGCGATCGGCGCCACAGGTGCTGTGGCGCCCCCTTTGCGCCAACGAAACCCCACCAAGCCCAATCCAACTAAGGCGTTGCGCCGTCGCGCGACGTCCAAACCCAGCTATACCTTTGTCGACACTACACTTTTTGACGCCACAATGGTGCTGGACAGCCCCCTTCGCTGAGTGACTACCCTTCCGTCGTAACACCCATGCCGCGCATCTCGTCGGAGATCGCCGAGCATCGGGGACAGAGGGAGGACATCATGGCGTATCACCATCGCGGGTCCGCGACCCAAGTGAGTCTGCTTGCTCTCATCATGGCGCTGCCGGCCGGACAGGCCCTGGCGCAATCCGCCGTCGAAGAACTCGTGGTCACCGCGCGCAAGCGCGACGAGGCGCTGATCGACGTGCCGTTCTCGGTCAATGCGCTCAGCGAAACCAAGATGCGCGAACGCGGCGCGACCAATATTGAGGAACTCTCGCGCAACATCGCCAACTTCACGGTGCAGAATCTCGGCCCCGGTCAGAGCCAGGTCGCGATCCGCGGCATCTCGGCCGGCCAGATCGTCCGCGACCAGCCAGGCGTGAAGGAACAGGTCGGCGTCTATCTCGACGAGTCGGTGATCTCGCTGTCGCTGTTCACGCCGGACATCGATCTCTTCGACCTGAACCGGGTCGAGGTGCTGCGCGGCCCGCAAGGCACGCTCTATGGATCAGGATCGCTATCTGGCACCGTCCGCTACATCACCAACCAGCCGACCACCGCGGGGATGGAAGGCGCCGTCGAGGCCA
>NZ_JAURWM010000257.1 GCF_030654915.1 Phenylobacterium sp. | reverse complement strand
ACGGCGTTGGCGCTGGTGCAGCAGACGTCGGTCTCAGCCTTCACGTCCGCGGTGGTGTTCACATAGGTGACGACCGGCACGCCCGGATAGCGCTGCTTGATCAGGCGCACGTCGGCGCCGGTGATCGAGGAGGCGAGGCTGCAGCCGGCGAGCAGGTCGGGGATCAGCACGATCTTGTCCGGCGACAGGATCTTCGAGGTTTCGGCCATGAAGTGCACGCCGGCCTGGACGATGATCTTGGCGTCCGACTTGGCGGCTTCCTTGGCCAGGCCCAGGCTGTCGCCCACATAGTCGCCGACGCCGTGGAAGATTTCCGGCGTCATGTAGTTGTGGGCGAGGATGACGGCGTCTTTTTCGCGCTTCAGCCGATTGATCTCGGCGATCAGCGGAGCTTGGAGGCGCCACTCCATCGGGGTGACGTGATGCTTGACCTTTTCCCACATGGGAAGGGTGGCGGCTTCAACAGCGGGCGTGAACGCAAGTTGCGAACCGTCGGCCATGGTGTCCTCCTTATGCTCAATCTGAGCATTTCTTCGGCCTCAAAAAACGCCGCGGGTGTCTGCAGCGCCCGTCGGCGTCATGATTATGCTCAAAAGGAGCAAAACCGATAGACGATGATATAGACCCCCGTTCGGTCGGGGACAAGCCCACTTTATCTTGAAGGCAGGTCAGGCCGCCTGGGTCTCGGGATCGATCGAGCGGGCGATGGTGTGGGCCAGAAGCTCGGCCGAGTAGGGCTTTCGCAGCAAGGGCCAGGGGGCGTCGACCGCGGTCGAAAGCGTCTCGCCGGTATAGCCGGACGAAAGGATGATCGGCAGTCCGGGGCGAATGTCCGACGCCGCGCGGGCCAAGTCCACGCCTGAGCGTTCGCCAGGCATCACCAGGTCGGTCAGCATCAGATCGATCGGACCCTGGCGTTTGAGGAGCTCCAGGGCGCGATTGACGCCGTCGGCGCGGGTCACGTGGTGGCCAAGCTCCTCCAGCATGGCCGCGACCATGATCGCCACCTCGGCGTCGTCCTCGACCAGCAGCACCTCGAGAGGGCGAGCCTGGGCCGTGATCTGTTCGGCGGGCGCCTCGGCGATGTCGGCGGGGCTTGCGACGCGGGGCAGATAGAGGCTGACCGCCGCGCCCTGGCCGGACGCCGTCTCGATCACCACCCCGCCGCCGCTCTGTCTTGCGAAGCCGTAGACCTGGGACAAACCAAGCCCGGTGCCCTTGCCGACATCCTTGGTCGTGAAGAACGGCTCGAACACGCGGGCCAGGACGTCGGGCGCCATGCCCATTCCATCGTCGCGGACCACCACCTGGACGTAGTCGCCAGCTGGGATGTCCTGCACCTGTCCCTCACTGAGACTGCAGATGCTGGTTTCCAACCGTACCGACCCGCCCTGGCGAACGGCGTCGCGGGCGTTGACCACCAGGTTCATGATCGCGGCGTCGAACTGGCCCGGATCGACCATGGCGACGGCGCCCGGTGCGCCTGGGATGAGATTCAGGATCACCGCCTCGCCCGCCGCGCGCCGCAGCAGCGGCTCGCTCTCCTTCATCAGGTCGTCGATGCGGACAGCCTCGGGCTTCAGCGCCTGTCGCCGGGAGAAGGCGAGCAGTTGATGGGTCAGGCGTTCGCCGCGCCGTGCCGCGCCCAGAGCCGCCTCGATCATCTTGTCGCGCCGCTCGGCGTCGTCCGGCCGGCGCTGGATTAGGTCGAGCGCGCCGATCACCACGGTGAGCAGATTGTTGAAGTCGTGCGCCACCCCGCCCGTAAGCTGGCCGACGGCCTCCAGTTTCTGGGCGTGGTGCAGCCGCGCCTGGGCCTCGTCGCGTTCGGCCAGGGCCGCCTGGACCCGCTCAGCCAGCAGGTCGTTGATCCGCATCAGATCAAGTTCGGCCTGCTTGGCGTCGCTGATATCGATGCCGATACCAACAAAGCCCGCGAACTCGCCATTGGGGCCGGACCGGGTCTGGGACACTGACCTGATCCAGCGCCAGGCGCCGTCCGCTCGCCGATAGCGCGCCTCGAGCGTGAAGAGCGCGCGCGAGGCTTCGCCTGCGACCTGTTCCTTCAGGACGCGTTCCAAGTCGTCTTCCTTGATGCGGTGACGCCACTCGAAGGACAGCGCCTCGTCGTAGGACACCCCCAGAAAGTCGACATAGGCCTGGTTGACGAACTCGCGGCGGCCGTCGGCTCTCGAGACCCAGAGCAGCACCGGGGCGCTGTCGGCCAGGGCGCGGAAGCGCGCATCGCTCTCGCGGACCTTTTCAAAGGCCAGCCTGCGTTCGGTGATGTCGATGTTGACGCCGGTGGCCCGCACAATGCGGCCAGTCCCGTTCTGCAGCATTTCACCCCGCGACAGCAGCCAGCGGATCTCTCCGTCCGGCCGCACGACCCGATACTCGGTCGGGGCCATCTTGCCGGTCCTGATGGCCGATATGTTGCTCTGTCGCACCCACTCTTGGTCGTCGGGATGGATGCACTCCAGGAGAGTGCGGATGTTCGAATCCCCGCCGGGTTTGAGGCCGAGGTTGCGGTAGAGCGTCGGCGACCAGTAGCCCTCGCCGGTGAGTACGTCCCAGTCCCACAGGCCGACCTCGCCGGCGTCCTGGGCCAGTTGCAGTCGCGCCTCGCTACGGTCGAGGGCCGCTTGGGCCTCGTCCAGCCGCAGCACGATCTCCCGCAGCCGACTGGCCACCACCACCGTCACCGCGCCCGAGATCGCATAGAGGACGATGTCGGCCTGCTCGGCGAACTGCTGGGGCATCGCCTCGCGGGAGCCGAGCCCGATCGCCAGCGCGGTCAGCAGCGTCACCCATCCCCAGCGCTGACCGGCGAACAAGGTGGCGACGATGAAGGCCGGGAAATAGGTCGGCGAGAGGCTGAACGCGTTCTCCCAACCAACGAACATTCCGCATATGCCGACGGCCGCGGTCATCGCGCAGATGCTGATGGCCAACGCCACCGGGAACGGCGGCGAGCGCCTGGGGATGAAACGTAAGGGCAGGGCGACGGGGCTCATTTGCACCGGACGCTCCTCAAACTCCGGCGCTGATGAGCCGGTCGGTTGAGCATGCTGGCGCTGGCGGCTGTAGGCAACACTCGATATCGAAAGGTTTGTTCCCTATTTTCGCCCGGTTGCGGTCTCAACTTGGCCGGCTCGGAAATGACGTAAGACCTTGCGCCTGAACCTTTCGCAGATCTTTTCGCAACGCGGTTTGATCCTGGCCCTGGCGGTGACCTGCGGGGGCGCGGTGATCCTGCTGGCCTGCGCGAATCCCAACTACAAGGCCCAGGAGGCTGGCAAGTCGAGCGGCGTGGCGGCGGTGGCCGGCACCTTGTCGAACAAGGGACTCGCGCGCCTGACCGCCGATATGGACCCAGCCATGCTGTCGCTGGCCAAGCGGCACGACCCGGTTCGGCAGGCCGATCCCTGGGGGCGGCCGATAGGCTGGTCCAGCCTCGACATCACCCAGATCCCGGACCTTGGCCTGGGGACGACCTCGGTGGAGACCGCCGAGGAGATCAACGCCATGCGGTCCTTCTCCAAGCTCCCGATCCGGCCCATGCGCCCGTTCGTGCTCGCCGCCGATGGCTCGGATCGCACCCGAGCTCTCAAGTGTCTGGCCCAGGCGGTCTATTATGAGAGCGCCCGCGAGCCAAAACTCGGCCAGGAGGCGGTGGCCCAGGTGGTGCTGAACCGCGTGCGGCATCCAGCCTATCCAAAGTCGATCTGCGGGGTGGTTTACCAGGGCGCGGCGCGGACGACCGGCTGCCAGTTCAGCTTCACCTGCGACGGCGCGCTGCGCTACGCACCCGAGTCCGGTCTGTGGGCCCAGGCCCAGCAGGTCGCCCGCAACGCGCTGGCTGGGCATGTGAACAAGGCGGTGGGTTCGGCGACCCACTATCACGCCAACTACGTCGCCCCGTACTGGGCGCCGACCCTGGTGAAGATGAAGCAGGTCGGCCTGCACATCTTCTATCGGTGGACCGGCCCGTGGGGGGAGCCGCCGGCCTTTACCGGCCGCTACGCCGGTGGCGAGGCCTATCTGTCGCCCGCCATCCTCGGCGGGCTGGACGCCCGCACCAACGGCCTGCTCGATCCCGAGGCGCAGGGGATTGGCGGCAACCGGAAACTGACCTTGGCGGTGGCGGGTGAGGTGCGGACCTACACCGTCGCCGACGCCTCGGCGCACGGCGGCGAGAAGACCCGGGTGCTGGGCACTCTCTACGCGCCTCGCCGCAAGCCGACAGCCGACGAGGTCCAGGAGATCAACAGGTCGCTGGCCGCCATGGACGGTCCCGCGGCGCCCGCCCCGAGCGCGGCGCCCGCGGCTTCGGCGTCGGACGGCGGCGGGCCGGCCGCGCCCTAGAGATCAGCCGTTGAACGCCTCGGGGTAGGCGACCAGCAGGGCCTCATCCAGAGCGCCGTCTTCCAGCGCCAGGGCCATCAAGGCCGGACTGCCGGAATAGGGACACTTCACCTTGGCCGTCGCGTCGTTGCTGAACCCAAACTTCGGATAATATTCCGGGTGGCCCAGGACGATCACCGCGTGGACACCGAACTCCCTGGCGGTTTCCAGCGAAGCCGTGGTCAGGCGCTTGCCCACGCCGCCGCGTTGACGATCGGGGCGCACGGCCAGTGGGGCTAGGGCGGCGTATAGATTGATGCTGTCGGCCCACAGGCGGCTGTAGAGGATATGGCCGACGATCTCGCCGCCGTCCTCCTCCACCAGTTCGAACATCGCGTCGCCGGCGGCTCGCAGCCGCTCGACGAGATCGGCCTCGTCGGACTGACCGAAGGCGGCGAGGACGACGGCGCGGATGGCCTCGTGGTCGGCGGGGGCGGCATGACGGATCATGCCAGCACTCTAGGCGAGCCATACGTCAGGCGAAAACCGATTCAGACTGCAATCTTAGTCGCGGCGTGCGCGCGCCATCCACGCAACCAAGGCGAGCGTGGCGCGTTTCGGCATCGGCCGATAGCGCCGGGGTAGGGAGAACATCCACATGTCGATCACGAACAAGCGCGAGCTTAGCCTGCTGACCCACGACGAAGCCGAGGTGGTGAAAGTCTCGCACTATCCGGCGCTTCTCGAACTCGATCGCGCTGGCGTGGCTGACGCCCGGCGGCGGCTGCGCACCCTGCGCGACACCGAACGGACCTTCGCCCGGCAGAAGGCGCGCGAAGTGCGCGGCAAGGCCGACGCGCGGGGCGGAAGTTTCCCGGGGACGGCCGAGCGCCCGTTGGAGCGTAAGCAAGTTTTCTCCAGCGCGATGAAGCGGCTCAACAAGCAAGCCTCAAGGCTGGACGCCGCCGATGCGCGCGCCGCTCACACCGGCTCGGCACGCCGGGCCCTGGCCATGCGCAAGGCGGCCCCCGCGCCGCATCACCCGGCCGCCGGCAAGACCGCTAGCGGCGGAATGAATGCGGCGACCAATAAGAAGGGTGCGACGTCCGTGCCGCCGGCCAAGGTGGGCAGCGTCTCCCAGGCCAACAAAAACGCTCAGGCCAAGCGCGACAAGCGCTAACGGGCCGACCCCACTTGTGTCGGCTATCCATAGGCGCGGCGTTTGCCATCTAGCTGCGCAGCCCTGCGTCTATGGATCACCGGGACAAGTGCCCGGTGGTGGATTTTGTGGGCCTAGTCCCCAGCCACCCACGACACGTCCGCGCCTAGCGCATTGAGGTTCTCGACGAACTTCGGGTGCGCGCGCTGAATGGGCGAGGCGTTGAGGATCGTGCTTTCGCCTTCGATGCTGGCCGCCAGCATGAACAGGGCGATGGCGACGCGGATGATGTAGGGGCTGTCCACCGTGGCCGGGGTCAGCGGCTTGCCGCCAAAGGTGATCAGGCGGTGCGGATCGCACAGCATGGCGTGGGCCCCGAACTTGCCCAGTTCGGAGGACCAGCCCAGCGCGCCGTCATAGACCTTGTTCCAGAACATCACCTGGCCTTCGGCGCGAACGCCTAGAGCCACGAAGATCGGCAGCAGGTCGGCCGGGACATAGGGCCACGGCGCGGCCTCGACCTTGGTCAGGATGTTGGAGGTGAAGGGCTCGCGCACCTTCATCGGGCCATCGACCCTGGCGCGGCTCCAGCCGTTCTCGTGGGTCACCTCGACGCCGAACTTGGCGAAGGTGCGGTCCAGCAGCGGAAATTGCTCGACCGAGCCGTTGCGGACGGAGATTTCCCCCCCGGTGATCGCGCCCATGGCCAGGAAGGTCGCGACCTCGTGGAAGTCGTCGGCGAAGGTGAACTCGACCCCGCCCAGGCTATCGACGCCGTCGACGGTGATGCGCGATCCGCCGACGCCTTCGAGGCGCGCGCCCATCAGGGTCAGGAACTCGCAGAACTCCTGGACGTGCGGCTCGCAGGCCGCGTTGGTCAGGCGCGACTGGCCCTTGGCGGTCGCCGCGCACAGCACGAAGTTCTCGGTGGTGGTCACCGAGGCGTAGTCCAGCCAGTGGCTGACGGCGGTGAAGCCCTTGCCGCTGGTGATGACGGTCGCCGACGGCTCGCTGGTGACGACGGCGCCGAAGGCGCGGAACACGTCGATGTGCGGGTCGATCTCGCGCGAGCCGAGCGTGCAGCCGGTGACGTCTTCTTCCAGGCTGGCGTGGCCGAACCGGTGGAGCAGGGCCGGGATCAGCATGATCGAGGAGCGCATGCCCAGCGGCAGATGCGCGGCCTTGGGATCAAGGCCGGTCCCGTGGTGGACGCGCAAGGTCCCGGTGTCGAAATCCATCTCCACCGAGCTGCCCAGATTGCGGAAGAATTCCAGCAGCTTGCGGACATCGGTGATGTCCGGGACGCGGTGCAGGGTGATCGGCTCGTCGCTTAGCAGCGTGGCGCAAAGCACCGGCAGCACGGCGTTCTTGTTGGCGGAGGGCGTAATCTCGCCCCGTAAGGCGCGTCCGCCTCGCACGATCAGGTTCGTCATGGCGGCGCTGCGCCCCGTTTCTTTGGGAGGGTGGTTGGGCTGTCAGGTGGTCCGCCCGGGGAACGCCCCGGGCGCGGCTAGCGCAAGTCTGGGGTCACCAGGCGCCGATTTTCTCGGCTTCATGGTGGCTGATCGGGTTGTGGGCTTTCTCGTGGTCTTCCTCGGCCAGCAGGCGTGCGGCCTCAAGCGCGGCCATGCAGCCCATACCCGCGGCGGTCACCGCTTGGCGATAGACGTCGTAGGTGACGTCGCCCGCGGCGAACACCCCCTTGATCGCGGTGGAGGCGCTGCCCGCCTTGACCTTCAGATAGCCGGCGGCGTCGGCCTCAAGCTGCCCGCGGAAAAGTTCCGAGGCTGGGGCGTGGCCGATGGCGATGAACACGCCGTCGGCGGGGATCTCGCGGATCTCGCCGGTTTCGATGTGCTTCAGCTTCACGCCGGTGACGCCCATCGGATCGGTGTCGCCGACCACTTCATCGATGGCGTTGTTCCAGATCACCTCGATCTTGGGGTGGGCGAACAGGCGTTCCTGCAGGATCTTCTCGGCGCGGAACTCGTCGCGCCGATGCACGACCGTCACCTTGGAGGCGAAGCTGGTGAGGAACAGGGCCTCCTCGACCGCGGTAGGGCCGCCGCCGACCACCACGACCTCCTTGCCGCGATAGAAGAAGCCGTCGCAGGTGGCGCAGGCCGAGACGCCGAAGCCCTGGAACTTTGCCTCGGAGGGAAGGCCGAGCCACTTCGCCTGCGCGCCGGTGGCGATGATGAGGGCGTCGCAGGTGTAGGTCTCGCCGGAATCCGCCTCCAGATGAAACGGCCG
>NZ_JAURWM010000255.1 GCF_030654915.1 Phenylobacterium sp. | reverse complement strand
TGGAACTTGGTCGGGTCCTTCAGGAAGTCGACGATTTCCGTCAGCTCTTCCTTGGCCTCGTCCACCCCGGCGACGTCGTCGAAGGTCACGCGGTTCTTGTTCTCGGTCATCATCTTGGCCTTGGACTTCCCAAAGCCCATGGCCCCGCGGGCGCCGCCCTGCATCTGACGCATGAAGAAGATCCAGACCCCGATCAGCAGCAGGATCGGCAGGCTGTTCAGGAACAGGCCCAGCAGCCCGCCGCCGGCGGACTTCACATTGATGTCCGCGCCCTGAGCTTCCAGGCGGTTGATCAGGTCTTCCTGATTGCCGGGCGTCATCGCGGTGAACGACTTGCCCGAATTGTCCTTGATTTCGATGGCCGTGCCGCGAAGCGTCGCGGTCTTGACCTCTCCGGCGCTCACCCGCTGCAGAAGCTGCGAGTAGGAAATCTGTCCGGACGCGCCAGCCGCCTGGCTGCCGCCAGTCATCATGCTGTACAGCCCGATGAGGACGACGACGATGACGCCCCAGATGGCGAGATTACGCAGATTCATGACGCGCCTTCGTGAAAAGTGTCTCTCAAAGCCCACTGTAGGTGGGTCTGCACCCTCAGACTAGCAAGGCTCATGCCGCGCGACGGAACATCGCGGTTCGCTGAACCTGCTAGGCCAAACATGCGAAAGGCCGCGCGGTTGCCCGCGCGGCCTTCGAAACTATAGCCTGAGGCCTTAATATTTACCGAGCCGGCTTCTTCGGCGCGGCGATCAGGCCTTCACGCTGAGCGCGCTTGCGGGCCAGCTTGCGCGCACGGCGCACGGCTTCGGCCTTTTGACGAGCGCGCTTTTCGCTCGGCTTTTCGTAGTGCACGTGCCGCTTCATTTCGCGGAACGAGCCTTCACGTTGCATTTTCTTCTTCAGCGCCTTGAGGGCCTGATCGACGTTATTGTCGCGAACGAAAATCTGAACCAGAGGTCTCTCTCCTATTACCCGTTCCCGCTCGGCCATCCTGGTGTCAGGCGGCGGCGAACGGACAAAAACCTTAGAACCCGCTGGCGCCAAGGCCTTCGGGTAAGAGCGCGGCGGGATAGCAGAAGCATTCAGCGATGTCCACGGCGGACAGGCGCAAAAACGCTCGCTAAAATAAGGCATGGCGAACCAAACCGACTGGGCTGAGGCCACTGAGCAACAGGTGCTGGATGCAGCACTGACCATCACCGCCACCCAAGGGTGGACCTGGCCCGCCGTTCGCGCGGCGGGAAAGGCCGTGGGACTGAGCGTGCCCGAGACCGAGCTGCTGCTGCCCCACGGGCCGGCGGACCTGGCGGCGCTTTTGTCGCGGCGGCACGACGCCCGGGCCCTGGCGGCCCTGCCCGACCCGGCCAGCTTAAAGATCCGCGAGCGCATCCGCGCGGCGGTCGAGGCGCGGATCGACGCGGCGGCGCAGGACGAGGCGGCGGTTCGCCGCTGGTCAGGCTATCTCGCGCTCCCGCTCAACTTCACCCTGGGCCTGAAGCTGCTCTGGGAAAGCGCCGACGCCCTGTGGCGCTGGGCCGGCGACACCGCCACCGATGAGAACCACTATTCAAAGCGCGCCATCCTGTCGGGGATCTTGGCCACCGCCCTGGCGATCCGCCTCTCCTCGGGCCGCGAGGCGGCGATGACCTTCGTCGACGCCCGGATCGAGAACGTGATGTCGTTCGAAAAGTGGAAAGCCGGCCTCAAGCCCGCCGACCTGATGCGTGACGTCGCCGCCGCGCTCGGCAAGATGCGGTACGGGTGAACAACGAGCGTTGGGTTGGCTTTCCCAGCGTCACGCGGCGATGATGTTTCCCAACAATTTGGGAGACGCCTTTTTATGACCGACGCCTTTTCGACGGAATGGACCTGCTTCGACGTCAGCCTCGACAGCGGCGTCGCGCATATCCAGCTCAAGCGACCCGAGGCGATGAACTCGATGATCCGGGAGTTCTGGAACGAACTGCCGCTGATCGTGCGCGACATCGACCACAACGCCCGCGCCCGGGCGATCGTGATCTCCTCGACCGGCAAGCACTTCTCGGCCGGTATGGACCTGGCGGTGTTCGGCGGCGGCGGATCGACCTCTCAGAACCAGGTCCAGGACCGCCACATCAACGCCGAGCAGCAGCGCCACCATATCCTCTGGCTGCAGGACTGCTTCGGTTGCCTGGACGACGCGCGGATTCCGGTGATCGTGGCGATCCAGGGCGGCTGCATCGGCGGCGCCGTCGACATGACCAGCGCTTGCGACATTCGCTACGCCAGCGCAGACGCCTTCTTCTGCATTCAGGAGATCAACATCGGCATGACCGCCGATGTCGGCACCTTCCCGCGCCTCTGCAAGCTGATCCCCGAGGGCTGGGTCCGCGAGATGGCCTATACGGGCCGCAGGATGCCCGCCCAGAAGGCCAAGGAGATCGGCTGGGTCAACGAGGTGCTGCCCACCCACGAGGAGTGCGTGGCCCACGCCCTGGCCACCGCCAAGGAAATCGCCACCAAGGCGCCGCTGGCGGTCACAGGCTCGAAGGTGATGATCAACTACGCTCGCGACCACACAATCAAGGACGGCTTGGACTACATCGCCGTCTGGCAGACCGGCATGTTCTCGGGCGCGCATATGGGCGAGGCCTTCAAGGCCAAGTCGGAGAAGCGGGACGCGGTCTGGCAGGACCTGCAGCCGCTGCGCCACGAAATGTAGCGAACGTGCGGCCTTCCCGCGTCGGGGAAGGCCGCGACCTAGCCGTCGCGCTCCGCGCCGGTCAGATCGCAGTCCTCGAGCTTGGCGTCGGTCAAGTCGGCCTGCAACAGGCGCGCGCGCAGCAGGCGGGCTTGCCGAAGGTCGGCGTGCCGTAGATTGGCGCGCGACAGGTCGGTCGGCACAAACCGGCCGGCCCCGATCTCCAGGGGGCCCATCAACGCCCCGCGCAGGTCGGCGCGGGTGAGTTGGGCGTCGATCAGCCTGGCGCCGCGCAGGTCGGCCATCCGCAGATTGACCCCGCGTAGGTCGCATCGCGAGAGGTCGGCGCCCTGCAGTTCGACGCCTTCCATATCCAGGCCGAAGAAGATCGAGCCCGGCGCGATCAGGCCGCTGAGCTTGCGGCGCCGCAAGGTGCGCGCGGGACGGAAGTCGATGGCCGAGAGCCGCGCAGCCGATCCGGCCTTGCCATGGCTCTCGCAGAACGCATGGTGCGCCACGATCACCTGCGGCAGCGGCCGATCCTCGACATAGACCACCGCCGGCGGCGCCAGCAGCACATCGGAGAGATCGGCGCCCTCCACCGTGGCGAAACTGAAATCGACGCGGATCAGGATGGCCCGCTTGAGCGAGGCGCCCGACAGGTCGGCGCCGGCCACGTCCGCCCCGGTCAGGTTCGCTCCATCGAGCTTGGCCTTGATCAGCCGGGCGCCGGCCAGTTGGGCGCCCGACAGGTCGGCGTCGGTGAAATCGGTGGCCAGGGCCGAGGCGCCGGTCATCTGGGCGCCGCTGAGATTAGCGCCCGCCAGGACGGCGAAGTTCAGCTCGCCAGGGCCCCCTGCATGATCGAGGTAGCGGAACCCCTCATCGCGATCCTGAAATGCGATGCGGCCTTCGCGAAGGTCGCAGCCGGCGAGACTGGCGCCGGTCAGATCGGCCCCCCGCAGGGTGGCGCCCCGCAGGTCGGCCTGGGATAGATCGGCCCGGCGCAGGTCGCTATCACGCAGGTCCGCGCCGAACAGGATGGCGCGCTCGAGCTTGATGCCCGCCATCAACGCGCCGCTGAGCAGGGCGCCGGTCAGGTCGGCGTCGCGCAGATCGATCCCCTCGAGCCGGAAACCGGAGAGGTCGGCATAGGCCAGGCTGGCGCGCCGGCCGCCGGTGCGGTTGGTCAGATACCGCCGATGCGCCTCAAGCGTCCGCCGCAACGTCTGGGGATCGAGACTGCGATGAAGGTTGGCGACAGCGGACATGCGCACCGGGGCAAGATTTCGGGGAGCCCCCAGAATCGCCGGTCGCGCTTAAGGAACGGTTGCGCAAATATGGCGATTAGGCGCCATTTTTCCCCTGATGGTTAAGGCTTGTAGCTCCGTTAGAGGAAGCCCTTCTTCTTGAACCACAGGAAGGGCGTCACACCGCTGATCACCATCAGAGCCAGGGCCCAGGGATAGCCCATCGCCCAGTGAAGCTCGGGCATGATGTCGAAGTTCATGCCGTAGATCGACGCCACCAGGGTCGGGGGCAAGAACACCACCGCCACCACCGAGAAGAACTTGATGATGCTGTTCTGCTCGATGTTGATCAGCCCCAGCGCCGCATCAAGCAGGAACGAGATGTGGCCGGAGGTGAAGCTGGCATGCTCGGTCAGGGCCTGGATGTCATGCTGAACGGCGATCAGGTGGCTGCGCCGGCTGTCGTCCTTCTGGAACTCCGGCGCCAAGACCGCGAAGCTGGATAGGCGGCTCAAGGACACCAGGCTCTTGCGGGCCAGCGAAGTGATCGACTGCGCCCTGGCCAGATCGCTCAGCAAAGACCCGAAGGCGTTGCCAGGCGGGCGGTTGAAGATCGCCACCGAGGTTTCGTGCACCAAGCCCGATTGCCGCTCGAGCACCTCGGCCGAACGCTCGACGATGGCGTCCAGCAGTTCCAGCGCCGCCTCGCCGCCATCGGCCACCGGCGCGTGGGCGCAACGCTCGGCGAAGATCGTGAAGGCCTTCAGCGGCTCGTACCGGATGGTGATCAGCACGTCGTTGACCAGGACCAGCGTCACGGGACTGGCGACCGGATGCGGCTCATCGGCGCGCGCGAGCAAGGTGGCGGTGAGGAAGGTGGCGCCGGCCTCCTGATAGAGGCGCGAGGAAGGCTCCAGATGCCTGGCCTCCTCCCGGGTCGGCAGATCGATGCCATAGGCGGTCTCGACCGCGGCTTCCTCGTCCGGGGTCGGGTCGACCAAATCAATCCAGATGATGTCGTCGCTCGCCCGCCAATTGGCGTCGACGGTCAGCGGAACAAAGCCACGAGCGGCCCGGCGAAGCAGGTTCAGCATTAGTCTCTCCGCAAGCGGCGAGCCTTCATGTGCGTCGCGAACAGCCGAGCGTCAACGCCGGCCAGATGATCAGTTGGAACCCGAGGACGGCTGGGACTGGGTCGCGGCCTGGATGAGGGCGGCGATCCGATCGGTGGAATCGGCGGCCTGGCCCAGCATGTGAAGCGGGCCAGCGCCTGGACGCACGACCGAGGCCACCTGGCTGGCCGCGCCGTGGGCGACGGCGATCGCCGCGTTCTGGGCGGTGTTGAAGCCGGAACTGGCCATGCGGACCGCATTGAGGTCCTGGTAGATGAAGCCGTGGGTCGGATAGGTGGAAGAGCCGAGATCGCGAACCGGATCGTACCAGACCTTGACCTGGGACCAGTCGCCGCCCGGCGACACGTCGATGACGGTGACGTCTTTTTCGATCTGGCCGCGGGTCCCGCCGATGCGCGACCAGTTGGCGTGGGTGATCTGGATGACCCGCTCTGTCAGCACCTGGCTGACCACGGCCACGTGGCCAAGACGCATCTTGCCGGAGGGTTTGAAGACCAGGACCGCGCCGGCCTTGGGAGAGACGCCGGTGTCGTATTTGCCGACGGCCTGACGCCACCAGGTCCAGGCGTCGCCGTAGATCTGGACGCCTGAAATCAGGCGGGCGAACGGGACGCATTGCCAATAGGTGTCGGCGACGGCGCCCGACAACGGAGCAAAAGCCATAACCGCCGCGGCGGCCAGGGATCCCAACAGGGCCCTCGGTCGTTTCAGCATGTTAAAGGAACTCCCCACGCAACGCGGTAAGGACTAACCATCCCTCAGACGGATGAAAAGACTCTTTACGCCCGTGCGTCCGAAGGTCGCCACGCTTGTCCCCAGCCCATCCACAGCTTGATACGAGCCGAACGACTCTTCTTGACTGCCTAAAAGTCATCCTCGACTAACGAAAAAACGCCGATCCTGGAAACTAATCACGGCGCATACGCATTGATCGGGTCATTAAGCTGAAAAAGTTTAGCATGATGACTCGTCAATACTCAGGCTCTCGAGGGGCCCGAGGCGATCTGGACCGCCTTATCTTGGGTCGACAGACCCGCGCCGTGTTACGGAATGTTTCAAATCCTGGCTGAGCCATGAAGACCCAAGAAGAAGAGTCTCGGAGCGGCACGGTCACGTTTAAGGCATTTGAGCCGTGATCCGCCGAGAGAACGGGCGCCGCGAAGGCGAAAATGGCCCGCCGACCTAGCGATTCGTTTTTCGCACCGAGCGCCCCAAAGCGGCGCTAGGCCCCGGCGCCGCCCATGTATCGATCCCAAAATCCTGCCGCTGGCTCGACCTGTTCGACCACATCGACCCAGAGCCCGGACGGATCGAAGAATCCAAATCGAAGCTGGCCGAACGCCTCGCGCGTCAGGTCGTAGTCGGCCCTGAGGCCGGCCGCTTTAAAGGTCTCGAATGCCGCCGCGGCGTCATCGACCTGCAGTTCGAAGCACATGCCCTGGCCAGAAAACACCTCGGGACCGGGCGGAGCGGAGGAGTGCTGCGGGCTCATGAAGGCCAGGGTCGCACCGTCAGCCTGCAGCAGGATGAACCAGTCGGCCTCGAAGGCGACGGCAAACCCCAGGTGAGCGGTCCAGAAGTCGCGGCACTCAGCCAGCTTCGGCGTGACGATGATCGGATAGCGGTCGATGAACCTCATGGCGTTTCCCCTTGATCGGCCTATAACGGCCATTAAGATACAAACTGTCTGTATGTCAAATGGGAGCGTTCAATGGGCGTGAAGGCGGAACGGGCGCTGGCCACCCGGGCGGCGCTGCTCACGGCGGCGCGGGATTTGTTCGCCGCCGATGGGTACGCGGCGACAAGCACCGAGGCGATCTTGGCCGCCACCGGCGTGACGCGCGGGGCGCTCTATCATCACTTCGCCGACAAGCAGGCGCTGTTCGCCGCGGTCTGCGAGTCCCTGCATGCGCAAGCCGAGCGGGTGATCGAGACCGACGCCGACGCCGCGCCGAGCGCCTTTGACGGCCTAGTCGCCGGCTGCCTGTCGTTTCTCGACTTCATGATCTCGCCGCAGGTCCGCCGCATCCTGATCCTCGACGCCCCCAGCGTACTGGGCTGGGAGGCCTGGAACGAGATGGATCGCCGTCACGGCTTTGGCCTGCTGATCGAAGGGGTCCAGGCCGCGGTCGCCGAGGGCGAATTGGCCGGCGATCCGCTGGCGCTGGCGGTGATGATCAACGGCGCGCTCAACTATGGCGTCGTCTGGGCCGGACAGTCTGAGGACCCCGAGGCGCTGGATCGGCTAAAATCAAGCTTCTCCCTTATGATCGAAACGCTGCGTTTCAAGTCCCCCGAAAGCAAGAAAAACCCCAACGAACATAGGGCCTAAGGGCGATCGACCACTATCGGCGCGCGAGAGATGCGCTAGAAAAGTCCTCCCAACAAAAATGAGAGGACCCCGATGGAAGCCCTTATGACCCTTGCAGCGGATCCGGCCGTATGGGCCGCGCTGATCACGCTGATCGTCATGGAAGTGGTCCTCGGGATCGACAACCTCGTCTTCATTTCGATCCTGTCGAACAAGCTTCCACCTGAACAACGCCAGAAGGCGCGCCGCATCGGTATCAGCCTGGCGCTGATCATGCGCTTGGTCCTGCTGTCGACCCTGGCCTTCATCGTCGGCCTGACCGCGCCGGTGTTCGAACTGCCCTGGCACGGGGCGCTGAACGAACATGGCGAACCGGCCTGGGAACTGGCCTTCTCATGGCGCGACCTGATCCTGATCGCCGGCGGCCTCTTCCTGATCTGGAAGGCGACCACCGAGATCCACCACAGCGTCGACCCCCAGGACTCCGACAGCAGCCTGGATAAGCAATCGCCGATCGCCATGAATTTTGGCGCGGCGATCATCCAAATCCTGCTGCTGGACCTGGTGTTCTCGATCGACTCGATCCTGACCGCCGTGGGCATGACCGACCACCTGCCGGTTATGATCATCGCCGTGGTCTTCGCGGTCGGCGTGATGCTCGTCGCGGCCGACCCGCTGGCCAACTTCATCAATGACAACCCGACCGTCGTGATGCTGGCCCTGGGCTTCCTGCTGATGATCGGCGCCACCCTGATCGCCGACGGCTTCGGCGTGCATGTGCCGAAGGGCTACATCTATGCGGCCATGGCCTTCTCCGGCTTGGTCGAAGGCTTGAACATGGCCAGCCGGACGGCGGCGAAGAAACGCGACCTCGCCAAACAAACCTCTGATAAGCTGCACTAACGATCTGGTCCGGGGGCGGGCGATCATTTTTCCGCCCGTCCCCGTCGGATCGCCAAGACCTGATTTAGAACGATAAATTTAGGGGCGGCCCATTTCGGCCGCTACGGAAGCGCCATTTGAACCAGCCGCACGTCCATAGTGACGAGGAGCGTCGGCTGACGCTCATCTCCGTGATGATCGTCTTCCTGCTGGCCGCCATGAGCCAGACGGTGATCGCCACCGCCATGCCCCGGATCGTGGGCGACCTGTCCGGGCTACATCTCTACGCCTGGGCCACCACCGCCTATCTTCTGGCCTCCACCGTCATGGTGCCGATCTGGGGCAAGATCTGCGACATCTACGGCCGCAAGCCCATACTGTTGACCGGCATCGGCCTGTTCCTGGCCGGCTCCTGGCTGGCTGGCCTATCGGGTGAATTCGGCGACCTGCCGCTGATCGGCGGCGGCATGACCCAGCTGATCACCTTCCGCGCCATCCAGGGCATGGGCGGCGGGGCGCTCTTCACCACCGCCTTCGCCATCCTCGCCGATCTTTTCGCGCCGCGCGAGCGGGCGAAGTTCTCGGGACTGTTCGGCTCGGTGTTCGGGATCTCCAGCATCTTCGGACCCGTGGTCGGCGGCTTCTTCACCGACCACGGCACCGTCACCATCGCCGGCCACCTGATCGCCGGCTGGCGCTGGGTGTTCTTCTTCAACGTGCCATTCGCCGCGGCGGCTATCGCCATGATCCTTTGGAAGATGCCCACCCTGCCGCGTCGCGGCGGCGGCGGCATCGACTGGATCGGCGCGGCCCTGATCATCGCCGCTTTCGTGCCTCTGCTGCTGGCCATCACCTGGGGCGGGCGCGAGCATCCCTGGGGCTCGCCGCTGATCCTAGGCATGCTGTCCTGGTCGGCCGCGGCGCTGGCTGCGTTCATCTATATTGAGACCAAGGTCCGCGAGCCGATCCTGCCGCTGGAGCTGTTCGCCAACCGCACCTTCGTCACCGCCAATGGCGCGGCGTTCGTCTACTCCATGGCTTTCATGGGCGTGTCGAGCTTCCTGCCGCTCTACATGCAGGTCGGCCTCGGCTATCCCGCCACCAAGAGCGGCCTGACCATGTTGGCCCTGATGGGCGGCTTCGTCTTGTCCTCGACTATCGGCGGCCAACTCGTCACCAAGACCGGTCACTTCAAGCCGTTCATGGTCGGCGGCGGCGCCATGCTGCTGCTCGGCGCTGGCCTGCTCTGCTTCATCGGCCCTGACACCACGACCGCCGACCTCGCTTGGCGGCTGCTGATCTTCGGGATCGGGCTGGGGCCGGGCCAAAGCCTGTTCAGCCTCGCGGTCCAGAACGCCGTTCCGTTCCACCGGCTGGGGGTGGCGACCTCGTCCAGCCAGTTCGTCCGTCAGATCGGCTCGACCATGGGTGTGGCCCTGTTCGGGGCGCTGCTCACTGCGGGACTGGCCAGCGAGCTCGACCGCCATGCCGCCGCACATCCCACCGCCCAGGTCCGCAAGCTCGACCTTGGCGACCTGCAGAAGATGGCGCTGGACAAGACCCTGCACCCGGAACTGGCGGCGGCGCGCGCGGCCGACCCAGTCGCCGTGGAGATGGAACGCACGATCCGCGAAAGCTTCTCGGTCGCCATCGTCCACGGAATGATCTTCAGCTTCGTCGTGCTGCTGCTCGGCTTCTTCCTGATGCTGATGGTGCCCGGCGGGCCGCTACGCGAACGCGACACCGCGCCGCCGGCGGAAGTCGCCGCGGAGGCTGCGGAATAGGCTAGATCCTCGCCCAACGGGGGAGCGTATAAGAGCTAAAGGAAACTATACGGATCGACGTCGATCGAGATGCGGATCGCGCCGGGGGGCCGGATTCGCGCCCGCCAGGTGGCGAGATAGGCCGACAGGTCCACGCTCCGATCCGCCCGGATCAGGAAGCGTTTGCGCCGTCGCCCACGGATCAGAGCCAGGGGCGCGTCGGCCGGGCCATAGACCTCCACCCCCTCGGCGTTGGGTGCGGCCTGGGCCATCAGCCGCACGAACGCCTCCAGGGCCTGGGCGTCGGGCCCGGACACCACGATGGCGCCCAGCCGGCCGAACGGCGGCAACTTCATGATCTCGCGCTCGGCCATCTCGGCCTCGATAAAGGCGTCGCGATCCTGAGCCTTCAGCGCCTGCATGACCGCATGCTCGGGCGCGTAGGTCTGCAGCAGCGCCCGCCCCGGCCGGTCGCGCCGCCCCGCCCGGCCGGTCGCCTGGGCCAGGAGTTGGTAGGTCCGTTCCGAGGCCCGCAGGTCCCCACCCCGCAGGCCAAGGTCAGCGTCGACCACGCCGACCAGGGTCAGCTTGGGGAAGTTGTGGCCCTTGGCCGCCGCCTGGGTGGCGACCAGGATGTCGATCTCGCCCTGCGCCATCGAGTCGACCAGCCGCCGAGCCTCCTTGGCGTCCCAGACCGTGTCGGAGGAGAACACCGCCACCCGCGCCTCCGGGAACAGCATCCGCGCCTCTTCCTCGACCCGCTCCACGCCGGGGCCGATCGAGGTCAGGCTGTCCTTGGCCCCGCAGTGCGGACACTTGTCGGGCTTGGGCATCGAGAAGCCGGTCAGGTGGCAGACCAGGCGATTGGAATAGCGATGCTCGACTAGCCAGCTATCGGTGTCGGGCGAGGTCATTCGCTCACCGCAGGCCTTGCACAGCACCAGCGGCGCATACCCCCGGCGGTTCAGGAACAGCAGGGTCTGCTCACCGGCCGCCAGGGTCTCGATCATCGCCTTGACCAGCGGCGGCGAGAGCCAGCGGCCGGTTTCCGGCGGCGTCTCCTTCAGGTCGATCAAGGTGATGTCGGGCAGCCGCGCGATCCCATGGCGAGACGACAGCTTCAGCCAGCGATAGCGGCCGGTCTCGGCGTTGCGCAGCGACTCCAGCGACGGCGTCGCCGAGGCCAGGATCACCGACGCCCCCTCGATCTTGCCCCGCGCCACCGACAGGTCGCGAGCCTGGTAGATGAAGCCCTCATCCTGCTTGTAGGAGCCATCGTGCTCCTCATCGACCACGATCAGGCCAAGCTTGATGAACGGCAGGAACAGCGCCGAACGGGCGCCGATCACGATGCGGCAGCCGCCAGTCGCCACCGCGTCCCAGACCTTGCGGCGCATCGGCGGAGCGATATCGGAATGCCACTCGGCCGGCATCACCCCGAACCGCTCGACGAACCGGGCGATCACCGCCTGGGTCAGGGCGATCTCCGGCAGCATGACCAGGACCTGAGCCTCCGGGTCGCGCGCCAAGGCGGCGGCGACGGCCTCCAGATAGACCTCGGTCTTGCCCGAGCCGGTCACTCCGTCGAGCAGGGCGACGTTGAAGCCCCCTTCATCGACCATCGACACCAGCGCGGCGGCGGCGGCGGCCTGACTGGCGTTCAGTTCATGGCCCTTGCGGCTCAGGTCAGGCGCGTCGAACCGCGCCTCCGCCTCGATGACCCGCAAGGCCAGCACACCCTCGTCGATCAAGCCCTTGATCACGCCGGGCGAAACCCCGGCGGCCCGGGCGAGATCGGCGGGCGACAACCGCTGGCCGGCGGCGGCTTCCAGCACCTTCAGCCTAGCCGGGGTCGACCGGCCGGGCGGGACTCCGGTGACCTCGATGATCTTTTCCGGCTTGGCCTTGGGCGCCCGCGCGCCGCGAATGGCGATGGCCAGCGGCTGGCCGGGGGCGTCGACGGAATAGCGCGCCGCCCACTGCACGAACTCGATGGCGCCGGGCGGCAAGGGCGGGGAATCCAGCTTGCTCTCGATGACCTTCAGCGGTCGGTTGCCGCCCGCGCCTTCACGCAGGGCCACGACGACGCCGCGCAGCAGACGCGGCCCCAAGGGCGCGGCCACTTGGTCGCCAACAGCCAACTCCATTCCCTCCGGCTCGGCGTAGTCGAACGCCTCGGGCAGCGGCATGGGAAGCAGGACGGAGGCGATGCGGCTCATTGCCCGGCCCAGATAGGCTGGCTTGGCGGCCGTGCAACCGGTAAAGAGCGCGGCATAATCCGCACCAGAAGGTCACCCATGCAGCTCTTTCTCGACACCACCGACGTTGGCCTGCTCAAGGAGCTCGTCGCTACCGGCCTGGTCGACGGCGTGACCACCAACCCCACGCTGATCGCCAAGTCCGGCCGGCCCATGCTGGAGGTCATCGCTGAGATTTGCGACCTCGTCGAGGGTCCCGTGAGCGCGGAGGTCGCCGCGACCGACGTCGTCGGCATGCTGGCCGAGGGCACAAAGCTCGCCGGTGTCGCCCCTAACGTCGTGGTGAAGCTGCCGCTGACGCGCGAAGGCCTGATCGCGACCGCCGAGTTTGCGGTCCAGGGCATCCAGACCAACGTCACCCTGTGCTTCTCGGCCGCCCAGGCCCTGCTCGCGGCCAAGGCCGGCGCCAGCTACATCTCGCCCTTCATCGGCCGCCTCGACGATTACGGCGCCGACGGCATGGACCTGATCAGCGAGATCCGCGCCATCTACGATAACTATGATTTCGACACCGAAATTCTCGCCGCCTCGATCCGTACCCCAAGCCACGTAACGGCTGCGGCCCTGGCCGGCGCCGATTGCGCCACCATTCCGCCCACCGTTTTCACCGACCTCTTCAAGCACCCGTTAACCGAAAAGGGGCTTGAACAGTTCATGAGCGACTGGGCCAAGACGGGCCAGTCCATCCTGTAAGAGACAGCGGGGGCTGAGCATGGACGTCGGGGCGCAGGCGAAAGAACACCACCTGGGCCCGGACGGCGTCCGCCGCTTCCTGTCGGACAATCCCGACTTCCTGCGCGGCGATCCGTCACTGTTGGCCGAGCTTGGCCTGCGGCCGGACGCCGCCAATGTCATCGATTTCGGGCCGGCGGCGCTGGCTCGGGTGCATGAGGCGCATCGTCGCGAGTCGAGCGCCCGCAAGCATATCGAAGCCACCGCGCGGGCCAATTTCTCGGCCCAGGCCCAGACCCACGGCGCGGTGGTCGACATGCTCGAGTCCCGCAACCACGCCGATCTGGCGCGCCGCGTGGACGAACTGTCCCAACAACGTTTTGGCCTCGCCGCCGGGATCGTGGCCCTGGAAGGTCCCGAGCGCACCCCGGCCGGCTGGCGGATGCTGGTCGACGGCCAGATCGACATGATCATCGGTCATGACCGCGTCGCCCTGATGGGCTTCCAGCCCACGGCGCTCGGCCTGTTCGGCGAACGCGCCGGATCCATCCGCTCGATGGCCATGGTCCGGATGGCGATCTGGGAGCCGTCGCGCGAAGGCCTGCTGGCGTTCGGCTCGGAAGACGAGCACGGTTTCACCGAAGACATGGGCGCCGAGCTGGTGGCCTTCCTCGCCCGTGTGGTGGAACGCACCGCGGAGCGGTGGCCGGTCCTGTGACCTCCGCCCGCCAGGGGCTGGCGCTCTGGCTGGAACACCTGGCCAAGGAGCGGCGCGCCTCGCCGCGCACCGTCGAGGCCTACGCCTTCGCTGGCGGCCGCTACATCAACTTCCTGGAACGCCATCGCGGCGAGGCCTTGTCGCTCGGCGCCATGAGCACACTCACCGCTGGCGAAGTCCGCGCCTGGCTCGCCTATCTGCGCCAGGGCGACAAGCCGCTGTCGCCGCGCTCTCTGTCCCAGTCGCTTTCGGCGATCCGCACCTTTCACCGGTTCCTCGATCGCCGGATGGACACCCCCAACGCCGC
>NZ_JAURWM010000253.1 GCF_030654915.1 Phenylobacterium sp. | reverse complement strand
GGCTCGTCGTAGACTGGCAGGTCGAAGTCGGCGAGATCGACAAGCTCAACCTCAAACCCGCCATGCGCCTTGGCGTAGGTCTCGAACCAACGGCCGATCGATATCCCGACGCGGCCGGGGCGAGTGGAGCAAACGATGATGTTCAGCTTCAGGGACATGGTCGACCTCGTGGAATGCTGAGGTCACCTATAGCCTGCTGAGCGCTGATCGCTAGCCGGGCGGTCCCTGCGCGAACGCGGGCAGGCCCGGTGTCATCTGATGCCAGGGCGGCGCCTCGGCGGTCCAGATATGCATGGCCGGCGACAGCGCGGACGGGTCGTCCAGGCTGCCGACCTTCACCGCCAGGAACGGCATTGAGGTCGGATCGGAATAGAGCGGCGTGCCGCATTCGGGACAGAACACCCGCTCCACGTCAGAGCCGCTGCCACCGGCGCTTTTGAACCCCTTCGGATAGCCCTTGGTGAGTTCGAACGCGGCCCGCGGCGCGAGCGCCACATAGTTGGGGCCGCCGCCGGAGCTATATTGGCACTGTCGGCAGTGGCAGACCCCGACCGCCATGGGCGGTTGAGTGATCTTGTAGCGGACCGATCCGCAGGCGCAGCCGCCTTGCAACTCGCTCATGTCGTCCCTTCCCTAGCCGACCAGTTCGACGCTCTTGGTGAGCACGAAATCCTTTGGGTCAGGCGCCAAGGTCGCGCGCCAGTAGTCCACTAGGGCGAACGGCCAGTTCTGGCTCACCCGTCCCTTCTCATTCTTGTACCAACTGGTGACCTGTGGCGCGCCCCAGGCCATCAGGCTGTTGCCCGCATCGACCTTGGCGTTGAAGGCATCATGAACCTCGCGCCGGGGCTCCATCGCCGCCGAGCCGGTCTCGGCCAGCAGTTGTAGACATCCCACGATGTAGCGAACGCTGCACTCGGAGAAAAAGATGATCGAACCGTTGACCACGATGTTGGTGTTGGGGCCGTAGATCATGAACAGGTTCGGGAAGCCCGGCGCGGTCATACCCAGATAGGCGCGGGCGTCGCCGTCCCAGCTAGCGTGCAGGTCCACGCCGTCCCTCCCGGTGATCTTCATCGGCCACAGGAATTTCGAGGCGTAGAAGCCCGTGCCGTAGATGATGACGTCGAACTCCCGGGCCTCGCCGTCCACCGTGACGATCCCCCGGGGCGTGATCTCGGCGATGCCCTCGGTGACCAGTTCGACATTGTCGCGCTTCAGCGCCTCGATCCATACGCCGTTGTCGAGCAGCGAGCGCTTGCCGCCTACCGGATAGGTTGGGATCACCTTGGCGATCAGATCGGGGCGGTCCGGCGCCTGGGCGGCGATGGCCTGAGCGATCATCTCGCGGAAGCCAAAGTTCAGTTCGCTGACCGCCGTGGTCGGTCCAGCCCAATTCGGATCGGCGGTGACCATGGGCAGCAACCCGTCGGTCACCGTCCAGAACATCCAGAAGCGGTACCATTTGTCGTAGAACGGCACGTGCTCCATCAGCCAGTTCATCCCGGCCGGCACATCCTCATGATAGTGCCCCACCGGGAAGCCCCATGGCGGGGTGCGCTGGAAGACGGTCAGGCTGCCGACCTTGCCGGCGATCTCCGGCACGAACTGGAAGGCACTGGCGCCGGTGCCGATCACCGCGACCCGCTTTCCAGTCAGATCGACGTCGTGACGCCACTCGGCCGAATGGAAGGCTGCGCCCGCGAACCGTTCACGTCCCTTGATGTCCGGATAGCGTGGCCGATTGAGCTGACCGACGGCGGTGATCACCGCCTGGGCCTCCACCTCCTCATTGCCCGAAGGGGTCTTCAGCCGCACCTTCCAAACGGCGCGTGGCTCGTCCCAGACCATTTCCTCGACCGTGGTCTCGAACCGGACATGCTTCTTGACGTCATGCCGGGCGGCGACGCCGCGGAAATAGTCCAGCAGGACGGGCTGGGTGGAGAAATGCTGCGGCCAAAAATGGTTCGGCTCGAAGCTGTAGGAGTACATGTGGTTCGAGGAATCCACCCGGCAGCCCGGATAGGTGTTCTCCAACCACGTCCCGCCCACATCGGCGTTCTTGTCGACGATCTCAAAGGGCACGCCGGCCTGGGTCAGGCGGATGGCCGCGAGGATACCGGACATCCCGGCTCCGACCACCAGCACGTTCAGCCGTCGGGCGGCCGCCTTGAGTTGCGGCGAGGACCAGTTGGGGTCCTTGGAGCTATGGCCGTCCAAGGCCAGCTCGTCGCTGAGGAACTCGCCATAGCCGTCTGGAATGTCCGCCCCGGCGACGAAGCTCATCATCTGGCGAACGGCTTCCGGCCCTGGGATCGGGGCCATCGGGCGCTTGCCGGTCAGATAGTCGGTGATCGCAATCTTGGCCGCGGCCCGCATCTTGGCCTGCTCGGCCTCTGGCACGCCGGTCTCGCCGCGCGAGAGCGGCATGTACATCGGCCGCCACTCTGGTCGCAGCCAGGACAGATCGCCGGTCAGATGCACCAGGGCGGCGGACAAGGCCGGGAGGTGAGCGCTCTCGAGCGCCTGATCGAGGGGGGCCAGATCTACGGCCATGCTCTTCCTCCCTGGGTAATCACCGTTCTTGGAGGAGAGCTTACGCCTATGGCGGTCGAGGAAAAGGGCGCCCTTGCGTCAGGGCGCCTTTCGCTCAGGCGACGATTCGCACCGGCAGGGTTTCATAGCCCTTCACGAAGCTGGAACGGACGCGGCGCGGTTCCTCGACGACCTCGATGCGCTCGAACCGCTTGAGGATCTCCTCCCAAACGACGCGCAGCTGCATTTCCGCCAGACGGTTGCCGACGCAGCGGTGGATGCCGAAGCCGAAGGACATGTGTTGGCGGGGCCGTTCGCGATCGACGATGAAGCGTTCGGGTTCGGTAATCGCCTCATCGTCGCGGTTGCCCGAGACGTACCACATGACGACCTTGTCGCCCTTCTTGATGGTCTTGCCGCCTAGCTCAATGTCTTCGGTCGCCGTGCGCCGCATATGGGCCAAAGGCGTCTGCCAACGGATGATCTCCGGCACCATCGAGGTGATCAGCGAGTGGTCGGCCCGCAGCTTGTCGTACTGGTCGGGGTTCTGATTGAGGGCGTAGAGCCCGCCCGTCATCGAGTTGCGGGTGGTGTCGTTACCCCCGACGATCAGCAGGATAATGTTCCCGAGATACTCGTCGGGCGTCATGTTGCGAGTGGCCTCGCCATGCGCCAGCATCGAGATCAGGTCGCCGCGCGGCGGCTCATTGACCCGCTGGTTCCAGAGCTCGGTGAACTCGGCCAGGCACTCCATCAGTTCGGCTTGGCGTTCGTCCTCGGTCTCACAGATCCCGCCCGGCATCGGCATGCAGGTCGCCACGTCCGACCAGCGGGTCAGCTTACGGCGCTCCTCGAAGGGGAAATCGAACAGGGTCGCCAGCATCTGGGTGGTGAGCTCGATCGACACCCGGTCAACCCAGTCGAAGGTCTCGCCTCTCGGCAAGGCGTCCAGGATCTTGGCCGCCCGCTCGCGGATGATCGGTTCCATCATGTGAAGATTGGCCGGCGAGACTATCGGGCTGACGGTCTTGCGCTGAACGTCATGACGCGGCGGGTCCATGGCGATGAAGCTCGGTCGGCGCAGATCGGGACGGGCGTCGCGGATGGTGATCCCACCAAGCGCGGCTTCCGACGAAAAGACCCCGTGATTGGTGTCGACCGCCATGATGTCGTTGTACTTGGTCACCGACCAATAGGCCCCGAACTCGGAGTCGGCGCAGTAGTGGACCGGGTCCTCGCGCCGCAACCGTTCAAAATAGGGCCAGTGGGTGTTGGTCCGGAACAGCTCCGGATCGCCGGGGTGCATTTCCTCCAGCGGCATGGAATAGGCACGAACCCGCGCCTCGTCGGCCAGCTTCATGGCGCCATCAGCCATAGCGATCTCCCTGGTTCGGCGCCTGGCTTGCGGCTGGAAGGCCGTGACCGGCGTCGTTCGGGCGATGAAATCCCAAACCGCGCGCGGTCACAACGCCTTAAAAATCCGAACTAAGTTCGGTTGCGCTGGTTTCGACCTCAGCTTTGCCGTGCTTTCCAGACTGCATACGGCGACTCCTGGGCAGGGCCGGCAGGCTGGTGGCGCACATCCAGGGTCTGCTGCTCCAGGGGTTTCGCCATCTCGTCGTAGATCGAGGCCGTCGACAAACCGAAGGGTTCGCCATCCGCATTGGAGTAGGCGAACCTGACCGCGCTCACTCCGGTCAGGTACATGGCGGAAAGACACATCGGGCACGGCTGGCCGCTGGCGTAGACTATGCAGCCGTCGAGACGCGGCGATCCCAGGACCTGGGCGGCTCGCCGGATCGCTGAGAGTTCGGCGTGGGCGGTCGGATCGCCGGTCGCGCCGATCTCATTCACGCCAGTGGCGATCACCTCGCCATCCTTCACCACGACCGCCCCAAACGGGCGGCCGCCGGCGTCGCGGACATTGGCCAGGGCCAAGTCGATCGCCTGCTGCAGGAACTGTTCGTCGCCGGGCATGAGCCGCTCCTAGTTCTGCGCCTGTTTCACGCGGTCCAGGACATCCGAAGGCAGGCTCCTTCCCGACGCCGCAATGTTCTCCATCAAGTGGTTCATACGGGTGGTTCCGACCACCGCACATGAAACATTGGGGTCGGCCAGCACATAGGCCAGCGCGGCCTGCGACGCGGTCATCCCCGGCGTATCGGCCAGGAAACCGAACCGCCCGCCCTTGGCGACATCGGCGCGATGGTTCTTCAACGCCCGCAGCGCGTACCAGATATCCCGGGGCGCCCGCAGGCGCAGGACCTGGCGATTGGCGTGGCCCATGGCCAGAGCCATTCCGGCCAGGACCCCCTTGCCCTGCCCCGCCGCCTTGGCGATCAGCGGCGCGCGTTCAGGGCGCAGGACATTGTAGTCGACCATCACCACGTCAAAGACCGGCAGGCCAACCACATGCTCGATCAGGGTGGGATCGAAGCTGTTGACGCCCAGCGCTTGCACGAGGCCACGACGCTTCAAGCCATCCAACATCGTCAACATGGCCGCATCGAGCTCAGCCACCGCCGGTCCGTGCAGTTGCAGGAGCGGCAGCGTCTCGAGGCCAAGGTTTCGCAGGCTGCGTTCGACGCTGGCCTCGATCCCTGCAAGTGAGAAGTCACGCACCACACGGCGGCCGTCATGCCAGGTCCCAGCCTTGGTGGCGACGACGACCCCGTCCAAGGCCCGGCCCTTGAGCGCCCGGCCCAGCCGAGGCTCAGCCTCCCCGCCTGAATAGGCCGCGCCGGTGTCGAAGAAGGTGACGCCATGATCGAGGGCGGCATGGACCAGGGCCAGCGCTTGGCGCTCGTCGAACGCCTTCTGGCCCCACCAACTCGCGCAGCCGAGCCCGATCTCCGAGACGACCAGGCCTGTCTTACCGAGCGGGCGGTACAGCATTTCAACGTCATTTCCTGGCGAAGGCGGCCCTGGGGAGGGCTTGCCGAGCCGGAGCCCACGAACTGGGCGAAGGCTGGTGGGCGGCGAGGGGCTCGAACCCCCGACCCCCTGGGTGTAAACCAGGTGCTCTGACCAACTGAGCTAGCCGCCCGTAGGCGTCCTTGCGGCGCGCCTGTAGATAGCGAAAAGGGCGACCTCCGGGTACGGAGGCCGCCCTAAATACAAGGGTCGTTGGACTAGCCTAGTTCAACGAGCCCTTCAGGCCCTCGCCGACGCGGAAGCGCGCAGTCTTCGAAGCCGGACGGCTAACCGTCTCACCGGTGCGCGGATTGCGCGCAGTACCAGCGGCGCGGTTCACAGGCACGAAGCTGCCGAAACCGACGAGTCGAACTTCTTGCCCCGCCTTCAGCGACTCGGTGACGCTCTCGATGAACGCTTCCAGCGCGTCTTTCGCCTGCGCCTTGTTAAGGCCCGCCTTATCGGCAATCGCCGTGACGAGTTCGGCCTTGGTCATTGTTTGTCTCTCCCAGCCCGTTATCTCAAACCGCGAACCTCTCGCGGAAGCGCGAGGCTGCTTCGCGTCGCGCGATTATGGCGGCCGATTCCTGCGCGTCAAACAAAGGCGGCGCGGGAAACCCCCGCGCCGCCTGAATTTACCTCACTTTTCCACCGATTAGTGGGTGATGACGCTCTCATCGCCGGCGTCATCAACTGCAACCGATACCGGTGGTTGGTCGGCAGGGTTCCACTCGATGGGAGTCAGGGGCTGAGTCAGCGCGTTGGCCAGCACTTCATCCACGTTTGAGACCGGGATAATTTCCAAAGCCGACTTCACGTTTTCCGGGATGTCGGCCAGGTCCTTCACGTTCTCCTGCGGGATCAGCACGGTCTTGACGCCTGAGCGGTGGGCCGCGAGCAGCTTTTCCTTCAAGCCGCCAATGGCCGTCACCCTGCCCCGCAGCGTGACCTCGCCGGTCATGGCGATGTCCTTGCGGATCGGGATACCGGTCAGCACCGAGACGATGGCCGTGGCCATCGCCGCGCCGGCCGATGGGCCGTCCTTGGGCGTTGCGCCGTCCGGCACGTGGATGTGCACGTCGGTCTTCTCGAAGATCGGCGGCTCGATGCCGAAGTGGGTCGCGCGGCTGCGGACATAGGAGTTCGCGGCCGAGATCGACTCCTTCATCACATCCTTCAGGTTACCCGTGATGGACATGCGGCCCTTGCCGGGCATCTTGACCGCTTCGATGGTCAGGATGTCCCCGCCGAACTCGGTGTAGGCCAGGCCGGTGATGATACCGACTTGGTCTTCCTCGTCCGTCTCGCCGTAGCGGTACTTCTGAACGCCCGCGTACTTGGCCAGCCGTTCGGCGTCGATGGTGATCGACTTGACGTCTTCACGCGCCAGGTCCCGCACCGTCTTACGCGCCAGGTTGCCAAGCTCCCGCTCGAGCGAGCGAACGCCGGCTTCCCGCGTGTAGTAGCGGATCAGGTCACGGACCGTTTGGGTCGGCACCACGAACTCCTCGGCCGTCAGGCCGTGGTCCTTGGTCAGCTTGGGCAGCACGTGCCGCAGCGCGATCTCGACCTTCTCATCCTCGGTGTAGCCGGGGATGCGGATGATCTCCATGCGGTCCAGCAGCGGCTGGGGCATGTTCAGGCTGTTGGCCGTGGTGACGAACATCACCGGCGACAGGTCGTAGTCCACTTCGAGATAGTGGTCCGCGAACGTCGAGTTCTGCGACGGATCGAGCACTTCAAGCAGGGCCGAGGACGGGTCACCGCGATAGTCGGAACCCATCTTGTCGATTTCATCCAGCAGGAAGAAGGCGTTGGTCGACTTGGCCTTCTTCATCGACTGGATGATCTTGCCCGGCATGGAGCCGATGTACGTCCGGCGGTGACCGCGGATCTCGGCCTCGTCCCGCACGCCGCCCAGGGAGACCCGGACGAACTCACGGTTCGTGGCTTCGGCGATCGACTTGCCCAGCGAGGTCTTGCCCACGCCCGGAGGGCCGACGAGGCAGAGGATCGGCCCTTTCAGGGCGCCGGTCCGGGCCTGCACGGCCAGGTACTCCAGGATGCGCTCCTTGACCTTCTCCAGACCGTAGTGATCGCGGTCGAGAACTTCCTCGGCCTTCACCAGATCGATGGTCTTGGTCTTCGCCTTGCCCCACGGGATCGAGAGGAGCCAGTCGAGATAATTCCGCACGACGGTGGATTCTGCCGACATCGGGCTCATGTTGCGCAGCTTCTTCAGCTCCGCATCGGCCTTGGTGCGGGCTTCCTTCGAGAGCTTCGTGCGCTTGATGCGCTTTTCCAGCTCGAGCAGTTCGTCGCGTTGATCGTCCTGCTCGCCCAGCTCGCGCTGGATCGCCTTCATCTGCTCGTTGAGATAGTACTCGCGCTGGGTCTTCTCCATCTGGCGCTTCACGCGCGAGCGGATTTTCTTCTCGACCTGCAGGACGGAAATCTCGCCCTCCATCAGGGCGAAGACCTTCTCCAGACGCTTCACGACGTTGAAGATTTCCAGCAGCTGCTGCTTGTCGCCGATCTTCACCGACAGGTGGGCGGCGATGCTGTCGGCCAGCTTGCCCGGCTCGACGATCTGCGGGATCGAGGCCAGGGCCTCGGGCGGGATCTTCTTGTTGAGCTTGACGTAGTTCTCGAACTGCTCGGCCACGGCGCGCGACAGGGCCTCGGCCTCGTGCTCCTCGCCGCCGTCCTCGTCGATGGCGGCCGTCTCGGCCTCATAATACTCGTCGCGGCCGGTGAACTTGATCACCGCGGCGCGGTGCTTGCCCTCGACCAGCACCTTGACCGTACCGTCGGGCAGCTTGAGCAGCTGCAGCACCGTGGCGACCACGCCGACGTCATAGATGTCGTCGGTGGCGGGGTCGTCGTCGGCGGAATTCTTCTGGGTCGCGAGCAGAATCTGCTTGTCGCCGCGCATCACTTCTTCAAGCGCGCGCACCGACTTGTCGCGCCCCACGAACAGGGGAACGACCATATGGGGAAACACCACGATGTCCCGAAGCGGCAACACCGGAAGCGTACGGATGTCGGTCATACCATTCTCCTCAGCGCGGCCCTGCAACAGTGGCGCCGCGCAGGCCGCCCTACACTGGGCGACCTTTGTGAATGATATGTGGCCGCTTCGCCGGTGCATTCAAGCGCAGGGGCCGCCGCGCGGCGGCAGGTCGCAGGGAAAAGGCGGCTTTTCCACGGGTTTTCGCGCTCCGCCGATATGCGGCGAAGGTGGGAGAGCCTACTCCACCGCCTGGTGGCTGTAGCTGAGCACCCGCGCCAGGCGCCAGCCGTCGGGCGCGAGGCGCCAGACCTGGACGAAGTGGGCCTTGCCGACCAGCTTTTCCGGGCCGTCGCCCCTGCGCTCGTAGAACAGGTGGTCGCCCTCCTCGAAGGCGCCATAGCCCGGGATCGGCTCGACCTTCAGGCTGCCGGCCACCAGCTCGCGGCGGGAACGCCAGGCGTCCGGCGCCTTCTTCTCCTCGCAGGACCTGGCGTAGTCGGCGACAAAGCCCGTGGCCCCGTCGGCGATCATGCCGCCCTTGTCGTGGAACATCTCGAAGTCGGGCGTCAGCATGGCCTCGACCCTCGCCGGGTCGCAGCCGGTGAAGAAGACCGCGAAGAACTCGGCGTCCCGCGACCGGATCGCCTCGGTCAGGGCCGCGCCCTGCGGCAAGGCCGGGGCGGCGGGCGGGCTTTGGGCCGCGACGGGTCCGGCGAGGACGGTGGCCGCAAGGGCCGCGAAGACGATCCGCATCGGGTCTACCGCTTCTTGCCCAGATGGGCGGCGATGTCCTTGGTCATCCGGCCGGCGGCCCGGTGGGCGGCGGTCAGCTGCTCCTTGGTCACGCCCCAGCGCTTCATCCAGTATTCCACGGCCTGGCGCTCGGAGAGGTCGAGGCGTTCGCGGTCGATGAAGCCGCGCTTGTCTTTCAGGCCGGCCATGAAGGGACTCCGCTCAAGGTGATGGCGCTGGATACGCCCAAATCAGCGCCAAGGCGAGATTGGCGCGGGGCCCCTCGCCCGCTAAACCGTCCCCATGACCCAGCCCCTGCGCCGCCTGATCGATTTGCCCGGGATCGCCGACCTCGAGACCCGCGCGCTGATGAAGCCCTCGCTGGCCGAGCCGGACGCCCGCGCCGATGCACCCGAGATCGACGAGGTCTGCCGCGCGAACTTCGGCCTGACCGTCGACGAGGCAGAGGCGATCGACCTGCCCGGCGACTGGGACGGCGTCGACCGCAAGCCGCCGGCGCAGCAGGTGTTCGCCTTCGAGGACGCCGGCTGGGATGTCACCGACAAACGCCGCCCTCTGCGGATGCTGGGGCACTACGCCCTGCCCCTGTGGCTGGCGATCCGGGGCGTGGCGGGAGAGCTGCCGTTCGTGGCCCCGCCGGCCGAGGAGAAGGACAGCTGGGCCGTCGGCCTGGCGGCCGAAGCCAAGGCCTACCGGAAGCGCTGACGCCCCGTCTTCTCCACAAGCCAAAGGCGGGACGGCCCGCCCGCCGCCAATTCGCCTCACTTGCGGCGTATCCGGGACGCCACACCCCGCTGCCTGCCCGTTCGCCGTGTCAAAGCGGCGCCTCGCGCGACTCGTAGCGGAGGCTTAAACATCTCCGTCGCATTGTCGGGCTAGACCGTTCGCAAGAAACGGTCCGCGCGAGTCGGGAAGAGACATTGACCACGAACCCCTCCGAGCCCCGCCGCTGGCGCAAGATTCTCGCGGCTTACCAGCGCCCCAGCCACGCCCGTTCGATCCTCGAGATCGTCCTGAGCGCCGCGCCGCTGGCGGCAATCTGGACCGCCGCCTGGGTCGCGTCCGTCTTCGGCCTGTGGTGGCTGGCCCTGCTCCTCTCCATTCCGGCCGCGGCCTTCCTGGTGCGGCTGTTCATGGTGCAGCACGACTGCAGCCACCAGTCCTTCTTCCGCAGTCCGGCGGCGAACAACTGGACCGGCCGGCTGATCGGCGTCCTGACCATGACGCCCTATCACTGCTGGCGCCGGTCACACGCGATCCACCACGCCACCTCGGGCGATCTGGATCGCCGGGGCCTGGGCGACATCGCCACCCTGACCGTGGCCGAGTACCGCGCCCTGCCCCTGCTGAAGCGGATCGGCTACCGCCTGTATCGCAATCCCCTCGTCCTGTTCGTCATCGGCCCGGCCTGGGTCTTCGTGATCGAGCAGCGCATGCCCATGGGCCTGATGAAGGAAGGCTGGAAGCCGTGGCTGAGCGCCATGGGCACCAACCTGACCATCGCCGTCCTGATCACCGCGGTGATCCTGCTCGGCGGCTGGAAGGGCCTGCTGCTGATTCACCTGCCGACCATCCTGCTGGCGGCGTCGATCGGCGTCTGGCTGTTCTACGTCCAGCATCAGTTCGAGGGCAGCTATTGGGCCCGCGAGGGTGAGTGGGACCACACCCACGCGGCCCTGCACGGCAGTTCACACTATGACCTGCCCGAACCCCTGCGCTGGATGACCGCCAACATCGGGGTGCACCACGTGCATCACGTGAACAGCCGCATCCCCTACTATCGCCTGACCCGGGTCCTGAAGGACCATCCCGAACTGCGCGAGGTCAGCCGGCTGGGCCTGCTGGAGAGCTTCCGGACCGTGTCCCTGTCCCTGTGGGACGAGGGGAGCCGCCGGCTGATCTCCTTCCGCCAGCTGCGGCAACTGCGGCGGTCGGAGCGGGCGGCGGCCTGAGGGCGGCGCCGGTCTGTAGAATTAGACCTGAGCCCGCGCCGCCAGCCTGGCGACCTGCAGCTCAAGGCGCTTCACCTCGCGGATGATCTGGTTCTTGCTCAACTCCATGAAGAACCAGATCTTGATCAGGCCGATGGCGATGAAGGCCAACACCGTGGCCCCACCCCAGAGCGCCATCTCATGCGCCCCCGTGGCGGTGTAGAACTTCCAGCCGAAGGCCACGCCCGCCGCGAAGAGCAGAAAGGCCCCGAGCCACCCCCCGACGTAGATCAGCTGGTTGGGACCGGCGCCGAGCGTGGCGAACGCCTGCCGGATCATGGACTGCTCGCCATTGAAGCCCTCCAGCGCCCGGGCGTCCTCGGCGGACAGGGCCTGGCGGATGGCGTCGTCGATATGGGTCATGATGAATCTCCTTCCAGAAAGGTTTTCAGAGCCGACCGCGCGTGGTGCAGCCGGGATTTCACCGTGCCGACGGGAACGCCGGCGACAACGGCGACAGCCTCGATATCAAGGCCCTCCCCGTAGAATAGACTGGCCACCAGGCGCTGGTCGGCCGGCAGGCGGGCCAGGGCGGCGGTCAGGTCCAGGCCGATGTCGGCGTCGATCCGGGGCGGTCCGGGAGGCTGGGCTTCCAACCCCTCGCTCAACCGTCGCGCCCGTCCGCGGGTGCGGATCAGGTCGACGCATCTCCGCGTGGCGATGGCGTAGAGCCATGCCGGGAACCGCGCGGGGTCATCCAGCCGGGCCAGTCCCCTGAGGGCGGCCACCCAGGTGTCCTGCACCACGTCGCGGGCGGCCTCACGGTCGCCCAGGGTTCGGGCGGCGTGACGCTGCAGCCGGGGCGACCAGCGGCCGACCAACTGTTCCAGCGCCGGCCGGGATCCGTCCCGCGCAAGCAGAACGAGATACTCATCCAGCACCTGCTCGAGATCGCGTCGCACGCCCGCCTCCAGCTTCCACGAGGATAGTCGCGCGCCGCCGGCAAAAGGTTCAATGCCGGCGCAGTTTTTCAAGCCACCCCTGTCGGAGCGCGGCATACTGGTTCGTCCTGCGGATGAACGGAGACCCGCCGATGCTCTACGCCCTGCTCTGTTACAACGACGAGGCCGAGGTGTTCGCCTGGGACCAGGATCAGGACGCCGCCGTGATGGCGCGGCTGGAGGCCGTGCAGCAGACGCTGGACAAGGCCGGCAAGCTGGGCCCGTCCCTGAGGCTGCTGCCGACCACGGCGGCGACCACCCTGCGCAAGGACCAGGACCTGGTCATCGACGGCCCCTACGCCGAAACCAAGGAACAGTTGCTGGGCTTCTACCTGCTCGACATCGACGGGCTTGAGGAAGGCCTGGCCATCGCCCGCGACCTGGCGGCGGCGAACCCCGGCGGCGCCTACGAGATCCGTCCGATTGGCTACTTCCGTCCGGGGAAGGCCCTGGGGTGACCGATCCCGCCTGGATCGACGCGGCCCTGACCGGCGCCCGCCCCCAGGCCGTGGGCGCCCTGTTGCGCTATTTCCGGGATCTCGACACCGCCGAGGAAGCCTTCCAGGACGCCTGCCTGCGGGCCCTGAAGAGCTGGCCGGTCAACGGGCCGCCGCGGGACCCGGCCGCATGGCTGATCATGGTCGGCCGCAACGCCGGCATCGACGGCGTCCGGCGGCGGGCGAAACAGACCGCTCTTCCGGACGAGGCCGTCCTGTCCGACACGGACGACGCCGAAACGCCGCTGGCCGAGCGGCTGGACGGCGCGGACTATCGGGACGACGTCCTGCGGCTGCTGTTTATCTGCTGTCACCCGGACCTGCCCGCGACCCAGCAGATCGCCCTGGCGCTGCGGATCGTGTCGGGACTCTCGGTCAGGCAGATCGCCCGCGCCTTCCTGGTCGGCGAACGGGCCATGGAACAGCGGATCACCCGGGCCAAGGCGAAGGTCGCCGACGCCGGGACGCCGTTCGAAACCCCCGGTCCGGCCGAGCGCGCCGAGCGGGTCGCGGCCGTGGCGGCGATGATCTACCTGCTGTTCAATGAGGGCTATTCCGCTGGCGGACGGCGGGACGACCGGGCCCGGCTGGCGGACGAGGCCATCCGACTGGCGCGCCTGCTGCTGCGGCTCTACCAGACCGAGCCGGAGATCATGGGGCTGACGGCGCTGTTGCTGCTCCAGCACTCCCGCGCCGCGGCCCGCTTCGACGAGGCGGGCGAGATGGTGCTGATGGACGATCAGGACCGCTCGCTCTGGGACCGGCGCCTGATCGCCGAGGGTCTGGCCCTGGTCGACAAGGCCATGCGCCACCGCCGGCCCGGCCCCTACCAGATCCAGGCGGCGATTGCCGCCCTGCACGCCCGCGCGGCCCGGGCCGAGGACACCGACTGGGCCGGAATCGCGGCCCTCTACGCCGCGCTGGAGCGGCTGGCTCCCTCACCGGTCATCACGCTCAACCGGGCGGTGGCGGTCAGCAAGACCGACGGGCCGCGAGCCGCGCTGGAGCTGATCGAGCCCCTGGCGCCGCGCCTGGCCGGGTATTTCCACTTCCACGGCGTGCGTGGGGCGCTGTTGCAGCAGCTCGGCGAGGCGGCGGAGGCCCGCGTGGCCTTCAATCAGGCCATCGCCCTGGCCAACAGCCCCGCCGAGGCGGCCCATATCCGCCTGCACCTTGACCGGCTGCAGGCCGGCTTGGCGTCCTGAGGAAAAATCGTGGAGGCTGTCGGAACGCCGGCCTCCCGTTCGTCCTGGGGACGAGACCATCCAGACGAAGGACCAGAGCATGACCGCCGAACACGAACTCGTCCTCGAACGCGTCTTCGACGCCCCGCCCGAGAAGGTCTACCGCGCCTGGACCGATCCGACTCTGATCCCGCAGTGGTTCGTTCCCAAGCCCTGGACCATCTCCAAGGTCGAGCAGGACCTGCGCCCCGGCGGTTCGTCCTCGATCACCATGAAGGACCCTGACGGCGCCGAATTCCCCAATCCCGGCGTCTATCTGGAAATCGTTCCGAACCGTCGCCTGGTGTTCACCGACGCCTTCGTCGGCGACTGGGTTCCCGCCGGGCCGTTCATGGTCGCCATCGTCGAATTCGAACCGCTGGACGGCGGCCGCACGACATACACCGCCCGCGCCCGCCACTGGACCGCCGTGGTCAGGACCCGGCACGAAGAGATGGGTTTCCACCAGGGCTGGAGCCAATGCGCCGACCAGCTCGCCGAGCTCCTCAAGACCTTCTGACGAAAGGACCACCGTCATGACCGAGCAAGCCGCCGCGCCCCTGAAGGGCGTCATCCCCTACCTCAACGTCGTCGGGGCCGCCGAGGCCGCCGAGCTCTACAAGGCCGCCTTCGGCGCGGTCGAAGCCCGCCGCCTGCCGGCCGAGGACGGCAAGCGGCTGATGCACTGCCATCTGGTGATCAACGAAGGCTCGCTGATGCTCAGCGACTGCTTTCCCGAGCACGGCTACGAACACCAGCCCTCGCACAGCTTCACCATGCAGCTGGTGGTCGATGACATCGACACCTGGTTCCAGCAGGCGGTCGACGCCGGGCTCGAGGTGATGAACCCCGTGGCCCTGATGTTCTGGGGCGACCGCTGGGGCTCGCTGAAGGATCGCTTCGGCGTCCACTGGGCGATGAACCAG